>CAZTFG010000011.1:13237-38918 GCA_964612725.1 uncultured Lishizhenia sp. | reverse complement strand
TAATTGATCAAGCGCAAGAATCTGCTAAAGTTCTATTTGAAAAATTCGCCCCTGGCAATACGAAAATGGTTGATGCAGAATGGAAATCGATAGAAAAATCGGTAAACCAATTAATTCAAAAATTAGAAAAGCAGACTAATTTAAAATATTCAGTTTCTCTAAATCAAATTGAGCAGATCAAAGATAAATTATTCCCCAATGGCTCTACCCAAGAAAGAGTAGTTCATTTTTTTCAATATTGTTCAAACGGAAGTTTAAAAAATCTAGATGAAATTTTAGAGGATATTAACCCATTCGAATCAAACATTCTACTCATTCAAGTGTAACAAAAAAATTGTATTTTTACCTCTCAAAGATTTTCTGCATGAAACAATTTCTCATTTTCATAGTTGGCCTACTAATTATCCCTTCCAAGGGCTTTTCCCAAAAAACGGATAATAGTTGGTCCATCGACGCTTGTTTTGGTGGAACAAACCCCGTAAAACCATATTCACCTGGTTATTGGTCAAATACCGTTTCATTTTTCCATACTTCGGCAGGTGGAAGGTATATGTTTAACAATAAATTTGGATTAAAACTAGATGCCGGTTATGACCGTGTAGCCAATGATATTGTTGGACAAAATGGAAATAGTTTACCCTTTAAATCTAACTACTATCGTACTTCAATTCAAGGAGTTTTTGACTTGGGTCGTATTTTTACCTTTGAGAATTTTTCAGAACGAGTAAGTTTGCTTTTTCATGTGGGGGGTGGATTATCTATTCTAACAAACAAACAAGAGGATTTATCCGACCGCATGGTTAATTTCTTATTTGGATTTACACCTCAATTTAAAATAAATGAGCGAATTGCGATAAACATTGACGCCTCATTTATTTGGCATATCTATCAACAATATACTTTTGACATGACCAGTCCGGTTTATAAAAGGGGATTTGATGGATTTATTGCAAATGCTACCGTAGGAGTCAATTATTATTTAGGAAAAAATAAAAAACATTATGATTGGGCATTTTCTCCTTGTTATCCTGATATGCGTTATTTGGAGGATGAAAATTCTAAGTTGAAACTTGAAAAAGAGGAATTAGCTAAAAAATTAGGAGATGATGATAAAGATGGGGTTATTAATTATTTGGATTTTGAATTAGATACAGAGCCAGGTGCATTAGTTGATATCAAGGGCCGTAGTTTAAAAAACATTGATACCGATGGAGATGGAATTAAGAATTTCTATGATGAATGTCCAGATGAACCGGGGATTGAAAAATTAAATGGATGTCCTGAAAAGATAAAAGGAAAGGATAATATAGCAGATAATACTCCAAAAAATGACGGCAAAAAGGATTCTCTGTCAATAAAACCAATAATCGATACCATAAAGCCATACATTAATAAAGATTATAATTTTGATGCGCCAGAAGGATATTCAAGTTTAACTGATGTTCATTTTGGTAAATGGCAAAGTGACATTCTGGATCAAGAAGAGTCATTAATAAATGAAATAAGCGCATTATTGAAGGCAAATCCGGATGCAAAGATTATCATTGCAGGTCATTCAGATAATGTTGGGGATCGAAATAGAAACATTGAAATATCCAAAAAAAGGGCTAATACTGTTAAGAACTATTTAATTTCACAAGGAGTAAAACCCGAAAAGATTGAAATAAACTTTTATGGCGCTGGAGTACCTAAATTCTTGAATACAACCGAAACAGGTAAATTCTTGAATAGGCGTGCTGAAATATTAATTGATTACGGTAAAGAATAGTATGGCTGATTTTGATCCAAATGGTGTTGGTATTTCAAATGGGAATATTTTTGGGTTTCCTGTACAAGAAAATGATGCCGATATTATCATTATCCCAGTTCCTTGGGATGCAACTGCCTCTTATGGAAAAGGTACAAGTAAAGGTCCTAAAGCAATTTTAGATGCATCGACTCAATTAGATTATTTTCATCCTTTGCTTAAGAATGCTTACCAAACACGTGTGTTTTTAACTCCCATTTCACAAGATTGGGAGAATATTAACGAAGAGTTTTGTTTGCAATCCATTGATTATATTCAACATTTAGAATCCGGCGCAACAGAAGTTGGAGATTTTCGCTTGTTTTTAGACAATATAAATGCAGCTCAACAGGCGATGAAAATTAACCTGAAAGAAAGAGCACTTGATTTAATTAAAAAAAATAAAATTGTTGCCGTATTAGGTGGAGAGCATTCTACACCTTTAGGATTAATTGAAGCGCTTGATGAATACTATTCCAATTTCGGTATTTTACAAATTGATGCTCATGCAGATTTAAGAGATGGGTATGAGAATTTTGAACAGTCTCATGCTAGTATCATGTTTAATGTGGTTAAAAACTGTTGTAACCTATCTAAATTGGTACAAGTTGGAATTCGAGATGTAGCACAATCTGAAATCGATCTCATTGAAAATTCAAATGGAAAAATCAAAACCTATTTTGATTGGGACATAAAAGAAAAAACGTTCAATGGCATTCATTGGTCGAATCAAGTAAATGAAATTATTTCTGAACTCCCAGAACATGTTTATATTAGTTTTGATATCGATGGTTTGATCCCTTCTTTATGTCCAAACACAGGAACCCCTGTAGCAGGAGGTTTTCAATTAGAGGAAATCACTTTTTTATTTTTTAAACTAGTTGCAAGCGGAAAAAAAATAATCGGTTTTGACCTAAATGAAGTATCACCAGGTGAATCAGGTGATTGGGATGCTAACGTTGGAGCTCGAGCACTTTGGAATTTAGTATGTGCCACCGAAAAATCAAGAAGAGAAAATGCTTAATTTTTTTTCAAAATCGCCACTCGTATTATTGTTAATCTCCCTCATTTTTGCATTTTTTTCTAGTTATTTTTTACTAACTAAAATAACCACTGTTTCAATTACAATTTCAATACTCACTTGTTCTTGGTGTATTCAACTTATTGTTATACAACTTATTGGACTAAAAAGCAACGTAAAAATAAAACTTTCATGGATTTCTTTACTATTCAGTTTTTCAACAATTTTAAATTTGAATATGAGTTGGTTTTTATCGTTATGGAAATATGAATTGATACTCTTTATCGCTTTATTATTGAGCTATTGGCTAATCAAATTAAAAACACTTGTACACCCTTATTATTTTAAGTTTTTGTGCTTATCAACCATCATAATCCTTATTTACTTAGGTTTATTGATTTATTTTAATCAATTCAATGCCTTATATTTCACTTGGGCACAACTGCTCATGGGTGGATTAATTTTTGTTTTTTTCGCTACAGATTTTTATCGGTTATTTAAAAAAGTGCCGTAAGCAAATAATCGTTGTTTCCAATAGGTTGATTGATTTATTTCTATTATACTAATTCCTATACTCGAACTAGCATGAATCATTTTTACAGATTCTCCTCTATTTGAAATGACCATTCCAACATGTGAAATTCGTCCATCATTTTTAAAGAAAACCAAATCCCCGCATTGGACATTAAGTACATCTACTTTAGTTGATTTTAGGTATTGATCACCTGCAGTTCGAGGTAATATTATTCCTTTATTTTTCATTACAAATTGAGTAAATCCACTACAATCAAAACCTGTAGGGTCTTCGCCTCCCCAAACATATTTTACTCCAAGCTGTTTTTTTGCATATTCAGCTACATCCATTCTGGCTTGTGAAATCCCTTTATAATTAGAAATGTTGTCATTTTTTGAGGATGATCCTTCCGCATACTTGGTTAGTTCTAAATCGGCAAAGAAAGAATCAATTAATTTAGCATATCCATTCACATTTGACTTTAATTTCGTTTGATTTAATTCAGATAACCAGTTTAGCAAATCTTGTTTTAATCCTTCCAACTCATAGGAATGAGCCTCTAGAAATTGCCTACCTTCATTGGATTTTTTCATTCCATTTAATAAAGAAATAGCCACTTTTGGTTGATCTAAATTTTGTTTTAGCCAATATATATTTGCACTTTTTTGCAAGGTAGTTAACGCAAAATAATACGTGGGGGCAAGTAATAATTTCGTTTCTTCTTTTTCTCTTAGTTTTTTCGCTTTTCGGTAAACAATCCCATAATGTTCTTGAAAATACAATTGTTCCAATTTGTCCCCAATAGGATGCTGAGCCACTATTGAATTAAGTATGAAACTAAATAAAAATACGACAACACCTTTTTTCATTCTCTTTCCCTATGTATTATTTTTAAAGTTAATCATTACATTCATAAAAAGAAATAAAAATATCCCTTTCAACGTTAACAGTTGGTTGGCTAATTGTTGGTTTTTAGTTAATAAAATTAGGTAGTAAGATTCGGAAATCATGGAAAAGAACAGTAATTTTATATTCAAATAAAATCATGGGAAAAGTAATTGCAATTGCAAATCAAAAAGGCGGGGTTGGAAAAACAACAACTACGATAAATCTAGCAGGTTGTTTGGGTGTACTTGAGTATAAAACACTCATAATTGATGCTGACCCTCAAGCAAATGCAACTTCTGGTTTAGGGTTAGACCCAAATACAACTCGAAATATCTATGATTGTTTAGTGAATGATCAAGATCCGAAAGAATTAATTGTTCAAACAACGAGTCCCAATCTATCTATTCTTCCATCTAACATTGATTTGGTTGGTGCTGAATTGGAAATGATTAATTTGCCAAACCGTGAAAAAATGCTTCGCTTGGCAATTGAAAAAATAAAAGATGATTATGATTTTATTTTAATAGATTGTTCGCCTTCCTTGGGACTGATTACCGTAAATGCAATTACAGCAGCTGATTCAGTAATGATTCCTGTTCAATGTGAATTTTTTGCATTGGAAGGGTTAAGTAAACTTTTGAATACAATCAAAATAATTCAAGGAAGATTAAACCAAGAATTAGAAATTGAAGGAATATTGTTGACGATGTACGATACTAGATTAAGGCTTGCAAATCAAGTGGTTGACGAAGTTAAAACACATTTTCAGGAATTGGTCTTTGATACCTTAATTCACAGAAATACTACCTTAAGTGAAGCATCAAGCTACGGACAAACTATCGTCATGTATGATGCAGGAAGTAAAGGCTCGATCAATTACCTTAATTTTGCCAGAGAAATACTACAAAAGAACAATTTAACCCGAATTGGTAACGACGATAAAAAAATTGAATTTGACCATGAGCTCTAATGCTAAAAAAAGACCGGCACTCGGAAAAGGACTAAGTGCACTACTTGAAAACTCCAATACTGATATCACAACGAAATCAAGTCAAGCTGGATTAGTCGGGTCAATTTCTATGCTTGCTGTAACTGATATTGAAGCAAATCCTTTTAATCCAAGGACTCATTTTGAGAAGGAAGCGCTTTTAGAATTAGCAGAATCAATAAAAACTCATGGTATCATACAACCATTAACCGTAAGGAAAATGGGACGTGATAAATACCAATTAATTTCTGGTGAACGAAGATTTCGAGCGTGTCAAATTGCAGGAGTTACCGAAGTTCCGGCCTATGTTCGCGTTGCCAATGATCAGGCCATGTTAGAAATGGCATTGGTTGAGAATATTCAACGTGAGAATTTAAATGCAATCGAAATTGCATTATCTTACGACCGATTGATTCAAGAATGTAATTTAACTCAAGAACAATTAAGTCAAAAACTAGCAAAATCAAGGTCTGGTATTGCGAATTTCTTAAGATTATTGAAACTTCCAGCAACCATTCAAGCTGGGGTTCGCGATAACAAAATTTCAATGGGGCATGCTAGAGCACTTTTGAGCTGTGAAAGTGAGGAGGAAATGGTAGAAAAATACCAACAAATTCTGGACGAAAATCTTTCAGTACGTGAAATTGAATCATTAACAAAAACCTCCTCAAAGTCACCTGTTTTTCAACCTGTTGAAAAAATTGGTCTGACCAAAAATCAACTTGTATTTAAAGATTTTTTATCGGATCGTTTATCTACTAAAGTGAGCATTGTAAAGTCTCAAAATGGTTCAGGAAAAATATCCCTGAATTTTAATTCAGAGGCAGAATTAAATCGTATAATTCAAACTTTGAAAAGCTAATGCGCCTTGTTGTTGGCTGTTGGATGTTTCTTATGTTGGGCTTTTGTAGTTCTGCTCAAGAAATGGTCATGGAAAAAAACGACCTTGATACCACTCAAAAACATTCGGTAAAAAAAGCTGTGATATTGTCTGCTTGCCTTCCAGGAGCAGGACAAATCTACAATCATTTAGCAATGCCAAAGGGTAAAAAAAAGGCCTATTGGAAAGTTCCTATTATTTATGGGAGTTTGGGTGCAGCCTCTTATTTCCTTGTACAAAACCAACTTACTCAATCGAGTATTAAAACAGAATATAAAAGCAGATTAGCGGGTGGACTTCAAAATCCAACTTGGGAAGCCTATGACAATCAAGCACTTTTAACATTGCATCGACAATATTTGGATTGGAGAGATTTATCCATGTTGGCTTTTTTTGCCTTATATGGTTTTCAAATTGCCGATGCCGGTGTGGAAGCACATTTTGTGAAATTTGATGTTTCCAATGACATCAGTTTGCTAATAAAACCAAAAATGCTTCAATTCAATCGTCTTGGCTTGTCATTACAATTCAATTTTCACTAATTTAGTAATTACATTATATATGAAAATCGGGCTAATAGGATACGGAAAAATGGGTAAAGCGATTGAAAAAATCGCATTGGAAAGGGGACATAGCATAGAAGCTATTGTAAATAGTTCAAATCCAGTGGATAAGGCTGATCTATCGAATTGTGATATTGCAATTGAGTTTTCAACCCCTGATTTAGCAACCAAACATATAATTCATTGCTTCAACAATCATATTCCTATCGTAGTTGGAACTACAGCTTGGCATCATGAGTTAGAAGCCATAAAAACGATGTGCAATGAGTTGAATGGAAGTATGATTTATGCCCCAAATTTTAGTTTAGGGGTTAATATATTTTTTGAGTTGAATAAAAGACTCGCCGAATTAATGTCAGGAAATGCCGACTATCATGCTGAAGTGATTGAAGTTCATCACTTACAAAAATTAGATTCACCCAGTGGAACAGCCATTGAGATCGCGAAAGGAATAATTGCTTACAACGATTCATATGACGATTGGAAATCTGGCGAAGGAGTAAAACCTGAAGTTTCTGATTCTATTTTACCCATTACAGCAATTCGAGAGCCAGAGGTACCCGGAACACATACTGTTATCTATCAATCTGAAATTGATTCAATATTAATGACTCATCAAGCACATAATCGGATTGGATTTGCATTGGGTGCTGTTGTAGCAGCTGAATGGATTAATGGTAAAAAAGGGGTGTTCACAATGTCAAACGTTTTAAATTCATAACCAAATTATGGGATTCATTTATTTTTACAGCCTAATTTTAATTCACCCTTATCTTGCATGCTGGTGGATGTCGTTTCCTGCTGCAGGAAGAAAATCATGGGAAGCGATTGTACCAGGCTATAATTATTATGTAGCTTTTAAAATTGCATGTAATAAACCTTGGTGGTCGTTGCTAATGATAGTACCTGGTGTGCATCTAGTGATGTTAGCCACCTTAAATATTTCATATTTTCGAAAATTTGGCTATTTCTCCCTAGCTGACACGCTTCAAGGAATCCTATTCCCTTATTATTTAATGTATCAAATTGGTTCAAACGGTGACCCATGTGTTCCAGAAACGAATTGGGCTAAGGAAAAAGATCGCGCAGCTCGAGCATGGAGCGACCATTTAATTTTGTTTTTAAGTTTACCTGTTTTGGGGCATCTTCTAACTTATTTGGTCGGTCTTTTCAAAAAGGACAAAACGGGAGATAAAACCTTAGTTAAAGAATGGGGTGATTCAATTTGGTTTGCTTTAATTGCAGCTGGAATTATTCGAACTTATGTGTTTGAACCTTTTCAAATACCAACAGGATCTATGGAAAAGACATTATTGGTAGGTGACTTTCTATTCGTGAATAAATTGGCATACGGATCCAAAGTACCCGTAACTCCCCTATCCTATCCATTGGTTCATAATACCGTTCCATGGGTGAACATCAGATCATATACAACATTAGAAAAAGGATCCTATTTCCGGTTACCGGGCATGAGTGAGGTGAATAGAAATGACGTTGTCGTATTTAATTATCCTTCTGGTGATACCGCTGTGTATGATCCAAGAATGCCAGACGGGTTAATGGGGCATGATTATCATGGAATAATAAATGATGAAGCGAAATACTATTGGCAGGAGGAAAACGCGGCATTAATCGGTGAAATTGCCCAAAAATATAAGTACCAATATGAATTCGAGGCAAAAGATAAATTTATTGACTCATTTGGACAAGATTTTATAAAAAACAGTTCGAAATGGAAAGAAAAAGCACGAAATGGGATGAGAGAAGGTATAACCTATTGCCGTGGAGGCATTCCTGGTTCCGACTTAAATTATATCGAACACTTTGGTTTGATTGATAGACCGGTTGATAAACGAGAAAATTATATCAAACGATGTGTTGGAATTCCAAAAGATTGGATTGAAATTAAAAATTCTGTACTGTACGTAAATGATAAAAAAGCTTTTGTTGCAGATAACCAATGTCTTCTTTATTTTGTAGATAAATCAACAGCCACTTTCCCGTCGGCTGAAGATATGTTTCAAAAATATGGCTTGGAGGCAGAAAGAGGAGACTTCAAATCTCCCCAAATGATGGAGTTTTCAGACAAAATGGAGTTTTCATTGCAATATAATGTAGATCCAATCAAGGAATTTTATGCATTTAATATTTCATTGAAAGAAAAAAACAGCATATTAAAAGATTTTCCAAAAGCGAAATTTATCCTAGCTAAAGCCTCAAAGTCTACAAGTAAAAATAAATTGGCATTAGATAATTTACGGACTTTCCCTAATGATTTTTCTATCGATAATACGATCACTGATTTTCACAAAATTCAAATTCCTTACCGTGGAAAAGTGGTTGATTTTAAAAAGGAAAATATTGCATGGTATCGAAGAATCATTACAGCGTATGAAGGACATACATTAGAAGAAAAAAAGGATGGTATTTATATCGATGGTAAAAAAACGAATACATATACGATTGAAATGAATTACTATTGGTTAATGGGTGATAACCGTTATAATTCGGCAGATTCAAGAATCTGGGGATTTGTTCCTGAAGATCATGTTGTAGGTAGAGCATCCTTGGTTTGGTTTTCAAAAAGCCCCTATTTAGGTGTGCGTTGGGGGAGAATATTGAAGTTGATACATTAATGGTTTATTTCCCAACCAGTTATTTTCCGTCAATTACTTATTTGCAATCCCTTTGCGCTTCAGAATCAACTTGTATTGGTGGGGCTGAACTATATGTGAAACAATCATTTAGAAATCGATGTGAAATTTTAACAGGTAATGGAATACAACAATTATCTATTCCTGTTGCTAAAACAGCTGGATCTAAGTCGCTTACCAATCAAATCACTCCTGTATATACGGAGAATTGGCAACTAGATCATTGGAAATCCATCGAAAGTGCTTATAAAAATGCTCCCTATTTTGAATTCTACGATCAGGAAATCAAAAGTCTATTATTTACGAAACACGATTCGTTGCTTGAATTAAACCAATCCATATTTGAATTTTTCCAACAATGCTGGAGTTTAGAAACCATTTCATTAGACTCGAATAAAACCATTTCTGTAGAGCAACATGAATATTTGGGGAGAATAAACAATCATAAACCATACATTCAAGTTTTTGCTGATCGTTTTATTTTTCAAAGCAATTTAAGTATCTTGGATTTATTATTTTGCGAAGGACCTATGGGGAGAAATTGGATAATAAACGCAAAACAATAATTTATGGAATTACTGAAAGAACTTATTTCTATTCAAGGCCTATCCGGAGATGAAAGTAGAATCACGCACTTCGTAAAATCATATTGCGAACAAAACATGAAAAATTGGAAGTGCCAACCTACCTTCATTTATGAGCCAGAAAAGCACGATTGTTTAATTTTGATTTTTGGAACACCGAGAACAGTTATTTATTCGCATGTGGATACAATCGGATATATGGTTGGATATGAAAATAATCTCATTCCTGTTGGAAGTCCTGTTTTCACTGAATCCATGAATTTGGTTGGTCACGATTCAAAAGGCACAATACAAACAGAAGTAATGTTGTTTGAATATCCGGATGGAGACAGTGAATTGAAATGTATTTTTGATCGACAAATTGATCCAGGAACATTGCTAAGTTACCAACCCAATTTTGTAGAAAATGCAAGCTACATTCAATCACCTTATCTAGACAATCGATTAGGAGTTTATGTTGCACTTAACGTAGCAGAAACCATTGAAAATGGAGCAATCGTTTTTTCTACGTATGAGGAACATGGCGGGAATTCAGTGGCGTATTGTGCAAATAAATTATTCGAATTATATGGGACTACTCAAGCACTGATTGCTGATATCACTTGGGTAACCAATGGAGTAAAACACGGCGGTGGTGTTGCTATATCACTTCGTGATTCATTGATTCCAAGAAGAGTCTTTCTAAATAAAATACTGGATATTTGTAATGAAAATGGCATGAAGTACCAACTTGAAGTTGAATCCAGCGGTGGTAGTGATGGCAGTACGTTACAAAAAAGTCATTTACCGATAGATTGGTGCTTTATTGGAGCCCCAGAAAATCATGTTCACACCAATAGAGAAACGGTTTTCAAATCCGATATTGAAAGCATGATTAGTATTTATAAGTTGCTTATGAATAAACTTTAACTATGGAAACTTCGAATAAACCGCAACATTGTCAATTATATCAGTATAACAAGGAATTCTATTTACTAAAAAGAGAGACTCCTGCTTACTTTAAAGAACAATTTCACCAAACAGAATTGGACGATGATTTTGTTTCTTGGTTGAATTTTCATGGATTAAAAGACAAGGATAGTATTGAAACGTTATGTCGAAATATTGGAATAGAAAAGTTAAATATCGAAAATGTTTATTTTCCTTCTAGGCGACCAAAAGTGGAGGAATATTCCACTTATATGTTTTTTAGCATAAATTCAGCATTACCTTCAGAATCCAATACAAAATTATTAATACAAGAGAATATTTCTTTTATTCTTGGCAAAAACTACCTTATTTCATTTCAACAACAATCATCTGATCATTTTACCGATGTACGTGATCGAATTGAAAATGCTCGAGGAAAAATTAGAACTAAACAGGCTGATTTTTTATTATTTCGATTACTGGAGGCAATAATTGATAATTATTTTGAGGTTATTGAAACCATTGCAGATAAAATTGCCGAATTGGATACCATTATTCTTACTAGAAATGGCCAAAATATTTTGAAAGAAATTGAAATCGAAAAAAGAAAATTAATTGAGTTGCGAAAAATAGCTCAACCCATGAGAGATATTACTTATCAACTGCAATCCGCCGACAGTAATTTAATTGAGAATAATAACAAATTACATTTTAGAAATTTAAAAGATTCCTGCTTAACCGTATTAGATGAAATTGATGCCAATAAGCAAATTTTAGATGGTATGGCAAATTTGTATTACGCCGTTCAAGGTCAACGCATGAATGAAATTATGAAAGTGTTAACCATCGTAAGTTCGATTTTCATTCCGCTAACGTTTATTGTTGGGGTGTATGGAATGAATTTTGAAAACATGCCTGAATTGAAATATAAATATGGTTATTATACCGTGGTTGGTGTCATGTTCCTAATTGGAATCTTACTTTTGAGTTATTTTATAAAAAGAGGATGGCTGAAACGTGACATGTAGGTCCATTCAATGTTTTCGAAGAATATAGGGTACTATTTTTTTAACTCCGTCTAATCTTATTTGATAATCACTAAAACGTAAATCAGGTTTATAGTAATCTGTTGAAATAATTTGGGCATTGCTTTCTAAAACAGACTGATAAATCGAGTAGTTTTTTTCACGTGCCTCAATCGTACCCGCATCGGTTCTTGATCGAACAATGTATAGATTAGTCAATTCATTTATTTCTTTTTCCTTTCCTAGGCTGTTATTCATGATAACGAATGCAGTGTTATCGCCACCGGGTTCATCATATACAAACATAGGCCTCTCCTCTCCCCTTTTTAAACTTTCTTTGTAAATTTCATCATGATCCCCTTGTAAAATAAAGATGAATTTACCCGTCATTTCTGACAAGAGCGGCCATCCCATAGTTAAAATTCTATTTTTAATATTTGGGAAATTAGATTTTAAATCCCCAGGAGTAAGCAATTTATCCTCACTAAATACTGATTTTATTTCCAAATCCAAAGCAAGGTAAGCCATGCTATCCATGGGAATGGCTTTTTTAAATCCAATAAAACGCAAAAAACGCGATTCATTAGCTGCTGAACTTCCCTTTGCTTCCACATTGATAAAAACGGGTGTATGATTGGGGTTTCTATCCGACCATCGTTTAAGTTCGGTCAAGGCCTGAATAAAAGTAAGGTAATTAGTTTCAAAATCAACATCCGGAATATGTAATGTTTTGAATCCTGGTTTTTTCATTATCGGATCATTGCATTTTATTTTTTGTCCACTTATGAATCGATTCAATTTTCGCTTTCTATATAATCCTCCATTAGGATCATGATACACATCAAGTTCTAGTCCGCGAATGGCATAATCAGAAAGTTGAACATCCAATGGTAAATGGCCATAATCCAATTGAATTGGGTCATTTTCTGGTCCCAACTGTTTTCTGAATTTCATTAAAAATCGAATTAATTTAGGATTAGGTAATCGTTTATAGCTGTTGTGCGAAGCGAGAATTCGAATATCATTCAAGCGAAGCATGGAAGAATCTTGCCCATTTATTTGGAAAAAAATTCCGACTAAAAAAACGAATAAAAGAAACTTAATTTTCATTTGGATTTAATGGGAATTGTGAAATAATCTTAAATCTAGTTCCTTGCTTTTCAAGGCAATACTTCCAAAATTCAGGTTCATCCGTGTTCATTATTTCTTCAACTGAAATATTATCTACTACAATCCATGCATTTTCCTTCAGTTCCTCAACTAATTGTGTTGCCCCCCATCCGGCATAACCCAGAAAGAACCGAACTTTTTTTTCATTCTCTTTATTTAATTGCAATAACTGCTGCAATTGAGAATAATTACCTCCAAAATACAAATTTTCCTTTATTAAAATTGACTCCTCAATGTCAGAACCGAATTGGTGAATATAAAATAAATGTTCAGTATCCACTGGACCTCCTACGCTAACTTTTGCATTAGGAATCGGAAAGGAAGCATCAATAGTTGAAAAATCAATTTCCAAATAATTCGTTAACACTAATCCAAAGGAACCATAATTTGAATAATCACACAAAATAACTACAGAACGAGTAAAATAACCATCTGCCAAAAACGGGTCTGAAATTAAAATACTTCCTTTTTTGGGAAACCGATTATTTCGAAAGGATAAATCCATCAATTCTGATTATTTTGATAATTGAGCCAAGACAATTCCAGCTGCCACTGAAGCATTTAAGGATTCAGCTTTTCCAATTCGAGGAATAGTTACAGAAACATCTAATAAATCCTTGACTGGTTGTGTAATTCCTTGCCCCTCACTGCCAATGATAAGCACGCAAGGTTCATTTACTTGAACTTCAAATATGTTACTACCATTTAACAACGTTCCTATTTTCGATCGAGTAGAATTGTTAAGCCATTCAGGTAAATTAACGTAGTTCACTTGAACCCTAAAAATAGATCCCATGCTCGACTGAATTACTTTTTGATTGTAAATATCAACGGTATTCTTAGAAGCAATGATTGTTGATATACCAAACCAATCTGCCGTTCGAATTATCGTACCAAAATTTCCAGGATCCTGAATTCCATCACAAGCTAACACGATTTTATCCGATTGTTTTTCAATTGGAAAATCAGTTAAATTCTCTAATACCGCCAAAGAATGTTGAGGAGCTTGCTGACTAGAAATTTTAGCCAAATCATTTTCTGATATGGTTAGCACAGAATATCCATCAAGGGTGCGTGGATTTATTTCTGATTTTTCCGTAAGCAGGATTGTTTTTATTTTTTTGGGCGCCCAAATTAAAGCTTCTTGTACCAACTTATCTCCCTCAACTATGAATTGGTTTTCAAGTTTACGGAATTTATTCATTTTCAATTTCTGAATTGCTTGCTGTATGTTTTTCGATGCGTAAATCAAAGCGAATTATTAGTATTTTTGTTCAAGTATGCTGTTTAGGAATTGTAAACTTACCTATTTTTATTTTACGTTGGTGCTGATATTGGTTGGTTGTAACCTTTCCAAGAATATCCCAAGTGGAAATTATTTATTAAAAAAAAATAAACTATCCCTTCGATATACAAATTATGATACCACTCAATCAAAGTCTAATTCAATCGATTTAGCCAGTTTAATTAAAGAGAACAACGTAACTAAAGAAGAATTACTCCTTCTAATCAAGCCTCAACCTAATTATCGAACACTTGGATTTCGTTTTAAACTCTGGGCCTATAATCAAGTTGATTCTGCAAATGTGGCGAAAAAAAGAATTAGATTGAACAAGAAAATCGCTGAAAAAAATGAACAAAAAAGAATAAAACAAGCTTCGATAAATAAAAAAAGATTAGATCGTGCTATTGAAAAAGGATATGAATACTACACTGAGAAAACAATCGATACTACTTCTACTCGTCTCTTTTTTCGTGAATGGTTTAAATATAAATATGGGGAGAAACCAGTAATATTTGATAGTGTTCCCTTCAATAAATCACAGGAGCAAATTCGAAATTATTTAAAAAAGAAAGGATATTATTTTGCCAATGTTACTGCCACTGTGGCGTATAAAAAGGAAGCACAAACAAACTTTGAGGTAACAACAGGTCCTCTTTTTAAAATTGACTCCATCTATTTTGATTTCACAAATAAGAACTATATCGCTGTAACCAACAGATTTATAACATCCATAACACAAAAGCAAAAAGAACATCCTTTTATCGGTAAACCGTTTGATAGTTTTTATTTAGATGAATTAAGAACCTTATTAGCTAAAAAAATGAGGGATGAGGGATTCTATGCTTTTACAAGTTCCAGTATTAGTTATAAAGCAGATACCTCATTGAAAACGAATACGGTAAAATTAGGAATTCAAATTGCTGATCGTATACTTTCTAAACAAGATGGTAATATTATAAGTACACCTTATAAATCCTTTTCAGTTCGAAATACCTTTTTTCACTTGTGTGACACTGTACATGAGAATAATTTTAGCGGTAAAATCAAGCAATTAGGTATGCAGCCAACTGATGCCCTCTTGAGTCAATTTGTTAATACCACAGAGACGTATCGATATGAAAAAATCAATTATACTAGCAATCAGAAAAAAGAAAAAAAAATCACAGAAAAAGGTAAAATATTAAATCCCATCCGAAAAGTTACGGTTACTTATAATGGCAAAAGACCATCCATTAAGCCGAGCTTTTTGGAGCTTCAGAATTACTTGGAAGAAACAAACAACTATAAGGAATATTACCAAGATCGATCATACAAGAGCTTATTGCAGCTTGGATTATTTAGTTCTATAAAACCTTATTTGGTAGAAATTCCAGGAAAAAATCAAGTGGATGTTCATTATTATTTAATTCCTGCAGAAAAACAACTCGTTCGCTTCGAGCCTCGTTTTAAGAACTCAAACGGCTTTCTTGGATTATCCGCATCGGTCAATTATACCAATAAAAATTTATTTCGAGGCGGTGAAAAATTGACTCTCTCTTTCGGAGGTGGTTTTGAGTCTCAACCGGCGGTATTTGACAGAACTGAAAGTGGGGAGGTAATTCAAACGTCAAATCGTAGTTTTAACACCTTTGAAATTGGACCGTCTTTAAAATTAGAAATTCCAGGTCTATTTCCTGTACCTGTCACCAAGTTATCCAAGCGTCAAAAACCTCAGACGGTAATAAGCTCAGCTTACAATTTTCAAAAACGGGATATTTTTGACAGAAAAATCTTTCAATTGAACTATTCTTGGCAATTCATTGAAGACAAATGGCAATTAATTCAATTTGGGCTTCCCTTTGCTTCATCGATAAAATATGTTTTATTCAATCCAAGCCCGGATTTTGAAGCAAAAATTAACCAGTTAAATGATCCATTTTTAAAAAACACGTATTCGAATCAATTCATATGGCAAGATTTTCGAATTTTCTACGAATTGAATAATACCAAAAGAGATGAAGGAAAACGTAAAAACAACGATGATATTTATTTTAGTTCATCCCTAGATTTAGCGGGAAATACTCCTTGGATGTTCAGAGCTAATCAAGAATTAAACGATCAAAACCAATACAAAATATTTGGATTAGGCTACTCCCAATTTGTACGTTTGGATAATGAATTTGTCTATTCACACAAGTTTAATGTAAAAAGTAGTTTGCATAGTAGAGTTCAAGCGGGATATGGTTTGCCTTATGGAAATTCTAGTACATCCCTACCCTATGACTATAGTTTCTATGCAGGAGGAGCGAATGATAACAGAGGATGGAAAGCGCGAAGTTTGGGTCCTGGATTGTACAAATATTACCTTGACACGAATAGAACATTAACACAAGTGGCTGACATTCGATTGGGATTATCTCTTGAATACCGTTTTAATATTACAAAAACATTTAAATCATGTTTTTTCATGGATGCTGGCAATATTTGGACAAACAAAGCTGACCCTCAACGTGTTGGTGGTAATTTTACTCCTGATTTTTATAAACAAATTGCATTTGCAGCGGGAACAGGAATTCGTATTGATTTAAGTTTCTTTATAATTCGATTTGATATTGGAATTCCTATCTATAATCCAGTGTTTCCTAAAGGTTCTCGCTGGATATTTGAAAATAGCACCAACTACATAAATGAAGGAATTCAATATTTTGATGGGGTAACGAACCTAACACCAGAACAAACGGCTACCTATACCCTTGAAAAGCTTCCTAAACGCTTTCCTCCGGCTATACACTTTGGTTTAGGTTTTCCTTTTTAATCAACGTTTATTGATCGGTTGATAAGTAGAAATTTGACCATTATTAAACTGAAGTAAATCAATTCCTTGAGGTGAAATTTTTAAAAAGGTATTTTGTGAAAGCCACTCACCTAGATTAATATAGCGTGACGAATCACCAAGTGGAATATCCAAGGGAAGATGGCGGTGTCCAAAAATAAAACAATCCATGTGCTCTTTAACTATATACTCTAAACAAAAATGATAGAGGCGCTCCTGTTCAATACTTTTAAAAATGGCATCTTCATTTCCGGTTGCTGCTCTGCTTGATTTTGAAAAATAACTTGCCAAACCAATGCCGAAATTTGGATGAAGCCGTGCAAAAAGCCATTGACAAAAGGAGTTTCTAAAAACCTTTTTTAATATTTTGTATTTCATATCACCAGGGCCTAAACCATCTCCATGACCGATGAAATACGATTTTCCAAAAAACGATCTTTTTACGGTATCCGAATGAAGTTCAATCCCCAACTCTTTGGGTAAATAATCAAACATCCACATATCATGATTTCCTTTAAATAAATGGACTTTAATACCTGAGTCAGTGAGCTCTGTTATTTTACCTTGTAATCTTATAAATCCTTTAGGAACGGCATGAGAATATTCAAACCAAAAATCGAATACATCACCGACCAAAAAAATTTCAGCAGCATCTGTTTTTATCGAATCAAGCCAAGAAACTATTTGTTTTTCACGCTCTAAGCTTTTTTCATAGGTAGGTGCTCCCAAATGAAAATCAGAAGCGAAATAGATATTTTTTTTATCCTCCAATTTAAAAGCCGTAGATTTTTTGTAATTCACCCTCCAAGGCTGGCCCGCGCAAATTGGTGTTGATAATTTTTCCTTCCTTATCAATTAATATTGTCAATGGAATACTTTTAACTCCATATTTTTGAGGGACTTTACTATTCCATCCTCCTAAATCAGAAACATGATTAGGCCACACTAAACCATCTTTTTCAATGGCACTTAACCATTTTGTTTTATCACTATCCAACGATACACTCATTACTGTAAATCCTGCATCTTTATACTTAGCATAGGTTTTTACTACATTTGGATTTTCAGCTCGACACGGGCCACACCAAGATGCCCAAAAATCGATCAATACAACCTTACCTTTCAAATCTGAAAGTTTCATTTTTGTTTTACCATCTGTTTTTAACTCTTCAAAATCAGGAGCTATTTTCCCCTTTGCCAACGGATTATCATCAATTAATTTCTTTCTAAATTGGAGATACCTTGCGTTTTCAGCTTGAACAGATGGACTTTCAGAAAATGCATTCGTAACTTGAGTAACGATAAGTTGATAATTGTCAAAATCTTTATTAGGATCAATCATTTTTATCATTGGAAATAATGATGCTGAATTTTGATTCATTTGCACATAGGTTTGTTTGAATTGTTCAAATTCCAGGTATCGAGGTGTAATTTGGTTATAAATTTCTTGTTGACGTGCAGGATTGACTTGAACTGCTTTGTTAGCTGAATCCAACACTTTCAACCAACTATTTTCAGCACGTTGAAATTCCATTAATTGCTGAGATTCATCTGAATTAACGATGTTGCAGAACTTATCTAATTTATTTCCATCGCCATAAATTTTTATTTCCGAGTTGTTTCTCAAAATTAAAGGAATAAGCTGGTTATTTAATTTCACATAATAGTAATCAGCACTTGGAAGTTTTCCGATAAATTTGAAAGATCCATTTTTTGATAAATCGGAATCCATCAAATTAGTTGTTACACCATTGGAAATTCTGATCAATTCAATTTTTTTAAAATCAGTATTGGCGATCGTACCTGTTACAGAAATTTGAATTTCAGATTGTGCATGTATGGAAAACAAACCTAAAATTCCAAAACAGTATAATAAAATGTTCTTTTTCATTTGTTAAAGATTTTTTTTAATTTATTTTCCAATGCTCCGCCTCGCAATCCTCTACCAATAATCTTGCCTTCTTTGTTTACTAATACGGTATGAGGAATAGAATTAAAACCATACAATTGAGTTAGAGGCGTTTTCCACCCCTGCAAATCGCTTCCGTGATTGGGCCAAACAAGTCCATCTTTTTGAATCGCTTGTTTCCATTTATCCGCATTATCATCGAGAGAAACAGAGAAAACCGTAAATCCATCCGCTTTGTATTGATTGTATAGCCTTACAACATTTGGACTTTCTTGTCTGCACGGCCCACACCATGACGCCCAAAAATCGATTAAAACAAATTGACCTTTAAGCATGGAAAGTTTAATCTCTTTTCCTTCAGGAGTTTTTAAGGTGAAATCTGGTGCATCCATTTTCCCTTCTTTCATCATTAATTCTTCTTGATAGATGCGCTCAATTTGCCCTGTTTGTTGCTCAATCATCTGAACCCTAGGTGACTCCGCATATTTCGCTTTAAGATTTGAAACAACCTCTTGCATCAGCGTTAAATGCGTTGGATCCCAATCGTCCATGGATTGAATAGGAGCTAAAAAAGAAAATAGAACTAAATTAAAATCTGATTTTTTATTTTTCTTCACCAATTGCACTGCATTTGAATCGAGTTCTTTCATAATATTATCCAAAAAAACTTGCGATTCTTCTTTCGTAATACCTGGATTTTCTTTTCTAAAGGCATTCTGCTTGGCCAAAAAATCATTTTTTAATTTTGTGAATTCATTAGCTTGCTTTGCCCATGATACCCCGCTGATTTTTGGTTCAACATCAAACTGTTGGTAAGAAGTATTGATTTTAATATTATCCTTGGGTGCAATAACCAATTCAAGTACTTTAGATTCATTTTCAAGTATTAATTGAAACGCATCAAACTGGTCAATATGTCCAATCAATTGAAAGTTTCCATTCCCATCAATTATAGCTTTGGCCATCTCTTTTTGGTTTCCTTCCGGATTGGTGCTAACCAAAAATATTTTCTTGTTTGCAGCTCCTTTAACTACTCCAGAAATTTCAAAATTATTTTTAATTTCTTCCTCATTTTCAGCAGAATCTGAACATGAGAACCCAACAAGCAATAAAATAAAAAACCAAATTCTATTCCACATAATTATTCTTCTAATTTAGCGCGTAAAAGAGCATTCGCCGATTTAGGATCTGCTTTTCCTCCAGATACTTTCATCAATTGTCCCATGAAAAACCCTGTCAATTGCTTTTCACCATTTTTATAGCGCGTAACTTCTGAAGGATTTTCGTTTATAACTTGCTGAATAAATGCTAAGATTGCTCCTTCATCTGAATCTTGTACCAAATTTAATTTTTCAGCAATTTCAAGTGGAGATATTTCATTGGTTAGCAACATTTCAGGAAAAATACGTTGAGAAGCTATTGAATAAGAAACTTTACCTGATTCGATTAATTCAATCAATTCTCCTAATCTTGCTACTTCAATTGGAAATGCGGAAATATCCACCCCATTCTCGTTTAAGTATGATTTCACATCTCCCATTACCCAATTGGCAGCGGCTTTATAATTCTTAGTATGTATCAATAATGACTCGTAAAAAGAAGCAATCGCTTTATTATCCGTAAGGTTGGTTGCATCATACTCACTCAAGCCATATGCTGAAGTATATTTTTGAAAAAGTTCACGAGGCAATGCCGGCATCTCTACTTTTACCAGATCAATTTGTGAA
The DNA here is from genome assembly GCA_964612725.1 of uncultured Lishizhenia sp. Classification (GTDB taxonomy): domain Bacteria; phylum Bacteroidota; class Bacteroidia; order Flavobacteriales_D; family Crocinitomicaceae; genus UBA952. The sequence continues at coordinate 18,203 of CAZTFG010000011.1, read as the reverse complement.
GCGGTAACAACAATAGGTTGTAAATCCGGCTCAGGAAAATAACGATAATCATTTGCAGCTTCCTTTGTTCTCATTGAAATCGTAATGCCCTTCAAAGCGTCAAAACTTCTCGTTTCTTGTGTTAATATTCCTCCTGTTTCGATTACCTCAATTTGTCTAGTTATTTCAAATTCTATGGCTCGTTGTACATTCCGAATGGAATTCATATTCTTGACCTCCACTTTAGTACCAAATTCTTCTTGACCAATCAAACGAACAGAAACATTAGCATCACATCTCAAGGACCCTTCTTCCATATTTCCGTCGCAAATATCCAAGTAACGAACCAATTTTCTCACCTCAGTTAAATACGCATAAGCCTCTTGGGACGATCGAATATCTGGCTCGGAAACAATTTCCAAGAGCGGAACCCCTGCCCTATTTAAATCCACTAATGTGTCATAAACATCCACATCGTGAATACTTTTACCCGCATCTTCTTCCATGTGAATCCGTGTAATACCAATGCTTTTTTCTTGGCCATTTTCCGTTTTGATCCAAATTTGACCCCCTGTACAAATAGGTGTTTTGTCTTGGGTTATTTGATATCCTTTTGGTAAATCTGGATAAAAATAATTTTTACGCGCGAAATATTGATTTTCAGCAATATCACATCCACAAGCCAGCCCTAATTTGATTGCGAATTCAATCGTTTTTTTGTTCATACGTGGCAAAGTACCCGGATGTCCAAGGGTAATTACACTGACATTTGAATTGGGAGAAGCACCAAATTCATTCAAATCACTTGAATATGCTTTCGATTTCGTAAGCATTTGTGCATGTACCTCAAGGCCAATTACAACCTCGTATTTATCTCTTAATGTTGATTCCATACATTAAATTCGAGAGATTAATTCACGCATTATCAATGTCATTTTTGGTTCTTGTCGGCTCGCAACGGCAATTACGTCTTGTACACTTACTTTTTGAATTTTTCCAGGTACACCTAAGTCCGTAATAATTGAAATGGCAAAACAAGGTATTTCCATATGTCTTGCTACAATTACTTCTGGAACAGTAGACATACCAACAGCATCGGCACCTACATTGCGCACATACTTATATTCAGCAGGAGTTTCAAGAGTTGGACCTGTTAATCCTGCATACGTTCCAACAGAAACTTTAATATTATTCTCCGTAGCAATTGTTTTTGCTAATTCAATCATTTCAGGATCATATGGCTCACTCATATCAGGAAAACGTGGACCTAGTTCGTCCATATTTTTTCCGATTAACGGATTACCAGGGAATAGATTAATATGATCATCTTGGATCATAATTTCACCTACTTCAAAATCGGGATTAACTCCTCCAGAAGCATTTGAAACAAACAAACGCTCAATTCCCAATAGTTTCATTACGCGCACTGGAAATGTAACTTGCTGCAATGAATACCCTTCGTAATAATGAAAACGCCCTTGCATAGCAACAACCTTTTTACCACCCAATTCTCCAAAAATTAATTTCCCTGAATGACTTTCTACAGTGGATACCGGGAAATTTGGAATTTCCTCATAAGGAATTGTGTCAATAATATTAATTTCTTTCACTAAACCTCCCAATCCGGTTCCTAAAATGATTCCAATGGTAGGATTAACATTCGTTTTTGAACTAATATACGCAGCTGATTCTTTAATTTTTTCCAACATAATTCTGTATTAATTTAATAAACTCATTTTCATTCTCAATTGAAACTGAAATAGGTATAAAGTACCATGGAAATTGATCAATTCCCCACAAACTTATATTACCGCACAAACGCATGTAATCTTTATAAGTAGTTACTATCGCCTTTTCAGATGATGCAAAGGTATCAAATTTTCGATGAATTTTATCGATGTCATCGGGTGTAAATTGATGATGATCGGGAAATTGAATATGGTCAACCTTATATTTTGTTTGAAGGTACGTGTGTATATCTACTGGTTGAGCAATCCCTGTTACTAAAAGGACATGTTTAATTTCGGATACTCCAAGAGTAAATGGAACCAATTCACTATAGTTTATTCGCGAGAAAAAAACAGGTTTATTATACTTTTCCAAAGCATTGAAATACCTTTCTTTCGTAGATTGATCAATTACATCCGGAGATTTAGTTATCAAAATAATATCAGCCCGATTTGCGCCTTTTCTCGATTCTCTCAGATTACCAGCAGGTAAAATGAAATCAGTAAAAAAAGGATCATGAAAAGTGGTTAATAATAAATGAAAACCTGCCTTAATTTGACGATGTTGGAAGGCATCATCTAATAAAATCAACTCGGTTTCAGGATGATTCAATAGTAATTGCCCCACCCCTTCGCTTCTTTTTTCACAAACAGCAACTGAAACATGATTTCGGAACGTTTTTTTAAACATCAGGGGCTCATCTCCAACTTCATTAGCATCCGCGTTTTCATTCACATCAATGAATCCAGTAGTTTTTCGCCCATATCCTCGACTCAATATTGCAATATGCAACTGAGATGAAAACAGATTAGCAAGATACATCGTAACCGGAGATTTACCTGTTCCTCCTACTGATAAATTACCAATAACAATAGACTTAACCGGAATAGTCTGAGCGTGTAACACCTCCTTTTCATACAGGAAATTACGTAAATTGGTAATTCTCTTGTACAGGAAAGAGAACGGGAAAAATAATAACCTTAATTTAGACACAAACAAATATAGTTAAAAAATATACGAAGTTATGTTTCCGCCTAAGCATGAAAATGTTTAAAAATTTAGAACTGACCTCGTTTTTTGAATTACATTTATTCTGAAATTTGAACAATGAAATACAAGTTGATTTTGTTCTTTTTATGTATTCATGTGACCAGTTACTTTTCACAATGTTTGCCGCACGAAAAAGAACTGAGTATTGTTATTCAGCCCGATTTTTTTGCAAGTGAAACTAGTTGGGAGTTATTTGAAAACAATAACTTGATACTTTCTGGCACCCATCATGGAGACTCCGTTTGTATCGATTCTACGGCTTGTATCCAATTTGTTATCAATGATTCCGGTAACGATGGATTATGTTGTGCATTTGGTAATGGATATTATGAAGTTTTTATACAGGGGAACAAAATTGGAAACGGGGCCGTTTTTTTTGACTCTGACACGACGCGTTTTAATTGCCCCATTATCGATGTGGTTCCTGAAAATGATGGTGTTTTTATCCCTACTGCCTTTAGTCCCAATCAATACGGAAACGCGCAAAATGAACAATTCGCAATCATTGTGGATGAAACAGTTGAATCCGTTGATTTTTTCATTTATGATAGATGGGGGGTTCAAGTTTTTTCTAGTGCAAACATCTATTTTTCTTGGGATGGAAAATTCAAAAATGAGGAATGTTCTTCCGGAATCTATGCCTATCAAGCGTTGGTAATTTATGTTGATGGGACAAAAAAGATAAAAACAGGGAATATTTCTTTGTTCAGATAATTAAAAAATTATCTAATTGTTAATAAAAAATACGTCACCTTCTCTTCCTATGTATTAACTTTGCGCCCCGTAGTTACAAATTATTTTCATGTCCAATTCAACCAAATATGTTTTTGTAACCGGGGGAGTAACATCATCTCTGGGCAAAGGAATTATTTCAGCATCATTAGCCAAATTACTTCAAGCAAGAGGATATTCGGTTACCATTCAAAAACTAGATCCTTACATTAATATTGATCCAGGTACATTAAACCCATATGAGCACGGTGAGTGTTTTGTTACCGATGACGGAGCAGAAACAGATTTAGATTTGGGTCACTATGAACGTTTTTTAAATGTACCTACTTCTCAAGCGAATAATGTTACTACCGGAAGAATTTACCAAGCTGTAATAGAAAAAGAACGACGAGGAGAATTTTTAGGTAAAACAGTTCAAGTTATTCCGCATATTACGGACGAAATTAAAGACCGTATTCAAGCCGTTTCAAAAGAAGGCAAATTTGATATTGTAATAACAGAAATTGGTGGTACAGTTGGTGACATTGAATCATTGCCGTATGTGGAAGCTGTTCGACAAATGCTTTGGGAATTTGAAAAGGATTGTATTGTTGTTCATCTAACTTTAGTTCCTTATTTGGCTGCAGCTGGAGAATTGAAAACAAAACCTACCCAACATTCCGTTAAACAAATGATGGAGCTTGGAGTGCAACCTGATATACTATGTTGTAGAACCGAGCATGAATTAGACCTTACACTAAGAAGAAAAATTGCTAAGTTTTGTAATGTGTCCATGAATGCCGTTATTGAATCAAGGGATGCAGAATCGATTTATGATGTTCCTTTGCTCATGCAAGCAGAAGAATTGGATAAAGTAGTTTTGGAAAAACTAGGTCTTCCAACCAAATCAATTCCTGATTTATCCAATTGGACTTCCTTTCTTGGCAAACTCAAAAATCCAGCAAATGAAATTACTATTGGATTAGTTGGGAAATATGTGGAATTAAAGGATTCGTATAAATCTATAAGTGAATCAATTATACATGCCGGAGTTGCCAATGAAACCAGAGTAAATGTAAAATGGATTCATTCCGAAAAACTCAAAAAATCAAATATATCGAAGGAATTAGGAGAGTTGGATGGTATTTTAGTTGCACCTGGATTTGGTTCTCGGGGAATTTCTGGTAAAATTGAGGCAGTTCAATTTGCTCGTGAAAATAACATTCCTTTTTTCGGAATTTGTTTAGGTATGCAATGTGCCGTTATTGAATTTGCTCGAAATGTATTGGGATTAGAAGAAGCACATACGACCGAAATTGATGAAGCGACAAACCATCCGGTAATTAGTATGATGGAAGAGCAAAAATCAATCGCAGATATGGGTGGAACTATGCGTTTAGGAGCATTTAAATGTCAATTGAAGCCGAAAACGAAAGCTGCAACAGCTTACAATACAGATATCATATCAGAAAGACACAGACACCGATTTGAATTCAAT
>CAZTFG010000011.1:0-13227 GCA_964612725.1 uncultured Lishizhenia sp. | reverse complement strand
ATGCTGGCATGATTGCCTCTGGAAAAAATCCAGAAAGTGGATTGGTTGAAATCGTTGAAATTCCAAATCACCCTTGGTTTGTTGGCACCCAATTTCATCCCGAATATAAAAGTACGGTTGATGCTCCACATCCCATTTTTGTTGCTTTTATTCAAGCAGCTTTACTTAATAAAAAATAATTAATAATGGAAAGAAATACCGTTGTTGGAATCGTTTTACTAGGCTTATTATTAACCGTTTATACGATTGTAAATCAACCAACAGATGAAGAGATAAAAACACAACAGCAAAAAGAACTTGCGATTAAAAAACAACAAGCCGTTGCTGCAAAAAAAGCTGCTGAATCCGCAAAAACAGTTAAAACCGCTGAAGTAAAAAAAGATAGTACAGACACCATTCAAAAACCTGTTATTCAGGAAGAAACGGTGAGAATTGAAAATGCTAAACTTGCCGTTGATCTAAGCACCAAAGGAGGACAAATCAATGCTGTTTATTTGAAAGAATTTAATTCTTACACCTCGTTTTCGGCTAAATTGAACGGAAAAACACCAAACAATGATCAAGGTTTGTGCTTATTCAATAAAGGAGATCAATCCACTGGAATTCAAGTAATGGATGGTAATAAATCCATTTCAACATCTTCTTTGTTTTTTACTAAGTCCGCAGTTACGCCATCCAAAATAATTTTCAGCGCCAAAACTCCAGCAGGAAATGAAGTAATTCAAACCTACTCAATTAATGCGGATAGTTACACCCTTGATTACTCAATCGAAATGGTTGGTTTCAAAGGAAATACGGGTTCAAATGTGACTTTAAACTGGAACACCAATTACCTGAAAACAGAACGATTATTAGATGAACAAAGAAGAGTTTCAACCATTTGTTACAACCAGAACAAGGAAGGATTCAGCTACTTGAGTGAAGCAAGTGATGATGATTTATTGGCTGAAGATGATCTTACTTGGGTAGCATACAAACAAAGTTATTTTTCTTCTATATTAAGACCTGAAAAACCATTCTTAAAAAATGGAACTAAAATGGCGGTTCAAAATTACACCGAAACGGATCCTAAATTTCAATCGCATATCAAAAGTTACAAGTCATCCCTAGTTTTAGGAACTATTCAAGGAGGAGCAACAACATTTAAAATGAATTGGTTTTTTGGACCAAATGATTATGAAGTGTTACAATCCATGGGACATGATTATGATGTAATATTAAATTTCGGATGGGGACTGTTCCGGTGGATTAATATTTACGCTGTTCAACCTATTTTTAGCTTATTGGTAGACAATGGCGTTGGAGTTGGTATAGCTATTTTCTTATTGACACTAATTTTGAAATTGATTTTGATGCCGGTACAATGGAAAATGTTTACCTCATCGGTAAAAATGAGAATTTTAAAACCGGAAATTGATGAATTAAATGCTCGTTTTCCAAACAAGGAAGATGCCATGAAAAAACAAATGGAGATGATGAATCTCTATAAAGAATCTGGTGCAAGCCCATTGGCTGGTTGTGTTCCTATGCTCATTCAAATGCCGATATTATTAGCCGTATTCCGATTTTTCCCTGCTGCGTTTGAATTGAGACAACAATCTTTCTTGTGGGCAGAGGATTTATCATCTTTTGATTCAATTCTTGATTTTAATTTTAGTGTGCCATTATACGGTGATCACGTGAGTTTATTTACCTTGTTGATGGCAGGTGTTACGCTTCTATACACGTATATGAATAGCGGAAACATGCAACAACCACAGCAGCCGGGAATGCCAAACATGAAAATTATCATGTACATATTTCCTTTTATGATGATATTCTTCTTTAACAATTACTCTTCTGGATTGAGTTACTATTATTTTATCTCAACACTATTCTCTATTTTAATCATGTTAGCGATCAAATACTTCTTTGTTAATGAAGAAAAACTAAAGCTTAAAATGGCAGATCGTAAAGCGAAAGTAGCAGCGAGCGGTGGTAAGGAAAAGAAAAAATCTCGCTTTCAAGAAAAACTAGAAGAGATGCAACGCAAGCAGTTGGAAATGAACAAAAACAAGAAAAAATAAACTATGAAATTTTTTATCGATACGGCAAACCTAGCTGAAATTAAGGAAGCGAATGACATGGGAATCCTAGATGGGGTTACAACCAATCCATCACTTATGGCGAAGGAAGGAATTACCGGAAAGGAAAATATTTTAGCGCATTATGTTGCCATTTGTAACATTGTTGATGGACCAGTAAGCGCAGAGGTTATTGCCACTGATTTTGAAGGAATGGTGCGCGAAGGAGAACAATTAGCGGCTTTGCATAAAAACATTGTGGTGAAAATTCCAATGATCCCGGAAGGAATCAAAGCAATAAAATATTTTAGCGGGAAAGGAATCCAAACCAATTGCACCTTGATTTTTTCTGCCGGACAAGCACTTTTAGCAGCAAAAGCAGGAGCAACATATATTTCCCCATTTTTAGGGAGGTTGGACGATGTTTCTACTGATGGTATTGCGCTGATCGAACAAATAAGAACAATCTACGACAACTATTTATTTGACACGGAAATTTTGGCAGCTTCTGTTCGTCATCCTATGCACATTATACATTGTGCGGAAATTGGAGCAGATGTAATGACCGGACCATTAAGTGCAATAAAGGCGTTAGCTAAACATCCTTTAACGGATTTAGGCTTGCAACAATTCTTGGCTGACCACGCTAAAGGAAATCAATAGGCATGTTATCCAAGGAAGAACGAAAAGAACGCAATGAAAAGTTCTGGTCGGCCTTCAAAGAGGTTATGCGCAGAACCCAGTCCACTGGAGGAAGGCGTGTAAATTGGGCAACCTACCCCACTCAAATTAAAGATTTGTATGTGAGATTAATTTGCGATGGCAAACAAACTGCTATGTGCTTAGATCTTCAATTCAAAGATACTGGAGTGCGCTCAATTGTATGGGAGCAATTAGGGGAATTGAGGAGCATCATGGAAAAAACCATGACAACAAATGGCAATTGGATGGAAGAATACCATACTCCCGAAGGATTAATAATCAGTCGAATTTGTTGGGAATTGGAAGATGTTGATTTTCATCGAGAAGCGGATTGGCCTAAAATTCATTCTTTTTTCAAACAACAGCTCATTGAATTTGATTCTTTTTATCAAGAATTTAAAGATATTTTAATACTATTAGTTGAATAACCGTATTTTTGCTCTTATGAATAAGCTAGCTGTGTTACTTGTATTTAGTTTCATTTTATTGAATGGAATTTCTCAAAATATTTTATTATCTACTGATTTTCAACAGGGTATACCAATAGCCTACTCCATTGTAAATAATGACAATTTCACGCCGGATGCTTCCATGACTGATTTTTTAGGTCAGAATGCATGGATTGTATTACCCGATCCAGAAAATCCATCGGATACGGTTGCAGCTGCCACTTCATTTTTTGAGACAGCCGATTCAGCAGATCGATGGTTAATCACCCCTCCCCTTGCATTAGCATCATTTGGAAACTACCTTTCTTGGAATGCAAAATCACATGATCCTTCCTTTCCGGATGATTACCTTGTACTTGTTTCCACCACAGACAATCAATTGGCTAGTTTCACAGATACGATTGGCAATATCGAACAAGAAAATTTTGAGTGGACCAATCGCGAAGTGAATTTGAGTACATCAGGATACAATGATTCAACCATTTACGTGGCATTTGTTTTGAGGACATTTGATGGATTTAAATTGTATTTAGACGACATACAAGTGCGCAGCGAAGATCCGGTTGGAATCAACGAAACAGCAGCACTTGATTTGGTTGTATATCCCAATCCTACATCGGGAAGCGTACATGTGAACACGGATGCCATTGTAGAAAAAATACAAGTTTTCTCCGTAAATGGTCAATTATTAAAAACGGAGTTTCAATCCGAAATCAGTTTAGTTGATTTGAATACGGGAAGCTACCTACTTCAAATCACCACATCAATAGGCATCACAAGCAGACGGGTAGCTAAAGTGGATTGATATTTAATTGAGTTTTTTGGCAAGAATAAAAGCCCAAAAAAATATACATAATTTGGAAAAACGTTAAGTTTATAATTACCTAAAAAATTAAAACTTAAGGAGAAAATGAAGAATTATATTTTTTATGCCGAGAAAAACAAAACAGATGAATAAAGTACCCTTGTTGATTTTCATGATGATTTCCTTATCATGTTTTAGCCAAAGAAAAAACATTATTGCAAGAGATTACTCGCATTTTCAATTAACCCTCGAAAAAGACACTATAGATTTTGTAGTCGCAGATACAAATTTCAATTTCAAAAAACCCATTTTGCTTTTTTGTCAAGGTTCTCAACCTGTCCCTTTGTTTTTTGACTTTCCTGATCAAGGGATTATTCCTGTAACGCTTAACAATTTTGATGTTGGAGAAATGACAAAGAACTATCATGTTGTGGTAATTTCCATGCCTAAAACACCAGTAATAGTTGGTTTAGATCATCTCAACAAATCTTACAATTATGTATTAGACACAACCCAAGAGTACAGTTATTCACCTGAATTCGTAAAAGCTGATTACCTCGATAATTATGTGTCTCGGGCAAATCAGGTGCTTAAATTTTTAAACAAGCAAAAATGGGTAGATAATAAACAATTGGTGGTAGCTGGTCATTCACAAGGGTCGCATGTCGCCTTGGGAATTGCTCATTCCAATAAGAAAGTAACACATCTTGGACTTTTTGGCTTTAATCCATTAGGCAGAATTGATCAGTACATTCGTTCGGCAAGAAAACAAGCTGAGACAGGTGAAATAACATGGAAAGAAGCTGATTCTATCCAAAAGTCCCGTTTCAATGAATATAAAATGTACTATGAACCTGATAGCGTTAAGAATGGGGCATTTGCTAAATCATGGAAATCATTCTCTAAAAGTCAATTAAATGAACTAATAAATCTGAAAATACCAGTTTATGTTGCGTATGGCTCAAACGACATCAATTCTGATTTCTGCGATTTACTACCACTTTATTTCATTGAAAAAGGTAAATCGAATTATAAAGTCATTCGTTATCCGAATTTAGAACATAACTTCTTTCCGATAAATAAAGATGGAATTCCAGATTATCAAAATGGAAAATGGTATTGGGTGATGAATGATTTTGTTTTTTGGACTTTCCAATAATAGAATTGAACATGATAATACTAAAACCACTTTTAGAAGATAACATCAACCCTTTTTTTTATTGGTTAAAAGATGAGGAAGTAATAAAATACTCCTTGACCTCTTTTCAAGAATTCAATTCAGAAAACGACATTCAATTATGGTATTCCAGATTATTGTCAAATCACAGTGATTATACCATGGGGATTTTTCTTTCATCAAATGATGTTTTGGTAGGATATACTGGCATTTGTAATATTTCAAACATCAATAGAAGCGGAGAATACTTTGTCTTCATTGGGGATAAGACTCAATGGGGAAATGGAATTGGCACTATTACAACTAAGAAAGTGATTAAATACGGTTTTGAGAAGTTAAATCTCAATAGAATTATGCTGACTGTATCTGAGCCTAATATTGGTGGTATTCGTGCGTATGAAAAAGCAGGTTTTAAGTTCGAAGGAAGATTACGTCAAGCTTGTTTTAGAGAAGGCAACTATCATGACAAAATAATGATGTCATTACTGAGGGATGAATGGGAAATTCAAGAATATGATAAGTGTATTTGAATTTTACCAAGAGCTATAATGATTAATTATTTAATGTTATTCATTAATTATATAATTATATTCATATATTTGTAAAAAAAAATAATATGAACAAAACACCTTTTTTACTGACTGTAGTTTTTTACGCTATTTATCGATTAATTAGCCATTTAACAGGAGAAGTTTGGCTATCCTTACTGATCTTTCTAATTCCGATTATCTTTTTGATTCTTAACCTCGTATTAAGAAATAAATTGTCATATAAGAATTGGTTTCTGAGTCCTAAAAACTTCTTATTAGAGAGAAAATCACAATCAATTCCAAGCGAAATCAGTAATGAATTACTCTTTGACAAGCTGCTAGAAACTATTGAAAATTCTGAATTCACTTTAATGGATATAAACAAAAAGTCATTAGCTATTTTATGTGGAACCAATCCAAATTTTTTAACTTGGGGTGAAAACATCTATGTTCAATTAGAAAATTCAAAAGAAGGAAGCCATGTAACATTAACATCTGTAACATTGTTTGGCAATACCTCTTGGAATCGTAATCAAAAAAATTTCGAGATCTTTATTGACTCTTTTGAAAAATCATTAACTGTTTAAAAATGCCGATTATTGTAAACTTAGATGTAATGCTAGCCAAAAGCAAAATGCAATTAAAAGAACTCTCTGAAATTGTAGGTATATCAGTTGTTAACCTTTCCATTCTAAAGCAAGGTAAAGTAAAGGCTATTCGATTTAGCACATTGGAGTCTATTTGTAAAGCTTTGGAATGTCAACCAGCTGACATTCTGGAATATAAAAATGATGATAAAATAAAATAATTTCTAGGCCATTAATAATTTAATAAATTGAAATATTAACACCCATCAAGCTCAATACCCCGCATATTTCAACTCTTTCAGCTTAAATGGAGCATTCTTTATTTCCTATTTTTTAAATTAATTCGTTTTACCGCGATTTCGATCGACGCGTTGTTGGTTTTTTGTTTACTCCTTTCAGGTTTTTCTTTTTGGAAGTACCACCAAACTTATTCGAGTCCGAATGTGGTTTTTTAGATCTAGAACCGTGCGTTGGTGAAGTATGACTACCAGTTTTGGCTTTTTGAATACTCAGCTTTTTTACTGGTTTTCGCACGTCTTCGTTCGACGAACCTTCCACTAATTTGTTAATAACCTCCATTTCCGCATCTGTCAAATCCCTCCATTCTCCCAAAGGCAATCCTTTTAACGCGATGTTCATAATTCGCACTCGTTCCAACTTAATTACCTCATAACCAAAATGTTCGCACATGCGCCGTATTTGTCGATTTAATCCTTGAATCAAGGTAATCCTAAAAACAGTCGTTGATTCCTGAACCACTTTGCATTTTTTTGTATTTACCCCCATTATAGGAACACCTTTTGACATCGCAGCAATCATGTCTTGCGTTAACGGCTTATTTACAGTGACCACATATTCTTTTTCATGCTTATTTCCTGCACGTAAAATTTTATTAATGATGTCTCCGTTATTCGTTAAAAAAATGAGTCCCTGAGAATCTTTATCGAGCCGGCCGATGGGGAAAATACGCTTACTGTGATTGACAAATTGAACAATATTATCACGCACATTTTCTTCTGTAGTTGATGTTACACCAACGGGTTTATTAAAGGCAATAAAAATAATGTCTTCACCTTCCCGAGGCTCCAGATCATTTCCATTTACGCGTACCTTATCACCTGGGTTGACTTGATCACCAATAGTGGCTTTACGATTATTAATGAATACTAAACCACGTTCAATAAATCGATCTGCCTCGCGACGAGAACACAAACCACTTTCACTGATGAATTTATTTAGTCGCATGAACTATTTCTCTTAGTTTAAATCTAACTCTTTAGGTTGTGAATTTACTAAATAAATCACTCCCCCACTTTCAAACCAAACCACTTAAAATCTTTTAGGCTAGGAACAGTCTCAAAATGAATTTCAATTTCCTTCTTGCCGGGCAAAATGGTCATGTCATTTTCCGAATATCGAATTCCTTTTTGAGTAGAATATATCCAAAAATGTTGAATGGGAACTTTTGCCTTTAGCTTTAAAATCAACGATTTATTCTTTCGATCAATTCTTGAAATCCGAATGGAGATGTCCTTTTTTTGAATTGATTTTGGTATCTCTTTTTTTATCCAAAAAATGCGGCTATGCATCTGAGTGCCTACTTGCCAACGAACCTCTAACCCATGAACAGCATTGGCAATAAAATAGCGACTTAACGTAGATTCCGTAAAAATAGATTGACTCTCCAAATAGTTAAGTTGAATCGAATCTGTCTTCAGTTCGTGCATCAACCACTTGTTTTTCATTTTTACAATTCCGTTGATGATAAAACGTACTTGCTGATTTTCAGGCATGTCAGAGGTAAGCAATAGATTGAAACTAGTTAAATCTTTTTCACGCAATACGGTAATCGGTTGCATTACTTGCTTCATCCGATAATGTATAATTTTACGATTTCCAAGGTAATCTACACCGGACCATGTTGGACCAGGATAACAATCATTCAATTGCCAATAAATAGAACCCATACAACGCGGAGCATTCAAGCGATGAGCAGAAACAGCTTGTTCCATGGCCTCTCCCTGTATGAGTTGTGAATAATAAACAAATTCCATAAAGTTTTTCGGTTGGGAATAAGACTTCTTTATTTCTGAATGTATTTTCCCATTCCCCACATAGCTTTTCTGGTGCGTTTTTATCCCCAACGAATCTAAGTTCCAAGTTTCCGGAGCGCCTAAGGCTAATAAAGTGGAATATTCAGGAAAACTCTGATACCCAAACTCAGCATTGAAACGACCAATATTATTGGAAAAATCAGCAATTGGATCATTACCATGCCACACTCCCCAATAATGTTGAGAACCATGATTATAGCGCTCTGGTTCCCCCCAATTACTCAATGGAGATGTATGCACGTATGGGATATCTGTAAATGAATTTATCCAGTTGGGAATATTTTCTTGAAATAAAATCCGATACTCATTCCCAATTTGAATGGAATCAGAAACGGTTAAGCGATACTGCTTTTGTAAGCCCCAATTTTTCCATGCCACATCCACTTCATTATTGCCATTGAACAAAACTACCGAAGGATGAGATGCTAAACGTGGAATTTGATACTCCATTTCGGATTTTACATTGAGTAAAAACAACGAATCTGCTGGATACATGGCGCAGGCAAACATTAAATCTTGCCACACCATAATTCCTTCCTCATCACAACGCGTCAGAAAATAATCACTCGGATAAATTCCTCCACCCCATATGCGAACCATGTTCAACTGCTGTTCCTTAATAACCTGAATTTGACTTTCCCACACCGAATCACTTAGCTGACTGGTAAATACGGAAGGGGGAATTAGATTGGCTCCTTTGCAAAAAATAGGTTTGTCATTGAGTTGAATCACATAACTGGTGCCCCATTTATCTTCCTGCTGTATCAATTCGGATGATCTAACCCCAAAGTGAATGTATCTTGTATCAACAAGCGATCCGTTGGATGAAAAAACCTGAATGGTATCGTAGTAAATGTATGATTCTCCCCATCCTCTCGGCCACCAAAGCTTGGGTTGAACAAGTGTGTTTTTCCAATCCAAGAGCGTATCATTGGTTTTCATTTCAAAATCTCCAAACAACCTACTTTTTATGGTAATTGGGTTTTCAATGGGTGAAAACAAAAAATGGTACGTGACTTCAGCTTCTTTCCCTTCATAAGAAGATTGAACAGAAAAATCAGTCAGGGAATTTGATTTTTGATACTTCCAAGAAACAGGTTTTGTGAAGCCAATGGTATTCATTCGAGCGGTCCAATCCCAGCCAAATTGATATTGTGGCTTCCGAGTTAAATTCGCAACAGCTATGGGTTTAGAATCGTTGGGTGCAGGGTAATGAAAACGTTCTGTTTCAAACCGATTTTTGTGATACAAGACAGGAGGAGTAAAAACGGCTGTAATTGTGTTTTTTGAATTCGGCATCAAAACAACTTGAAATTGATATGGACGAAATGCATTTTCAGCCAACAGCACCAAGGAATCATTCCAATAAATGGATGCATAGGTATCAATTTCAGGTAAGTGGATATCGATCAGTTGGGGAGAATCATACTCGTTAACTATCGTATCCGCAATTAATTTCCACTGATTTAATTCAACCCAATCAAATTTAAATTCATTATCCCGATAAAATGGCGCAGGCAATTCACCGGATTGAATCAACTTTTCCTGTATCGATCCATGGGTATGATAAGGCAACCACTCTTTTTTCAACGGATGGAAAAAGCGCCACGAAAGTTCTTTTTGTCCTTTTGTGCAGAAACTTAATAATAGAAATAAAAAAAAGAATCCCTTCAAGTGTTTCATCACCAATTTCGATCGAAAGTAGAATCAACCATTTTATCTTCGCTACTTGTCTTTAGTGCGTAATTGAATCCAGCATAGACGGAATGAGAACCAATATTCCCTTCTTTATCAATGGCTAAAAAACAACATTGCAAGTTCGTTAAATCCTTGTGTTTGGCTAAAATTCTTTTTACCGCCTCTTCACAGGCTTTTTGTGGCGAATACCCATGGCGCATTAATTCAACCACCGTGTGACTCCCTGCGATACTAATAATGGCTTCTCCTAACCCAGTGGCAGTGGCTGCTCCTACTTCATTATCTACAAAAAGACCGGCTCCAATGATGGGTGAATCCCCTACTCGACCATGTAATTTATAGGCCCATCCGCTGGTGGTACAAGCCCCGCTCAAATCGCCCTTTTTATCCATGGCAATTAATCCAATCGTGTCATGGTTTTCATGGTTAATTCTAGGTTTAACAAATAAATCTTTATTTTCTTCGCGCCATTTTTTCCAGTCTTTTTTCACTTCTGGCAAGGGAGTTTTTGCTGTTTCGAAGCCTTGTTCTAAGGCAAACTTTTTAGCCCCTTCACCTACTAGCATTACGTGTTGTGTTTTTTCCATTACAGCACGGGCAACTGAAATGGGATGAGCAATACCTTCTAAAAAAGCAACGGAACCACAACGCGATTGTTCATCCATAATACACGCGTCGAGAGTAACATGCCCGTCACGATCCGGTCTCCCTCCAATACCAACACTTCTATTTGTTAAATCTGCCTCTGTCACGCGCACACCAGCCTCCACAGCATCTAGCGCTTTTCCACCTTTCGATAAAATCTCCCACGCTGCCCGATTTGCCTCTAGTCCATGAATCCAAGTGGATAACACAATAGGAGCATCCGTTTTTCCTTCAAACGATTTCTCAACAAATAATTGATTACCGAATACATTTCTTGTTAAGGTCAACACACCTGTTGCCAAACCCAATCGGAAAAAAGTTCTTCTTTTCATTTTCAATTTTTATTTAGATTCTTGTTTGGCTATCCACGACTGATATTCCTTAGCATTTTTAACATGTTCAACATCTGAAGCGGTGAAGTTGTGTTTTCCGGAATAATCAGGGGTTGCACACATGAAAATATAATTCACTTTAGCAGGATTCAATACGGCATCAACTACATCGGTTGGTGTAAAGCAAATAGGTCCAGGAGGCAATCCTTTGATTTTGTAGGTATTATAGGCACAATCAATGTCGCGGTGCTTTTCCATGAGTCTTTGCGTTCCTTTCAACGCATCCCCCCAACAAAACCGAAAAGTAGGATCACTTTGTAATTTCATGTCTTTTTTCAATCGATTCAAATATAACGCTGAAATAATGGGCCATTCCTCTTTGTTTCTACTTTGCTCTGCGTAAACGATACTAGCCAATTTCACGGCATCTGCAGGAGTTTTAAGTCCTATTTGAACTAGTTTTTTTCTTTTATCAGCAGTCCAAAACGAATCGAATTTTTGTTTCATTTTTTCCACAAATTCCTTTTCATTGGTATCGAAATACATTTGGTATTCTCCTGGAATAAAGAGTGCACTCAATTCTTCTTTATTTCTAAATCCTAGTTTTTTGATAGTTTGAGGTTGGTGCAAATAATTGATTAATGATGAACTATCCAGAGATAAACATTGATGAGCCATCGATGCCATTTGATTGATATCCCGAAATTTATACACCAGTACTTTAACCAACACTTCATTGTTTCCTTGGCCATTTTCATTTTTCACAAATCCAAAAACCAAGTCCTTCATCTTTGTTCCTGGTTTAATTCGATACTTTCCTGCAGCCAAAGTTTGATCTGTTAACCCATCGGAAGACGCTACCTGAATAAAACCATCAATTTCTTCAATGATATTTTTATTTTTCAATTCCTCCGCTAGTTGAGAGACAGTGGTTTTATCCTTAACAAGAATAGTTATTTCTTTATTGTTTTCGGTTTTGCTCATTCCTTCAAAAAATGAACAACTTGCCGTATTGAACAATAACCCAAGAAGAGCAATATTAAAAAGGATTTTTACACTTATTCTCATAACATTAATTGATAAATATATTCATCTTCGCGCTTCCCATCCACTAAAAACCAATTCGTTCTAGTTCCAATTTTTAGGTAATTACATTTTTCAAAAAGCGATTGACTCGGTAAATTACTGGATTGAATTCCGCACGTTAAATGATGCAATTGTAGATGCTCCTTTGCATATTGGGCCAACAAATTCAACGACTCAGCAGCAAATCCCTTTCTGCGGTATTGTTCTTCCGCAATTAAAATCCCAACTGTACCAAAACCATTCTTGAAATCAATATTATAGATATCTATTGCTCCAACTGCCGTATTCGTTTCTTTATCTTGAATAATTAAACGAACTTGACCAGATTCTCTAACAGCCCTTTGCTCTTCGATTAATTGATAAATTTCAAACATCGAAAGTGGTGCATCCGTATTGGTGAATTTCCAGTTTTCAATATCATTCTCCCACAAATATATGAGTGTAGAATCGCTGGGTTCGATTGCACGTAAATTAACTTTTTCTCCTTGCAGCACGTTGTAAATTTTCTATTCTTTCGTCAATATCTGCCTGCGTATACGACTTAATTCCTAACTGGGAATCGGATACATTAAAAGCAAAAATACTAGAAATAAGTTGATTCTTTTCAAGGTAAATCAGTAAATCAGGTAACATCAGAAGATTTTGAACACCAAACAAATGCTTTATGGGTGTAAGGCAGGTGTTTTTCCCATTGAAAATAACCGAATTTTCTTGAAATTCTTTCTTAACCTGCTCTATATCAAAATATTGATTCAATTCCACCAACACAAACTCACCTTGTTTTCTGTAAAGCGAATGGAACACGCGAGTGGCCTGTAAATTAAAATCAACTCCCGTCGCCTTCAAACTGAAATAGGAATCAGCTGTTGAAAAACCGATGTGAGGAGGAATTTGATTGGAGTGGATGATCCACAACATAGATGAATTAAAATCAGGGGGAACGACACCTACGGAATATCCGTTAAATTTATACGTGTAGTTCATAATCCCCCTTAAAAACAAATTTTGCTGGGACTAACAAGTAAATATCGCGAAAATC
>CAZTFG010000010.1:31444-39366 GCA_964612725.1 uncultured Lishizhenia sp. | reverse complement strand
ACCGTTAACATGTTTCCGATTTCAATTCGGCGAACATTTCCTGAAAAAAAATGGGTTGTCGGGAAATCAAAAAGCAAATAAACAAAACTGGTGTAAAAATTAGATCCATTATTTTTATAGCCTAAAAGTAACAACCTTCCTATTGTGCTATCAATGGTTGCATCTGTAATCAGACCATCCACCCACATACTATCTTTTAAAATAGCTTCCACTGTGTCTTCCGAGTGAACGGGTAATACATAATGTTTGGTGTATAGATTTTGCCATCCTTTGGTGAATAGATGCAAGGAATCTTGATAATAAACAAATGCCTCACAATCAAAATTGTGTCCATTAACAGTATTATTGAAAGTAGTTTGGTCTGGGTAGGTAAACCAAAACTTGGTCATTCCTACTGTATCATTTAAATTAACCTCATTTTTTGGAATACGGTAAATGCTTAGATCATTTCGGTTTCCGGCATTGTTTCCAAAATCTCCTAGAAAAATCATGGAATCATTTTGACTAATTGCTTCCCAATCTGTGTTTTGCGAACCTTCAACGAAAATAGAACCAATGGTATTTCCTTGATAATCTAGTTGCTGAATTTCTGTAGAATTGCCACCGTCATTGATGCTGTAAAGACCATTATTGAAAACAATCAAACCCGAATTTTCTTGATTTTGATCCGTTAAATCTGCTATAAGTTGCAATGAGTATGACGTAGATGAATATACGCATGATCCATCATTCAATTGTGCTAGGGGGTCAAAGTTTGTCGCTTGGGGGTCCGTACAACCCAATTGAGAAAACCCAGCTCTACCTATAAATTGAAAAATGAGTAGAAGGAAGGGAAAAAATAATTTCATTGACTTGTAATTGCAATTTTTTAGTAAATTCGTTTCAAAATTAAAAAATATGAACAAAATTGGATTATTTATTTTAGTTATTGGCCTTGGTGCTGGTTTCTCTTCATGTAAAAAGAAAGGGTGTACGGATTCTACAGCCACAAATTTTAATAGCAAAGCAAAAAAAGATGATGGTAGTTGTTTGTACAAACCAATTATAACCATCACTGGTGCAGCTGATACATCTGTAAGTGTGGGTTCAACCTATACGGATCTGGGTGCTACTGCAGTTAATAAAGATGGTTCTACTGTTGCAGTTACTGTAGATAATCAAGTGGTAACTACCACAACTGGAGTGAATTATGTAAATTATTCAGCAACAAATGCGAATGGTACATCTACTGCAAAACGCACAGTGAATGTAGTGATTGGACAAGATAATTGGACAGTGGCATGGGACGTAACTAGCAATTGTGGTGCTACCTCATTTCCGTTAGCTGGTGGACCAACAATTTCTGCTGGAGCAACAGCAAACGACTTGGTTATTGACGGAATGTTTACGCTAGTAGGAGGTACAGCCAATGCGACGGTTAACGGAGCGACAATTACCGTTCCTCAACAAACGATAAACATTACGGCAGGTGATATTAATTTCTCTGGAATAGGTACCATGAATGCGCAAGGAAATATTATTACTATTACCTACACGTATGAGAACACAACTCCTTTGATTGGAGGTTCTGGTACATGTGTTGCAACTTATGTTAAGTTATAAATACAAAAGCAATGTATTAATTAAGGCGGACTTAGGTTCGCCTTTTTTGTTTTCATTAACTTAGCGACTTGAAGATTAATTTTTAGTAAGACAATAGAATTATGGATGTTTTAAAATCATTGCATATCATTTTCATGGTGAGTTGGTTTGCCGGCTTATTCTATATGGTGCGCTTATTTATCTACCACGTGGAGGCTCAAGAAAAAGAAGATCAAGTGCGTTCCATTTTATCCAATCAATTCCAAATCATGGAAAAAAAATTATGGTGGATAATTACTACACCTGCTATGGTCTTAACAGTTGTTTTTGGTGTGTGGATGTTGGCACTCAATTGGGATTATTACAAGCAAGCTCCTTGGATGCATATCAAACTAACTTTCGTCGTTTTTTTATTGATTTATCATTTTATCTGTCAAAAAATCATGAATAAGTTTCATCAAAATCAATTTACTTGGACTTCCATGAAACTGCGATTATGGAATGAGGTTGCCACCTTATTTTTAGTAAGTATTGTTTTTATTGTGGTGCTGAAAGACTCATTTAACTGGATGAAGGGAGTATTCGGATTTTTTGGGGTAGCTGTATTATTGATGATCGGAATTCAGTGGTATAAAAGGTTAAGAAAAGCAAATTAACAATCTTTCGTTTGCATAAAAACTTTATTCTTTGTTTCTATTCAAAGAAAGCTACTACTTTTGCCCAAAATGTTGCTATGAAAAACACAATTCTCCTTTTAAGTTCTACAATTTTATTTTTTGCATGCCAAACGGAATCGTCCAAACCGGTATCAATTGAATCAAAAAAATCAATAGAAAAAACAGCTGAAAAGCAAATATCAGTTGAATCTGTAAGTGTTGAATTAAATGCAATAGCTTCATTTCTCGGCGGGAAACAACCAACTGCTATTGGAGATTATGCACCTGCCTTTAATACGATGGAATGGAAAAATCATCAAGCTTTGTTAAATACTGCTTGGTCCAAAGCACTAGCAGAAAAAGTGGTCCCAATGCGTGATTGGTCCAAAGCAGAAAAAATTGAAAAAAAATCACAGACATTATTCTATCCTTTTAGTGGAGCAGATTTTCTACATGTTTATTCAGCACATCCAGATTATACGTCCTATTATTTGTTTGGATTGGAGCCAGCTGGTGAAATTCCAAAAAAAGAGAATATTCTTAATCCCACTTTAACAAGTAATGTATTAAGTACAATATACAAATCGGTGGATGAAAACATGAGTCAAAGTTTTTTTCACACGAAATATATGGCGGTGGAATTTAACAACCCGGTTTTGAAAGGAACAATTCCTGTTTTTATGTTTTTCATGAATCGAATGGGTGTTGAGTTGACAAGTATCAAACCTATATCGTTTAATGATAAAGGAGAAATTGTGGATGCAAAAGATTTTTCTAAAGGGGTTCGAATAGGTTTTATGGATGGTGGAAAAAACAAGGAGTTATTTTATTTTTCAGGTGATATTTCAGATACAGGATTAAAAGATACACCAGGATTGAAAAACATGATCAATTCTATTTCGAAAGATGCCACAACAATGATGAAATCAGCCTCTTATTTATGTCATTTACCTGTTTTTTCAGGAGTGAGGGATATGATTTTAGCTAATTCATTTACGGTTATGCAAGATGATACGGGTATACCTTTTCGTTTTTACGATCTAAACAAATGGAACATCCGATTTTATGGAGTGTATACCCAACCGATTGCTCTTTTTGGCACTCGCGGACAAGCTGATTTAAGAGCTGCAGTTGCAGGGAAAGAAAAACCAATTAAGTTCAGATACGGATATAATAATCCGCCAAATTTGATGATATCTACAAGAAAGTAAAAAATAATTGATTCATGTAATATTGGATGTATTGGTAATAGGTACTTTTGTATCATGTTTATAGAAATAAATCCTTTCAATATTGATAATCGATTAATAAATCAAGCTGTTCAATGTTTGAAATCGGGTGGAATTGTAGTTTTCCCTACTGATACTGTATATGCAATTGGTTGTGATTTAAGAAATAAAAAGGGATTACATAAACTTGCAGATTTCAAGGGGGTTAAATTAAATAAAGCCAATTTTTCTATTATTTGTAGTGATCTTTCACACCTTTCTGATTACACGAAACAACTAGACAGACCCATTTTTAAATTATTGAAACAGTGCTTACCTGGTCCATTTACGTTTATTCTAGAGGCTTCACAAGAAGTGCCTAAGTTGTTTGATTCTAACAAAAAAGAGATCGGTATACGAATACCAAATAATGACATTACCCTTGCATTGGTGGAGGCGCTGGGTAATCCGATTGCTGTTACCTCGTTGCATGATGAGGAAGATGAGATTATGGAATATTTTTCAGATCCAAGTGCCATCTATGAGCGGTTAGAAGATAAAGTGGATTATATCATTGATGGTGGATATGGGAATTTAAAAGGTTCCACAATTATTGATTGCACGGATGGTAGTCCAATAGTTGTTCGTGAAGGATTGGGGAAACTACCTGATTAAAAATGAATGGATTCTGATTGTATTCCCATAGCTAAAAACCGCGCTGCATTTTCATTAAAAACCTCCGGATTTTCAGTTGTTAAATAATGGACCTGAGCAGTTTTACTACAATTCTCATCAATTTCAGGATGATTTAATAGATAGGTTTTTAATTTATTTGCCACTATTTTCCCTTGAGAAATAATGTTAATGTGCGAAGGAACGAGTGATTCTAAGTAGGATTGAATTAAGGGGTAATGCGTACATCCTAAAACAATTGCGTCAATTTCCGGATCTTTTTGTAATAGGGTATTCAAATCATCTGCGATAATCTGTTTACCTGCCGCAGAATCTTGTTTATTGTTTTCAATTAACGGAACCCATAATGGACAGGCATGTTGATTGACTACGATTTCCGGAGCAAATTTTTGAAGTTCTAAAATATAAGACCTGGATTGTACTGTTCCTTCTGTGGCTAAAATCCCCACATGCTTGGTATGCGTGTTAGTTCCTATTTCTTCAGCGCTGGGTCTAATAACACCGAGTACCCGTTTTGATGGAGCTAACGTTGGTAAATCTTGCTGTTGAATGGAACGCAATGCCTTTGCTGATGCAGTATTACAGGCTAGAATTACTAAGTGGCATCCTTGGTCAAAAAGCATTTTTACCGCCTCCAAGGTGTATTCATATACCACTTCAAATGATCGATTGCCGTATGGCGCACGTGCGTTATCACCAAGGTACAAATAGTCGTATTCAGGCATTAATTTCCTGATTTCGGACAAAATGGTCAATCCCCCATAGCCTGAATCAAAAACGCCAATGGGATTTTTACCTTTCATATCAAATAGAGTATTGATTTAAAAAAGTACAAACGTTATTTTCAATTCGTTCTTCGAGCGACTCACAAGCATCTTTTTCGAAAGTCAATCCTGTAATTCGTTCGTATAATTCTATGTATCTCTCTGTAATAGTATCAACAAAATCATCCGGCATAAAAGGCATAATTTCTCCTTCTTTACCTTGGAAATTATTTTGCATCAACCATTCACGAACGAATTCTTTCGATAATTGCTTTTGTGGTTGGTTTAGTTTTTGTCTTTCCTCATAACCTTCAGCATAGAAATAACGAGAAGAATCAGGTGTATGTATTTCATCAATTAGAATTACCTCACCATTATATAAACCAAATTCATATTTTGTATCAACCAGAATTAGCCCTCGTTCTCTTGCCATTTCGCTTCCTCGTTGAAAAAGAGCTCTGGTATATTTTTCCATCGTTTCGTAGATTTCCCTCGAAACCAATCCTTGAGCAATAATTTCTGCTTTAGAAATATCAATATCGTGTCCTTCATCGGCTTTGGCTGCAGGAGTAATGATGGGAATTGGAAAAGCATCATTTTCTATTAACCCTTCGGGTAATATTTCACCGCATAATTCGCGTTTACCTAATTTATATTCCCGAGCAGCGTGTCCAGCAAGGTAGCCACGAATGACCATTTCAATTCGAATGGGTTCGCATGATTTACCTATGGCTACCATTGGATCAGGAGTCGCCACTAACCAATTGGGAACGATATCTTGAGTTGCTTTTAAAAACATCGTTGCTACTTGGTTTAATACTTGTCCTTTGTATGGTATTCCTTTAGGCAGGATGTGGTCGAATGCTGAAATCCGATCTGAGGCAACCATAACCACTAATTCATTGCTTAATGTGTATACATCACGCACTTTACCGTGATAAACATTCGTTTGGCCTGGAAAATTAAATTCTGTTTTTGTTAATGCGTTCATTTTCTTTTTTACTTTTTTCGTCTGCTTCTGCGACTTCGAATGCTTCAATTATTTTTTTTACTAAGCGGTGACGAATCACATCACTTTGACCTAGCCTTATCACTCCAATTTCTTCCACATCTTTTAGGTTATCCAATGCAAAAGCCAATCCCGAAGTTTGTTTATTAGGTAAATCAATTTGAGATAAATCACCTGTAATAACAAATTTTGCGGTCATTCCCATTCGGGTAAGGAACATTTTCATTTGCATTTTAGTGGTATTTTGTGCTTCATCCAAAATTACAAATGCCTTATCGAGTGTTCTACCACGCATAAAAGCTAGCGGTGCAATTTCAATTATACCGTATTCAAGCATATCTGCTAATTTTTCTCCAGGAATCATATCCCGCAGCGCATCATACAATGGCATGAGATACGGGTCTAATTTTTCTTTTAAATCACCCGGAAGAAAACCAAGATTTTCGCCCGCTTCCACTGCTGGACGTGTTAACACAATTCGCTTGACTTCTTTGTTTTTTAATGCTCGAACAGCTAACGCAACTGCCGTATATGTTTTACCTGTACCAGCTGGCCCAACTGCAAAAACCATATCAAACTCGTTAACAGCTTGAACTAATTTCTTTTGATTAACAGTACGGGCTTTAATTTTTAAACCACCATTTCCATGCACCAACGTTTCAGATCCATCCGCTTGTGAAAGCATTTTGGAACCTTCTTCTAACATTAAATTATCGATGTTATTCTCCGTAAGCGAATTAAACTGATGAAAATGCTGTAAAAGCAAATTGATTTTACGTTCAAATTCATCCATTGTCTCTTCGTCCCCGCTATAAGAAAGCATGTCTCCTCGAGCAGCAATTTTTAAGGTTGGAAAAAAACTTTTTATGTGCTTCAGATTTGAGTTAGTTGCTCCAAAGAACTCAGCTGGATTAATTTTTTCTATTTGTAAAGTTCTTGTTAGCAAATCTCTATTTATTCGAAGGTTTATTTGACTTTTTTGCCTATTTCAGTTACATTTGGGTCAAATTTAAAAAAACTCCGGCAAAGGCGAATCTTTTTATATGCAGATTCTTACACTTACAACAGATAATGGAACGAAAGATCATTATGTTGCCTCAATTAAAGGTAAGATTTTGAGTCTCTATGGTTCAGCTGCCATTATTGATATATCACATGATATTCGGCCGTTTGATATCTCTGAGGCTGCATTTCAAGTTCGTAATTGTTATAAGGATTTTCCACTCGGAACGGTACATGTAATTGGTGTAGATTCAGAGCCTCAACTGGCACCAGGCACTGAGGATGGAATGTATCCAAGCATATTGAAGTTTCAAGGGCAGTATTTTATATCCAATGACAATGGTTTTTTTGGTGCTTTTTTAAACCAAGATGAGCCAGAAGAGTTTTATCAGGTTGATACCATCATTGAAGAAGGGAAACAGTATTCCTTTCCAACAAAACAATTGCTGATTCCGATTGCATGTAAAATATTAAATGGTGATTCCATTCCTAGTTTTGCTACGCCTAAGGAACGATTTAAAAAAGCATATTCACCAAGTGTATTGGTTGAAAGGAATGTAATTAAAGGATATGTAGTTCATATCGATGCATTTGGTAATTTGATTTCCAATATTCATAAATCGTATTTTGATCGATACGGAAAAGATATACCATATACAATCTATTATAGAAACAAAGAGTACTTCATTGAACAAGTTTCACACGGATATAATGCAGTTCCACCGGGAGAAAAAGTAGCTATTTTTAATAGCAATGATTTATTGGAAATCGCAATTAATCGCGGGGCAAATGGAACCAGTGGCGGCGTGGAACAATTGTGTGGCGTTCGAATAGGGGATATGATTCGGGTGGAATTTACACCACGTGGTTCTCACGAAAATTTTGATTCGCTGTTTGGTTTATAACAAAAAAGGCGACCGAAGCCGCCTTTAAATTTTTGAATTTCTAGATTAGAATCTCCAACCAATACGGAATGCAGTATTCATTGCTCCTGTTCCCATTCCTGAAG
>CAZTFG010000010.1:11062-31344 GCA_964612725.1 uncultured Lishizhenia sp. | reverse complement strand
AAATAGGGAGACATTTTTTCAGTTCCAGCAAGGTGATATTCAGCTCCTAACTGCATTGACCAACCTGAATTTTTATCTACAATTATACCTTTACCTCCAGTTCCGTCAGCATTTTCATAAGCAAAACTTTTATCACTAGTAGAACCTAAACCTAACTGCACACGAGCTGCAATATTATCGTTAATAAAATAACGTGCTCTTACGTTGGGGGCTGTCCAGCTAAATCCATTTGTTGCATCATAGTTAATGTTTCCTTCTAATGAATATTTAACATCAGAAGATGGTTTTTGAGCGAATAATGATGAACTTAACACTACTGCTCCGGCTAAAACGAATAACTTTTTCATATTGGTTTGTTTTAAATTGTTATGAGCATATATACTTCAGTTAATTCCTGGAGGTTACAAAAACCGCCAATTAAAATTTACATTTTTTACAGGTTAAAATAATCAGCTTCGTCAGTCCGGAAATAAAAAAACGTAATTTTGAATCTATGTCAGGTATATATGTTCACATTCCATTTTGTTCAAAAAAATGTTCGTATTGTGATTTTCATTTTTCAACTTCCTTTGCTGCCTATAGAGATAAAATGATTGAATCTATTCGCAATGAATTGGAAACAAGGCTCATTGAGTTAAAAGATACTTTGCCTCAAACAATATATTTTGGTGGTGGAACCCCTAGTTTATTGACGGAAAATGAACTTCATTCACTTTGTGCTACTATAGACCATGTTTTTCCTCATTCGGAAATGAAAGAAATTACTTTAGAAGCCAATCCAGAAGATATTACAGTTTCAGTGCTAGATAGTTGGAAAAAATGTGGAATTAATCGCTTGAGTATTGGAATTCAGTCGTTCAATCCGGAAGATCTGAGTTGGATGAATCGGGCGCATACCGTGGAGCAAAGTAGAAAAGCAGTGAAATTGGTTCAAGCTAATGGATTTGATAATTTAACTATTGATTTGATGTATGGATTACCTAATATGACAATCGAACAATGGAAATCGCATGTTCTTGAGGTTCTTACTTGGGATGTTCCGCATATTTCGACTTATTGTCTAACGATTGAAAAAGGTACCTTACTTGAAAAAAAAGTACGTTCAGGTGCTATACATCAACCAAAAGACGAGGATTCAATAGAACAATTTGAAATGTTGATTTCTCTGTTGGAGGCGGCTGGTTATGAACATTACGAAATTTCAAATTTTGCAAAGAAAGGACATCGATCGGTACACAATTCGGCCTATTGGAAAGGAGAAGCATACATAGGAGTAGGACCCTCGGCTCATTCCTTTGATGGCAAAAAACGAAGATGGAATGTATCAAATAATGCGCTGTACATGAAAAAAGAGAATTGGTTCGAAGAGGAAATATTAACGGAAAACGATCTATGGAACGAATATTTTCTTACCGGATTAAGAACAGCTGACGGGGTTTCCTTAACGGATCTTGGATCAAAGTTTGACTTCGATGCGGATTATTTGGAAACAAAAACCAAATTCATTGAAGCCAACTGGTTGGTTGAAAAGCAGAATAGATTGCACCTCACCTCAACTGGTAAATTGCGCGCAGATTATATTGCCTCAGAATTTTTTAGGGTGTAATGATTTTTAAGTAAATCCAAACCGTACCTTTGTTTATGCATATTTCCCACTTGCATTTAGTCAATTTTAAAAATTTTGAGGAAGCTGAGGTCTCCTTAGTTGATGGTATCAATGGATTTGTTGGTCCAAACGGATCGGGTAAGACAAATATGTTGGATGCAATTTACTATCTCAGCATGTGTAAGTCCTATTTAAATGTATTGGACCGTCAAAATATACGATTCAATGAGCCATTTTTTTCCATTATTGGGGATTGGATGAAGGATGATCAACTAGCTCAAATTCATTGTGCCGTTAAACTTAATGCGAAGAAAGTTTTCCGCAAAAACAAAAAAGATTACGATAAATTAGCAGATCATATTGGACAATATCCTGTTGTGATGATTTCGCCCTATGATCGTGATTTAATAGCAGAAGGGAGTGAATTACGCCGCAGGTGGATGGATGGAATTTTAAGTCAGTTAGATCGTGAATACTTAGATCAAATTCAACGTTACTCAAAAGTATTAGATCAACGCAATGCGCTATTGAAAAACATGCATGAACAACGCTTATTTGACAAAGAATCGATAGAACCATGGAACATTCAATTGGCCGCACTTGGATCTCAAATTCATAGGAAACGATCTTCGTTTGTGGAGCAGTTTATTCCGTATTTTCAGCAATTTTATGAGAATATCAGTTCTGGTAGTGAACAAGTTGCCTTTACCTACAAATCTCAATTAGACGAAGGTGAAATGCTTGAATTGTTGATCCAATCAGAACGTAGGGATTCTATCACTCAGTACACGCACGTTGGCACTCATAAAGATGATTTGATTTTTACTATTAATGATCACCCGGTAAAAAAATTCGGGTCACAAGGCCAGCAAAAATCGTTTATCATTGCACTACGTTTAGCCCAATACGAATGGTTGAAAAATCACCTTAATATGAAACCCGTATTGCTACTAGATGATATTTTTGATAAACTAGATTCGTTGCGAGTGGCCAAATTATTGGAATTAGTCTCTAATAATTATTTTGGACAGGTTGTGGTTACGGATACAGATGAGGAGAGATTATCTGTCATATTGAAAGATCTTCCAATACAAAAAAAATTGTTTCGAGTTAACTTTGGAATAGTAACAGAAATTGAAACCCCTGTTTTATGAGTTCAAGTGATTTTTTAAGAGATTCAGATGATAAACCACTCAATGAATTGGTTGATAAAATCATGCGTGCATATGGCTTAGAAAAACGCATGAAAGAAATGGATATTTTGAAGGGATGGCCCGAAATGATGGGAATTGCCGTTTCAAATCGAACTACCAAACTATACATTTCAAATCGCACTTTATATATCACAATGGATTCCTCCGTAATGCGCGAAGAACTAAGAAATGGGAAGCAAATAATAATTGAACGGGTAAATCAATTTGCCGGATCCAAGATTATTGATGATGTGTGGTTTCAATAATTCTAGGGTAAAAGTCGTTCAAATAATAGGTTTTTGGATCGGATAATTTTTACTACTTCAGGCAAAATGATTTTTAGCCGCTCAAAGCTTTTTGGATTATCATGAAACACCAAAATATCACCGGGCTTAATTCCTTTTGCAGATTGTAGCACTTCGTTTATCGGAACCATTGAATCAAAATCATAGGATAACCAACTCCACATGATTACTTTATACTGGGAAGGAATGAAAAGGCCTTTCCAAAGGGAGAGTCTACCGTATGGAGGTCTAAATAGGTTGCTGTTAATGAGCGTGTTGGCTTGATTAATTGATGAAATATAATGAGAGGTGGATACGGAACTTCCTCGTTCATGATTCATTGTGTGATTACCTATGAGATGCCCTGCTTTTTTAATTTTTTCAAATAACAAGGGGTTTTTCATTACATTATTCCCAACACAAAAAAATGTAGCACAAATTTGTTCTTTTTCCAGGAAGGTTAGTATCCAATCCGTTATTTCAGATTGGGGACCATCATCGAATGTTAGAAAAACGGTCGATTTAGAATTCACTTTCCATATTCTCCTGGGAAAAAACCAAGGAATGAAAAATGGAATTCTAAATCGTATCATTCATTATTTCTTTTCGATTGAATCTGTTTTCACTTTAGCAGCGTTCATCATTTGGCGCATCATGGCAGTATCCATTTTTTGTTGACCTGTCATATCAACTTGGGGTGCTGTTCCTTTTAATTTCCCAAAATGAATACCAATTAACTCAACATATAAATCAAATTCAGATTTTGAGTTTTCAAGGAGTTTAATTTCATCACTCATTCTTTTGAATACTCCGCCATACCAAGTATCAATTTTCTTAGTGGCGTATGAAGCTAATTCACCTGTTGCGTTGAATTTTTTGGCAGCTTGTTGTACCTTAAAGAAGGCGCCCAAATTAGCATAAAAATCTTCTGCATTTTCAGCTGCAGCAATAAAACGAATATCACTACTAATGAAGTAGTTAATAACGCTTTCAACTTGTTGAGCTATTTGCTTACCATATTTTTCTGCAGATTGAATATCGCCTGCTTGATAGAATAATTCAATATAGTCCTGAATAACTCCATCTTGGTAACTTTGTCTTTCTCTTTCACCATCTTTGTACGATTCTCTACTTGGATTTGGCTCTCCACCGTCGATAACCGTATTTAATGGCATTACTTCCAACGATCGGCGCAATAAATTTTTAGCTTTATCCTTATAGCCTTGAATTCTTGTTTTGGCAGACGCTTGACCATCTAGCAAGAATTTAGCTTTTGTTTCCTCTCCACTTCTACGATAATATTCAGCAGATTCAGTTGGGTTTTTATAAAACGCTTCCTCTTCTTCTACCAAAGTCAAATAGTGCTGAGCTAAGGCCATAAATTGGAATCGATATTGTGAAGTATGTCTTCTTGCATAGTAGTCTGTCAAAACAGAAGGATTATTCATATGTCCATAATCATATTTCTTCATCAAATTAGCATACATTACCTCATCGTCAAATCGATTTCTACGATCGTTAATAGGTGTGAAGATGTACGCAACTCCATTTTGTTTGATATAACCTGATTTATTTAATGCCATGGCTACATCTGATCCACCTGGACTTGAGAAGAAAATACCTCTTTTCCAATCATTGTTCCCCATGATGTCAAGCATCATTACTTGCTCTCTTGTTAACCCTTGTTCATCAAACTGAAATTTAATTTCTTTAAAACAAGAAGCTTTTTGAGCTGCCGTAATAATTCCTGATTTAACAGCATTGTCGGCATTGACAGGAAGAACGAATCCGGAAGATGGAAAAACACGTAATTTGCTTTGACCTTCATAAACCACTTGGTTTTCATCGTTTCGAACAAATTCCATTGCTGTGGTTAAATTTGTGTAATCCCATGGTTTTTCATACCCATCAAATTCTTTTTGTAATTGTTTCATCAATTCTTCGGAACCTTTAAATTGGCTATTACTGATTCCTTGAATTAATTCCAACGTACCATAGGTTTTTGCAAAAGCATCATTTACAAGATTCGTTGAATCCAAGGTCATAAACTTCGTTTTTACTTTGTTTAACAATGCTTGGTTTTCACCTTCTGCTGTAACCGTTGCAAGTAACGGTAATACATTATTCATGAATCTTTTAGTACTCAACAATGCTTCATTCGGCATTTGTTTTATTCTAAGTCCAATGATTTTTTTCAAATTGGCATCACCCACATTCATATTGGCAAGCGATAACAAACTTGAAAACAATACTTGGTCCGTATTACCCGCATACATTAATATTTGGTCTTCTCTGAACTTGATTGGCAATGGATCTGAGTTATATGCCTTCATTTTCATTTGTTCCGTGTACCAGTCTGTTTGCATTAGTGATAAGTTACAAACACGCACATCTGTTTTCATTCCTTCGACCTCTTGCATGTACCAAAGAGGGAATGTGTCGTTGTCTCCATTAGTAAACAAAATGGAATTTTGCGTACACGAATTCAAGTAATTAGAAGCTAATTCATGGGCGGATGATTTGCCACTTCTATCGTGATCATCCCAACCTTGCATTCCCATAATAAAAGGAGCTGTTAGACCAATCACAGTGGCTAAAATAGCACCTGAATTTTCATTCGGTAGTATTTTTTTAATAAAGCTCATGATAAACATGAGTCCAAGTCCACCAGCAGAAACGATCAACCAAGTAAGAGCAGATGATAAACCACTATCTCCTTTAGTGTCTATAACTGCAAAAATCATAAATCCACCCAAGAATGCATAAACGAGGCGAAGATACTCCTTCATCACGAACCGTTTAAACGTATCATACAAGGCATAGACGCTTATTCCGATCCAAAATGCAAAGAAATAAAACGAACCGGCGTAGGCATAATCTCGTTCCCGAGGTTCAAATGGTTTTTGATTTAGATAAACCACAATAGCTAACCCTGTAAAAATGAATGCTAAGAACAGTACAAATGCATCTTTTGGTGCTTTATAAAAGTGGAAAAACAAGCCTAATATTCCTAGAATTAATGGAATCAAAAAGAACTTATTATTTGATTTATTTTCTTTTGTATAATAAGGAGCATTTTCCTGGCTTCCCAAACGCATTTCATCTATAAATGAAAATCCGCTTAGCCAGTTACCACGCATGGCATCTCCATGACCTTGAATATCATTTTGTCTACCTGCAAAATTCCACATGAAATAACGAACATACATCCAATTTACTTGGTAATTCAAGAAATAGGAAATATTTTCTCCCATGGTTGGTAAACGTTGACCATCCTTTCCAATGGCTGTTCCTTCATCAACTGTTTCATCATAACCAGACCAACGTTTGTAGCCATCGATGCGTTGTTGTTCTTGATTCCAATACATACGAGGAAATAAAGTTGCTTGATCTCCAGAATAGGTGGCAACACTTTTCTCACGAACGGAAGAGTTACTTTCAAAGTATTTTTCTTGAACTTCCCCGCCTTCTTTGGAAGCAAAAGCCTGGGCATCACCTTCTTTTTTAAATGCTTTGATTTCCAAATCACCTTTTGTTACTACGAATCTGCGCAGGTAAAAAGGAGATAAACTTTTAAATTCTTCACGATCGTTTTCTACAGAATTCCAATGTGGACCAGAAATTAATGGTGCCGACCCATATTGCTCTCTTTTCAAGTATGCGTGTAAGGTAACAAGATTTTCAGGGTCGTTTTCGTCTAGTGGAGTATTAGCATTAGAACGAATAACAATAACGGCAAAGGATCCATATCCAATTAATAAAACGATCAGTCCCATTACAGCATTATATACAATATATTTCTTTTTCTTGCGAGCAATGCGAATTGCAATTACACAAACAAGGAGTAATAAGATGAAAAAGAAAATTGTTCCTGAGAAAAAAGGTAACCCCAAGGAATTTACAAACGCAACCTCAAAAGCGGATGCCATTGAAATGGAACCGGGTATAATTCCTTCTTGGATAAATCCAAGTACAAAAACTGAAATTAACGCAGTTAAGATCATTCCTTTCGGAGTAACTTTCGGTTGATATCTGAAATATAAAATAAATCCAATAGCAGGTACCACTAGGATCCCTAGTAAATGGACACCAACAGCAAGTCCAAGAAGGAACATAATTAAAATGAGCCAACGAGCTTGTCCATCATCGGAAAGTTTTCTATTGTCTTTAATTAGACTCATTTCCTCATCCCATTTCAATGCCGCCCAAAAAATGATTGCTGTGAAAAGAGATGCCATTGCATACACTTCCCCTTCCACTGCTGAAAACCAAAATGATTCAGAGAATGTGTAAGCCAAAGAGCCAACCGTAGCGCTACCAAATATGGCAATTTGATCACCAACGGAAAGTTCATCTTTATTTTTTAGAACCATTTTCTTAATTAGAATGGTAAGGGACCAAAACATAAATAAAATGGTAAAAGAACTGGATAAGGCGGAAAGTCTATTTATCCATACAGCCACATCTGTTGGGTCCGCAAAGAAAGTGAACAAACGTCCGATCACCATAAATAAAGGTGCACCAGGAGGATGCCCAACTTCCAATTTATAGGCTGCGGTAATATATTCACCACAATCCCACAAGCTTACTGTGTCCTCAAGCGTAATGAAATAAACTGCAGTTGCAATCAGAAAAACAATCCATCCTAGGATCGTATTCGTTTTTTTATAATTCATCATTGAAATTCAATTTTATAAGTTGCGAATATAATAAATACTTAGTTTGTATGTGTTAAAAGCCTGTAAAACCGCTCATGTTTGCCTCTATATTGTGGGTTTCGAAAAAAGAAATGTATTTTTTTTCATTTTTTTTCGGAATTTCGGAAGAAGTTTATAAATTTGCACCCCGTAATGGCCCATGGTGTAACTGGCAACACGTCTGGTTTTGGTCCAGAAGAGTCTAGGTTCGAGCCCTAGTGGGCCAACAAAAAAGGAGCGTAACAGCTCCTTTTTTCATTAAATAACACTTATTTTTACCTATTCTCGTAAAAAAGTGTGAAATTTCGAAAAATCAAAAAGTATCTAAAACCAGCTAAACAGTTTTATAATTACAACAATTCGAGGACATAATTTTTGTTGTAGTTTTGTTCACTTTTGGTCTGTATCCCTTGTTAATTCTACATGCCAGATGTTTTAGCTAAAAACTTTGAATAAAGTTCTTTTATATTTTTACTTTAACCAAAACGTAATCATGCGTTAGAGCAATAATTAATCTATTACTCATGCGCTCATTATTTTTCTTAGTTCTCCTATCGGTTTCATTTAAAACCTTTTCCCAATATCGGGAAGTATATTCAGGAATTTCAATGAATAATTATCATTGGAGTCAACAAAACACCGGATTGAACCAACAAAAATATAGGTCCGGAATTCAATTGGGACTTATGTTAAGTCCAAAATTGAAATTCATTCGTGGAATAGGAAAAGGCTTGATTTCACCCTACATTTCATTGGAATATTCGCTGGCTCGTGTTCAACTTGCCTCACAGGATGTTATTCAATTTCATGGAGTGAGAGCCGCAATACCCACACGTATTAAGATCTTTTCTTATGCTGAAAAAAGAAATGGAATTTATACCCTGATAGAGCCGGGAGTGAATTTGTCATTTCTTCAAACGTCAACGAGCAGATTGAATACAATTCCAACAATTAATCCGGTTGATTTTTATCTGCATGCCGGATTGGGTACGACCATAAATTTTAAGCAGAAAGAAGTTTTAAAAGCAGGATATAAATGCTCGGGAATTAGTATTAATGCCAGTAAATACTTGCCAATTTCATTATTGAGAAGTACAAATTATACTACTACTGGTGTATTAGATCAATTCCGATTTAATGTCGGACTTCGGTTCACTTACATGGAGCCAACAAAGAAGAAAAGTAATTTTTTCAGTCGTTTATTTGGAAAAAAATAAACCGAAGCAACCTTTATTTAGAGAGAAACGTCTTTAAATAGAACAATTAACAACGGTTAATTTATTTTTTGGTTTACATTTACTTGCAGAAGACCTGAAAAGTGTGATAGCATCATTTGATTCTTTCGCTTTTTTCAGGTTTTTTTTTTATTCAATCTGCCCGAAAATCAAAGTTTTACTTGTTCATTCCACTATTTACAATTCATTTGCTTATTTTTGCCGCGTTAAATTCAACTATGTTAATTCAAGTCGTAAAATCAAAAATCCATCGTGTTCGCGTAACTCAAGCAGAATTAAATTATATAGGTAGTATCACAATCGACGAACGATTGATGCAAGCGGCAAATATAATCGAGGGTGAACGTGTGCAGATAGTAAATATCAATAACGGTGAACGACTAGAAACATATGTAATCAAAGGTGATTATAACTCAGGTACAATTTGTTTAAACGGTCCAGCTGCTCGACGTGTATCTGTAAATGACAAAATTATCATTATTGGATATGGTTTCATGGACTTTGAAGAAGCTAAATCATTTAAGCCCTGCTTAGTGTTTCCGGATGAGGAGACAAACTCCATTGATTAATGGGTAAAAAAATTGCCGGGTTTTTTCTAAAAGCTATTTTGCCTCTTGGCGTTGGTGTTTACTTATTCTGGCATTTTTTTTCTTCCATGACAATTCAAGCTAAAAAAATATTTTACCAAACACTTGGTGAAGTAGATTATGGTTGGATAATACTTTCATTAATACTTGCTTTAGCATCTTATATTTCTCGTGCTTATCGATGGAAGTTTTCCCTAGAACCCCTTGGATATAATACAAAAAATCTAAATCGATTTCATGCTGTAATGATTGGCTATTTAGTGAATTTAACCTTGCCTCGTGCGGGCGAAGCTTCAAGAGCCTTAGTTCTTTATCGCGCTGATGGAGTGCCTTTTGCTAAAGGCTTTGGTACTATCATTTCTGAACGAATTGTAGATATGTTTTTTCTAGTAATTATAACATGCTCAGCCTTATTTTTGGGTTTTGATGATTTCGAAAAAATCAAATTAATAATCCAAGCTAATTTTATCTCAGATGAATCCGGGTCTACTAATTACCTGTTGTACATGCTCATTGCGGCAATGTCTATTGGCTTAGGTTTAATGTTGATTCGAAAAGTGAGAATAAAGGTAGGATTGATTATTCAAGATTTGTTTAGTAGTACCGTTTCAATTGTTAAAACGAAAAACCCTCGTGCATACATTCTCCATTCTTTGTTCATTTGGGTTTGTTTTCTCGTTATGTTCATCCTTCCTTTTTATGCTTTAGAAAGCACTAAAGATTTACCAATTTCCTGTATGCTTTTAGCTTTTGTTGCCGGATCCATTGGAATTTCCTTGACAAACGGTGGAATAGGAAGTTTTCCATTACTTGTTGGGATCGTAGTTGGATATTATTTAACTGACTTACCTGATGAAAGGGCAATTGCTATTGGGAATGCACTTGGAATGTTGATTTGGGTGTCTCAAACGGTTTTATTAGTTTTGATAGGTTTAATTTCATGGATACTTGTACCAAAAACACCACCCAGTGATGAGCAGATTTGATTTTATCTTACAAAAAATAGTGACTATTGAACAAGCAAAACAACGTTGCGCCTTATGGAAAATGAAAAACAATAAGGTTGTCTTCACAAATGGTTGCTTTGATATTCTTCATGAAGGACATGTAACCTATTTAGCTCAAGCAGCATCATTAGGGAGTAGATTGATTGTTGGGTTAAATGATGATAACTCGGTGCGCTCTCTAAATAAGGATATAAATCGACCTATAAATAATGAAAAATCGCGGGCACTTGTCCTTGCTTCCTTGGGATTTGTTGATGCAGTAGTGCTATTCAAT
Source organism: uncultured Lishizhenia sp. (assembly GCA_964612725.1). Lineage (GTDB taxonomy): Bacteria > Bacteroidota > Bacteroidia > Flavobacteriales_D > Crocinitomicaceae > UBA952. Next base: position 20,461 of record CAZTFG010000010.1, on the reverse strand, counting down.
GATTCTACACCTGAAAATCTAATTCACGATGTTAGTCCGGACGTTTTAGTAAAAGGGGGAGATTATGATGCGAAAGAATTTAATCCTAGTTCTCCCAAATACATTGTTGGTTCTGACTTTGTTCAATCATATGGTGGTGCTATTGTAACGATTGATTTAGTTCAAGGTTTTTCCACCACAAATATCCTATCAAAGCTTCAAAAATAGGCCCTAAAAGACTTTACTAAGTAATTTCGCTTAAGGTTATCTCTATGGCATCGTGTAAAATGATGTTCTTTTAATTGGTTTCTTTTGGAATTGTTTTTAAAGGCAACACCTTTGTCTCATGAAACAAGAATTGAAATCAATAAAAACACCTGTTATGAAAGCAAGCACACTGATTTTTTTATTCATGGTAGCAAGTTTGTCGCCATTAAATTCTGCACTATCTCAACGAAGTATGCCAATTGCACAAGCAGCATTCACCGTAATTAAAGTTGCAAAAAATCCTTCTACCAATTCAATTACGGTAATGTGGAACGATAATCGTTTTGATGAATTGGAAATTGTAATGGAAAACGGAGAACTTTTTATGCCTTCTTTTCCTGTTTTCGATGCAAAACAAATAAGTTTAAATGAAATGAATGATGGGTATTATTACATCAAATTCAAATCACAGGGACAAATAATAGAGACCAAAGTGGTTCATATTCAGAACAATATGGTAATAGCAAAAAATTAATCTTCAACAACAATACGATGAAAACAACACCAAAAACTCACCTTTCAATTAGACCTTGGTAAGCTAATCAAAAAACTTAACAGATTATTTGTCAAATTATAGCCCTCTCGTGAGGGCTTTTTCGGTAATTTTGTATTCATGGCTTCAATAAAAAGTAAAGTTAACACGTCCATTTTTTTTAGGTTAGTATCGTATACTAAGCCGTACAAACGATTTTTTATCATTTCAATTTGTTGTACTTTTTTACTTTCGTTTCTTGGCCCTCTTCGACCTGCCCTTGTCGGCAATATGGTTGATTCATATATTATAAAAACTCAAAATAAAGAAGCACTCGTAAATTGGATTTTAATCATTTTGGGCTTGCTGGTCTTGGAAGGTTTTTTTCAACTGATTGGAAGTTATTTTTCTAATTTATTGGCCCAATCCGTGATTCATGACATTCGGAAAAAGTTATTTAATCACATCTTGTCTTTTCGAATGAAATATTTTGATCAAACCCCAGTGGGTGCATTGGTAACGCGCGTTGTTTCCGATTTGGAGGCGGTAACAGAAGTATTTTCTTCGGGATTAATGGAGATTGCAGGCGATTTAATTTCATTGATTTTTGTATTAACCTTGATGTTCACTACCAATTGGGAATTATCGCTGATGACCTTGGTTCCCATCCCAATATTAATTTTTGCCACACGCATTTTTGCTAAAGCAATGCGCAGCTCTTTTCAATTAGAACGGCAGCAAGTAACTCGCTTGAATACTTTTGTGCAAGAGAGGTTAACAGGTATGTCTTTAGTTCAATTGTTTAATAGACAAACGAAGGAATTTGAGCAATTTCAAGAAATAAATAAGGGACATAGACAAGCACACATTAATGCAGTATGGGCCAATTCAATCTTTTTTCCAGTCGTTGAAATATTGAGCTCCTTATCCATTGCCTTTCTATTGGTTTGGGGAGCATTGCAAATTGGCGGTAAAAGTGCCCTAGAAATTAAAGCGATGTACGGCCAAATTATTGCTTTTACCTTATGGATTCATCAGTTATATCGCCCTATCAGACAATTAGCTGACAAATTTAATGTGCTGCAAAGAGGAACTGTACGGGCTGAACGAATTTTTGAAATTATTGATTTGGAGGAACATATTCAAACGGAAGGAAAGAATACCGAAGTTGATTTTAACCAATCTATTTCGTTTAAAAATGTTAGTTTTTATTACAAAGAAAAAGACTATGTTCTTCATAATATTGACTTGGTGATTCAACCGAGTGAAATGGTGGCATTTGTTGGCGCAACAGGAGCAGGAAAATCTACTATTGTTAATTTATTAGGTCGTTTTTATGAATATCAAGAAGGTGAAATTTTCATTGGTGATGTGGATATTAAGGAGATTGAATTAGGATTATTACGCAAGAATATAGCTATTGTATTGCAGGATGTATTTCTTTTTTCGGATTCTATTCACAACAATATTACCTTAGGAAATGAATTAATTGATCGGGATCAGGTTGTAATGGCTGCAAAGGCAGTAGGTGCTCATGATTTTATTGAGAAATTACCGGATGGATACGATTATGTAATTGGCGAACGTGGAGGAGTACTTTCAGTGGGGCAGCGTCAATTGATTGCATTTATTCGAGCCTATATTTATAATCCTCATATTCTCATTTTAGACGAGGCAACATCAAGTGTTGATAATGAATCCGAGGAATTAATACAAAAGGCAACTGAAAGGTTAACTGAAGGAAGAACATCCATTGTTATTGCCCATAGATTATCAACGATTCAAAAAGCAGATAAAATAGTTGTTTTGGAAAAAGGAATGATCGTAGAAGTTGGAACCCATACAAGTTTGTTAAAACAAGATGGGTATTATAGAAAATTGTATGATATGCAATTTGTCGATATAAAATAGGCATATGAAAGGACTTAAAATTGGGGGTGTACCTGAACATTTTAATTTGCCTTGGCGCTTAGCAATTGAGGAGGGAAAATTTAGTGAGCGAGGTCTCGAACTACATTGGAGTGACATGACCGGAGGAACGGGTCAAATGATCAAAGGACTTGCTATTGGATCCTTGGATATAGCCGTTTTATTAACAGAAGGAATAACTAAGGCTATTTTAGATGGTTTGCCAGCAAAAATTATTCAAGTTTATGTTAATTCACCTTTGCGTTGGGGAGTTCATGTTCCAGTTGATTCTCCAGTGCAATCAATTGATGAACTACAAAGCAGCACATTTGCTATATCCCGTTTTGGATCGGGTTCACATTTGATGGCGCTAGTTCATGCAAAGCATGCTGGTTGGGATAAAGAACAACTCAAATTTAACGTTGTTGGCGATATTTATGGAGGTCTATGGGCATTAGCCAGTCATGAAGCAGATGCCTTTTTGTGGGAAAAATTTACAACTCATCCGTTTGTAGAGCAAGGTAAATGTAAATGCATTGGTGAAGTGGTTACTCCTTGGCCTTGTTTTGTCATTGCTGTAAGAGATGAAATTTTAGCTGCTAATCCAGAGATAATTCAACAAATGTGTGGCGTTGTAGGTGCTCGAGCAAAGCAACTGAAGGATGACCCAGAAGCAACTAAAACATTAGCTTGGCGTTATCATCTTGATGAAAATGAAGTCAAATCATGGCTGAGCGAAACGGAATGGAATTATACAATGAATCTAAACAAATCGGATTTTTCACCAGTGGTTTCTTGTCTAAAAGATTTAGATTTAATTGACGAAACAGCATCAAATAATGCCTTTCAACTCCTTTTTGAAAAATAAACTAATCCTTCTTTATTTTCTTATTCGACCAAATTTTATAGCGTAAGCTAACGCAGAATGTATTCGTTTCAAGCAAGGAGGTGGTTGGGAAAAGAAATTGATATCCAGCCTGTATATGAAATTTATTCAGTTTAAGTCCTATCAATGGTAGAACTCCTGCTTTTGAAGAGGTGAAATCCGTCCGAAAAATGATCCCTCCTCCATAAGTAATACCAGCAAATCCCAATTTTCTCCATCCCCCAATATCTGTTCCGATGACTCCATTTTTAATGTTATAATTACATCCTCCAAAGACCGCGCTTGTCTGAGCCCCTATTAATTTCAAATCTTTCCATTGTCGTTCAAAACCCAGTTCAAAATTTAAATAATCACCTTTCTGTATTCCAATATAAGGACCCGTGCGCACCACATCATACTGAGGAAATTGCCAGCGTTTTTTTTGTGTCCAAGAATTGAAAAAAATCAACACAAAAGAGAATAGCAATAATGTATTTTTCATCTTCATTTTTTTTGTGATGCTTTGCCCATTGAACATCCGTCACAATTTTCTTGTCTTACCCATTGTTTGAATAGTCTTTGCCCTAGAAATAAACAGGCAATACACGCGAAAATGAGTACAAGAATTGACTGAATCATGATAATAACGAATAGGTTAAAAAGGAAGTCAAATAGGCGAGAACACCCATAAATACTAATTGAATGACAGGCCATTTCCATGATCCGGTTTCGCGCTTAACTACCGCTAACGTGGACATACATTGCATAGCAAAGACATAAAAAACCATCAACGAACACCCCGTTGCTAGGGTATAGGTTTTTCTACCATCCCTGCGTGTGTCAGCGCGTAATCGATCAATTAATAATCTATTTTCTTCTCCATCATCTTGCACGGCATAAATGGTAGCTAAAGAGCCAACAAAAACCTCACGAGCTGCAAAGGAAGTTAGCAAAGAAACCCCAATTTTCCAATCATATCCAATTGGTTCAATGATAGGTTCAATCGCCTTTCCTAGTATTCCCATGTAAGAATGTTCAAGTTTTGCAGATGCAACATATTGGAGTTGCTCTTCCTTGGATAATTTTTTGTTTTTACTTTCTTGTGTAGCCAGTTTTTCTGCATTAGAAATTGAATTACCCGGACCAAATGACGCAAAAACCCAAAGTAAAATTGAAATGGCAAGAATTACTTTTCCAGCATCCCAAACAAACACGCGTACTTTTTCAAACACAGCAATAAGTACATTTTGAATTCGTGGTTTTTTGAAGGTGGGAAGTTCTAATAATAAAAACCCAGAACCTTTGCGTTTAATTAGCCCTTTCAATACAAATGCGACCAATAATGCGGACAACAATCCAAGTGCATACAGTCCAAAAAGAACGAGCCCACGTAAATTTAAAATACCTCCAATAGGTTCATCTGGAATAACAAGTGCAATCAATAAAGTGTAAACAGGGATACGAGCGCTGCAGCTCATCAATGGTGCAACTAAAATGGTGATTAATCGTTCACGCCAATCTGAAATTGTTCGAGCAGACATAACTCCTGGAATGGCGCACGCTACACTAGACATGAGGGGCACAACACTTTTCCCGTTTAAACCAAAGGGTCGCATTAATCGATCCATGATAAACACTACGCGCGACAAATATCCTGTTTCTTCTAAAATTGAAATGAAAAAAAAGAGTAAAGCAATTTGAGGAATAAAAATTACAACTCCACCAATACCTGGGATAATGCCTTGACTAACTAAGTCCGTAAAGATTCCATTTGGTAAGTTTGTTTGCGTGAATTCGGCAAGGGAGGAGAAAAACAAATCAATGGCATCCATTGGATATGTAGCGAATGCAAAAATGAATTGAAAAACAATTAAAAGAATCGATGCAAAAATCAAATATCCCCAAAACCAATGAACCAATATTTTGTCTAAAAAATGTGTTTTTGGTTTGTCTTGAATGGCTTGACTTTGAATGCTTGGTAAAATAGAATCAATCCACGAAGCACGTGATTTGGTTTCTTTTATTTGTTGTTGAGTATCTTCAATTTTTGCCGGTAGATACGTTGTTGGATTTTGATATGCAGCAGGATCAAAATTGCTAATTGCATTTATTAATCGATCTTTACCCAGTCCAATACGCGCATTTGTCGAAATTACTTGAGTCCCAGGAAAAATCTTCGCAAGTTCCTCTAAATGAATGGAAATTCCTTTTTGAAGTGCAATATCACTCATGTTTACCACTAGTAATAAGGGAATTCCTAAGTCATATAACTGGCTACATAACAATAAGTTCCTTTTTAATTGGGATGCATCTAAAACAACCAATGCTAAATCGGGATAATCAACATGTCCTTTTTCAGTTAGAACCGAATATACGACTCCTTCATCGTCTGTTCTTGGATAAATACTGTATGTTCCCGGAAAATCAATGAGTTGATATTCTGTTTGACCAACCTTGAAAAAACCTGATTTTTTGTCCACTGTTACCCCGGCAAAATTCCCAACTTGTTGACGCAATCCAGTCAACATATTAAATACGGAACTTTTTCCAGTATTTGGATTACCAAATAGAGCAATTTTCACGAGTGTTTCAAAAATTTATTATCATTAAAATTAGCTAATGCAAAAGTAATACAATTCGATTAGCTCTTGGATTCAAAATGAAGGATAATCAGAATAAAATCGACTGCTTGATTCAAAAACATGAAAAACGATGAAAAATTGTTTTCAACACTAAAAAATGCAACCTGTTTTTATGCTAACTTTAACATCCATTTAATTTTTCATGTACCTAATTTTTGACACCGAAACCACAGGTTTACCAAGAAGTTTTACCGCACCGATTACCGACACTTCGAACTGGCCTCGGGTTGTTCAACTTGCTTGGCAATTACATGATGAAATGGGCAATGTGGTCGATCAACGTGATTTTTTAATTCGACCTGATGGATTTAATATTCCCTATGATTCAGAGAAAATTCATGGTATTTCCACGGAATTAGCTAATTTATACGGTGATTCATTAACAGATGTATTAACCATTTTTAGACAGGTTTTGTCAAAAGCAAAATTTGTTGTTGGACAAAACTTAACATTTGATTTAAATGTATTAGGGTGTGAGTTTGTTAGGCTTGGCATGGACTCTCCTTTGGTTAATTATCCTGTTCTAGATACGTGTACGGAGAAAACAGCTGAATTATGTCGATTACCTGGTGGGAAATCCGGAAAGTTCAAATTACCTACGCTTACTGAGTTACATAGTTTATTATTTGGCACCCCCTTCAATGAGGCACATAACGCTACGGCGGATGTGGAAGCTACCACTCGGTGCTTTTTTGAATTAGTTCGTAAAGGGCATTTTTCAACAGAACAATTACAACAGACATCAGATTACTTAACACGATTTCAAGAAACAAATACTTCTGTTATTCAGCCAATCGGACTGAAGCACATGAACTTGAAAGCAGAGGCGGAAAAATTGCGTGAGCAGGCAAACAAAAGTAAAGTACCATCCGCGGAAGCGATTTCTAATGTGGATTTAAAGGAGGTTTCCTTTGCCCATTTACATGTCCATTCACAATATTCAATATTACAGTCCACGGTCGATATTCAGCGATTGGTTGATAAAGCGGCAGAATTAAATATGCCTGCGGTAGCATTGACCGACACTGGAAATATGATGGCTGCGTTTCATTTTGAAAAAGCGATTAACGGGTATAATAAAAAACTGAAAGAAAAAAGAAAAGAGGCTGAAGAGAAGGGAGAATCATTTGATAAACCTGATTTATTGCCAATTATTGGATGTGAATTCAATGTTTGTCGATCATTGAAAGATAAAACACAGAAGGATAATGGATATCAAATTGTATTATTAGCCAAGAACAAAAACGGATACCAGAATTTGATTAAACTTGCTTCTATTGCCTACACACAAGGAATGTATTACGTTCCCCGCATAGATAAAGAGGCTGTAGAAAAATACAAAGAAGATTTAATTGTCCTTTCAGGAAATTTGTTCGGCGAAATTGCTAGCCTTATTTTAAATGTAGGAGAAAATCAGGCCGAGGAGTCTTTGCTCTGGTGGAAGGATAAGTTTGGGTCCGATTTTTATCTAGAAATAATGCGCCATTCGCTAGAAGTCGAGAATCGCGTCAATGAAACCCTTATATCTTTTTCAAAAAAACATCAAGTTCAGTTGGTTGCAACCAACAATATTTATTATTTGAACAAAGAAGATGCGGAATCTCATGATGTTTTACTTTGTGTGAAAGATGGAGAGTTGGTTTCTACACCAAAAGGGCGGGGACGTGGTTTCAGATATGGACTAGATAATAATGAATATTATTTTAAGTCAAGCGAAGAAATGAAATCGCTTTTTGCGGATTTACCGGAAGCCATTTTATCTATCCCGGAAATAATTGCAAAATGCGAACCCTACACGCTAGCACGCGAAGTTTTATTACCCGCCTTTGATATCCCTGTTGAATTTACTGATGCACAAGACCAAACCGATGGAGGAAAACGAGGCGAAAATAATTTCCTACGTCATTTAACATACTTAGGAGCTGAAAAACGGTATTCTGAACTCACAACAGAGATAAGGGAGCGTATAGATTTCGAATTAAAAACCATTGAAAACACGGGGTATCCTGGATATTTTTTAATTGTTCAAGATTTTTGTAATGCCGCTCGAGAAATGGGGGTTTCTGTAGGTCCAGGACGTGGTTCTGCTGCCGGATCGGTAGTTGCTTATTGTACTGGAATAACGAACGTGGATCCCATAAAGTACGATCTACTCTTTGAGCGCTTTTTAAATCCGGATCGTATTTCAATGCCCGATATTGATATTGATTTTGATGATGAGGGGAGGGGTAAAGTGATTGATTATGTAATCAATAAATATGGTTCCAATCAAGTTGCTCAAATTATCACTTATGGCACAATGGCTGCTAAATCGGCAATTCGAGATACTGCTCGTGTGATGAATTTACCCTTACCTGATGCTGATCGACTTGCTAAATTAGTTCCTGATATTTCCTTGAAAAAGCTATTTTCTTTCTCTGATATTGAGCTGGCGGATAAATTTAAAATAAGTCAAGAAGATCTTCAATCTGCTAAAGAGTTACGAAAAATAGCTGAAGGAGATGATTTACTGGCCGCAGTATTGAAAAGAGCCCGTGATATCGAAGGTTCTGTTCGAAATACAGGGATACATGCTTGTGGAGTGATTATCACACCAGATGACCTTACGAATTTTGTTCCTGTTGCAACCGCAAAAGATTCGGATATGGTCTGTACCCAGTATGACAACTCTGTGGCTGAATCTGCAGGATTATTGAAAATGGACTTTTTAGGACTGAAAACGCTTACTCTTATTAAATATGCGGTTCGTTTTGTAAAGGAAATTCGTGGAATTGACTTGGATCCAGATAATTTTCCTGTGGATGACTTGAAGACCTATGAATTATTTCAACGCGGAGAAACGGTGGGGATATTTCAATATGAATCTCCGGGAATGCAAAAGTACATGAGGGAATTAAAACCTACTGAATTTGCAGATTTAATCGCAATGAATGCCCTTTATAGACCTGGTCCACTTGAGTATATTCCGGCATTTATTAAGAGAAAACACGGGGAAGAGCCTATTGTATATGATGTTGATGATTGCGAGGAATACCTGAAAGAAACCTATGGAATTACCGTTTATCAAGAACAGGTAATGCTCTTGTCTCAAAAATTGGGCGGGTTTACTAAAGGTGAGGCGGATACATTGCGAAAAGCAATGGGTAAAAAGGATAGACCTACCCTAGATAAAATGAAGCCTTTATTCCTTGAACAAGGGGCTGGTAAAGGACACCCAGTTGATCGTTTGGAGAAGATTTGGCGTGACTGGGAAGCATTTGCCTCCT
>CAZTFG010000010.1:0-11052 GCA_964612725.1 uncultured Lishizhenia sp. | reverse complement strand
GCCTTTAATAAGTCGCATTCAACATGTTATGCTTGGGTAGCCTATCAAACTGCGTATTTGAAAGCGAACTATCCAGCTGAATACATGGCATCTGTCTTAAGTAATAACATGAATGATATCAAGCAGGTTTCCTTTTTTATGGAGGAATGCCGACGCATGGGATTACAAGTATTGGGGCCGGATATCAATGAATCTAATTATACTTTTACAGTAAACAAAGAAGGAGCAATTCGTTTTGGATTGGGAGCGATTAAAGGGTTGGGGAGTGCACCTGTCGATGCTTTTGTTGAGGAACGCACTACAAATGGGCCCTTTAAATCAATTTTTGATCTAACCAAGCGAAGTAATTTACGCATTTGTAATAAACGAGCATTTGAAAGTCTAGTTAATGCAGGTGCTTTAGATTCTTTTCATGGCATACATCGCGCTCAGTATTTTGCCGAGGATCAAAATAATCGTTCTTTCTTAGATAATGCAATTCGATTTGGTGGTAATTTTCAAGGAGAACAAGATTCAGGGCAAGTAACGATTTTCGATCAACCAGATATGATTCAAACACCTGAACCAACTATTCCAAGTGCTGAAGAATGGAGTTCTATGGTGAAATTGAATCGGGAAAAAGAAGTAGTGGGCATTTTCATTTCTGGTCATCCCTTGGATGATTACAAGTTAGAAATTGACTCTTTTTGCACCGGTAATGTTTCCATGTTGAAAGATCCTGAAACCTATAAAGGAAAAGATATTGTTTTAGCTGCTATTGTTACGGATGCTGAGCAACGCCTTACTAAAAAAGGAGACAAATTTGGCTCGATGGTTATTGAAGATTATCATGATTCCTATAAACTTTTCTTATTTGGAGAAAGCTTTTTGCGGTTTCAGATATTTTTAACGCCTGGAATTTTTGTTGCAATTAAAGGAAGAATTGAGCCTAATCGTTTTCGAAATCAATTGGAATTTTCTATCCATTCTATTGAGTTATTGGATCAATTTAGAGACAAACGCGCCAAAAATCTTCACCTAAAACTTACCGTTTCTACGCTTACTAATCCACTGATTAACGAGTTGAATTCCTTGTTTTTAGCTAACGAAGGATCTTGTAATGTTCAATTTACCGTTTACGACCCAGTTGAAAAATTGGATGTGCTAATGAATGCTAAAAACATTAAGGTCAACCCAACGATTCAGTTAACTAGAGAGCTAGAGCGAATGCAAATTGAATTTAGGTTGTCTTAATTTCTATCCAAATTCACTTTTAAATACTCTTTTGTTTGAAGTATATTAATAGCTTTCTGTAGGATTTCATTTCGGCTATTATAGATTTCATAGAATTCAGAATAATCCCACAAATTTTGTGCAATTTCAGCTTTCAATCGAGTTTGAATTAGTTTTTTACTCAACTCATAATCTTTGGCTTCAAAGGTTAATTCAGGCTTCTCTTTGGCTACATGAGCGAAAAATGCATCCATAAATTCTTGATCCGTTTTGAATTCTTTTTTAAACTTTTGAAAGTCAGGATATTTCATTTTTAAATTTTCACGTTGATTATTCACATAGTTCAACCCAAAATTATTAAACATCCCACTTCGATTTAAGGAGGCAAAATAATCGGTAATATCCGATGTGTCAAGCGGAACAAAGAAATCTGGAACTATTCCACCACCAGAATAAACATCTCGCTTGGTTATCATGGTTTTAAATTTCAATGAATCAGGTAATTTAATGGAGTCTGCATGCATCAATTCTCCACTCAAATATCGCTGAGCAATATCTTTCTTATACCTTTCCGGGTCATCATAAGGCTTTTGTATGAAGCGACCAGTAGGTGTATAGTAACGTGCTATGGTTAATCTAATTTCTGATCCATCAATTAAATCGATTGGACGTTGGACAAGTCCTTTTCCAAATGTTCTTCTACCAACAATGGATCCTCTGTCCCAATCTTGAATTGCTCCTGAAACAATTTCACTTGCAGAAGCTGAAAATTCATCTACCAAAACAACCAATTCTCCTTTTTCAAACATTCCATTTCGTCCAGCTCTCAATTCAGATTTGGGTTGCATTCTACCTTCTGAATAAACCACCAATTTATTGCCTGATAAAAATTCATCTGCTAATTCTTGAGCAACGTTTAATAGCCCACCTCCATTGTCTTGCAGGTCGAGAATTAATTGTTTCATTCCTTTCTGTTTCAATGCTGTCATGGCAGCTGTCATTTCCTCCATGGTACTTCTTGAGAAACTATTTAATTTGATGTACCCAATTTTATCATCAATCATGTAATAAGAATCTACAGAAAAAATAGGAATTTTGTCTCGAGTGATGGTAAAATCTAACAATTGATTTATGCCTTTTCGTTTTACACTAACTTTAACCTTTGTGTCTTTTGGACCCATCAATTTTTTTCTCACATCACTGTTTTTTATCCCGATACCAGCCACTTTTTCTCCATCCACCTCTACTAATTGATCGCCTGCCTGAATTCCAATTTTTTCTGATGGGCCACCCGGTATTGTATTGACAAACATTATAGTATCTTTTACTATCTGAAATCTAACTCCGATTCCAACAAAGCTTCCATCAATTTGAGATTGAGCATCTGCCGCTTCTTCTTTTGAAATATAGGTAGAATGAGGGTCTAATTTTTCGAGTAATCCAATGATTGCATCCTCCGTGAGTTTTTCCGTTTCAACTGGATCAACATACATGTTTTGAATACTTGTAATAACTTGATCAAATTTTTGAGAGGTTCCAGCCCTGCTATTTCCTTTTTGGGACCAAACAGTTGACGAAGCAAGGAAGAATAAAACAAGGGGTAAAAATTTGTTTGTGCGCATAAATAAGTGTGTAAAGAATACCTTCAACGATTAATTTTTGAAACAGTACAAAAATCGACCCTAAATTATCAAAATCTACCGAATTAGAAATCTTTTAAGATAAGTTTGTTACGATGTATTTCGATAATTCCTTTGTTTTCAAGTTGTTTTAGTAATCTAGAAATTACAACTCTTGAGGAATGTAAATCGTCTGCAATCTGTTGATGGGTATGATGCAACTCTAATGTTCCCAGTAATTTAGCTTGATCTGTCAGGTATTTCAATAAGCGCTCATCAAGCCGCATAAAAGCCATGGCATCTATTGTTTCCATCAATTCGGTAAGTCTTGTATGGTAACTTTGTAAAATATATTCCCGCCAACTTTTATACTTGTCCATCCATTCTTCCATTTTGGATACAGGAAACATCATTAGCAGTGAGGGCTCCATGGCAGTTGCTTTAATATGACTGTCTATTTTCCGAACACAGCATTGAAGCGTCATTGCACACGTGTCGCCACCTTCAATGTAATATAAGAGTAGCTCATTTCCTTCATCATTTTCGCGAGATACTTTAATTGATCCCGAAATTACGATAGGAATCATTTTGAGTTCATCGCCTACATGCATGATTATTTCTTCGGCTGCTGTTTCTCGAATTCTTCCTACTTCACCCATTTCAATAATGAGTTCAGGTTCAAGCAAATACCCTATTGAGTTATGGATTAGATTTTGTTTGTCGGTTGAGCTTAGCATGGGGATCATATGAAATGAATAAATTCGCCCAAATAATTTTAGATAATGCAAATAGATATGGGCCTAATAAAATGGATAACAATACAACCAATCCGATTTGTACCCAGACAGAAACATCTGTAAAAAACCAATTACATGAAGCCCAAACGGTCACAAAAAGTGCTACTCCCAAAGCATATGACACGTACATGGCTCCATAATAAAAACCGGGTTCTTTGGAGTACTTCAATCCGCATACATCACATTCTTCTCTAACATCGCCTACCTTACTTAAATCATATGGTGTAGAAACCAAAAATGCTCCCTCCTGACATTGGGGGCATTTAATATGTAAGATGCTATATAATTTTGTCCCTTTCTTCATGGCTTATTATTAGATACAAAGGTAGCTATTCCCCTTTTTTTTATGTGTAACTTGAGTTACTGTTAGCGCCAATTCTTTGGAATTCGTTTGTTTAATTTTTTTCTATACTTTTTAAGTACAGTATTTCTATCTGAAATACCCTCGCACCGCATGATATCTCTATAAATGATTTTGTTATCTCTAAAGAAGCTAAATTCAAAAGTTACGGAGGTTGCTTCATTTCTGTATAAGTGAAATAAACTCCCAAAACCTAATGCTTCTTCAAATGTAACTTGTCTTTCTGATTTTTGAAATCGTTTATCATAGCCCCGTACGGATATAATTAAATAAGTATCAAAACCTTTGGAGCGTACTAAAGCCTTTAATGAATCGGTGCTAAGCAATCGAGTATCTGCTCCAGTTTTTAACAAGTTAAGGGAAGGCATTGCTTTAATACCATTGGCCACTAGTAATTCTGTTGTATTTATTTCTACTGAAAACCGATCTTCTGCCTTATCAAATTGCCCAATGACTACAACATTCGTTAGTCCAGCTGTATTTTTTTGACTAAATCCAACAACCCCTGAAAAAATAAAAACAAAAAGAATTAGGTTATATTTCATAGGATAATTAAAATACTTCATTTGCGATTGATTTAACAGATGTGGAGTTGGACATCGTGTAATAATGTATACATGGCACACCTGCAGCTTTTAACTCTTTGGATTGTTTGATTCCCCATTCAATTCCAACCTGCTCAACTGCCTTATTATCTTTACATTTCAATAACGCCTTTGAAAGATCATCTGGGAAATCTATTTTAAAGAATTTAGGAAGAAAAGTGATGTGATTTAAGTTTTTAATAGGTTTAATTCCGGGAATAATCGGGACGTTGATTCCAATTTCCCTGCACCCTTTAACAAAGTCAAAATACTTTTGATTATCAAAAAACATTTGTGTTACGATATATTCAGCCCCGGCATCCACCTTACCTTTTAGGTATAGTAAATCCGTAGACATGTTCATCGATTCAAAATGTTTTTCGGGATAGCCTGCTGCACCGATGCAAAAATCAGTAGGTTCGAGCTGTACATCATCTACTATGTAATTGCCACTATTCATTTCTGAAATTTGATTGATGAGGTCAACTGCATATGCATGACCATCTTTATGCGGGCGAAAAGTACTTTCTGTTTTTATTGAATCACCGCGAAGAGCTAATACATTATCAATACCTAAAAATTGTAAATCAATCAATGCATTCTCCGTTTCTTCCTTACTGAATCCCCCGCATATTAAATGTGGAACGGCATCTACGTTATACTTGTTCATGATGGCAGCACAAATTCCTACTGTCCCCGGTCTTTTTCGGATAGCAATTTTCTCCAATAAGCCATTTTCACGTTCTTTATAAATATATTCTTCTCGGTGATAAGTTACGTTTATAAATTTTGGATTAAACTCCATGAGTGGATCAATTCCATCAAAAATGGATTGGATGCTTTTGCCCTTTAACGGTGGAAGTATCTCAAATGAAAAGAGCGTGTCTTTTGAATTATTTAGATGATCTATAACTTTCATGAATGACTTAACCTTGAATGTTAGATTAATTTATCGATTTTGTAGTGCCAGTTGCTTATTTCTTTTTCTCCAATTTCTTACACGCATTTACGGCAGAAACTAGGTTAATAACGCCTGGTGTTTTAGCATATTTCCCTAATTCTTTGGTAAATTTTGCGGAGCTAGTAATTAACACTGATTTTATTTGATTCATAGAAAGTGTTGGGAAATAAGATTTCAAAAATGCAGCAGCGCCAGCTACCATAGGTGCAGCCATTGATGTACCTTGCAAATCTTTGTATTTATTGTCCGGAAGTGTGCTATAAATTTCTTGTCCTGGAGCAAAAATATCAACAGTACTTGTACCAAAGTTCGAAAATTCTGCTTTTAACTTTGCGATACTATTTGTTGAAGCACCAATAGTTAAGAAATTTTGAAATTCTGTTGTTTGAAATGCATATTTAGGTGTTGGGAAATTAGATTCAATATCCACATTTTTATTATCATTTCCGGCTGCATGTACTAAAAGTACGCCTTTAGAATCAGCATATTGAAGAGCTTCATACACCCATTTTGCATATGGTGAGTATGCTTTGCCAAATGACATATTGATTACTTGTGCACCATTATCTGCTGCATATCGAATTGCTAACGCAATATCTTTATCGTGTTCGTCTCCATTCGGTACTGCACGTAATGACATGATTTTCACATCAGAAGCAACTCCATCTCCTCCTTTGTCATTTCCACGAATAGCGCCTATAATTCCCGCAACATGTGTTCCGTGCAACGCATCAGGACCTTCATAATTATTATTACCGTAAAATTTGTCGTTAATATCCTTTGGATTGTCGCCAATAATAGATCGATCATCAAAATCAGGATTCAGATTGTATTTTAAATTATCGTCATAATATTGTTTGTATTCCGGATTTGCGTCTATTACTTCTTTGTATTGATCATATTCAGCTTGCATATTTCTGAATTGTTCACCTACCTCCTCAGCTACTTTCAAAAATAGTTGATACTCTTCATCTTGAACAATCATGGTTGCATCCACTCCTTCATATTTGTCTCTTAATTCGGCATAAATTCTGGTTTTTTCCAATCGCGTGGCATCTACATTTATTCCTTTTGAATTTCCTAGAAAATTCCACCCATGAATATCATCAATGTATCCATTTCCATCGTCGTCTTTACCATTTCCAGCAATTTCTTTTGGATTTACCCAAATTTTTCCTTGCAAATCTTCATGTTCAACATCAATTCCAGAATCGATAACAGCAACAACAACAGTTGAAGATTTTTTCTTTTTTAAAAGTTTATATGCAGCTTCCGTATACATTCCTGTTCCTTCTCCATTATACCAATTTTTGGTGTTTTGTCCAAATACAACAGTGGTAAATAATCCAATAGAAAGGATAGAAGCCGAGATGAATTTATATTTCATAACAATTTTTTTTTCAAAAGTAAGGTTTAATCAAAGAATACCAATAATGTAATATAAAAATGTGATGATTAAAATGCTAATTATATTTAAAATGAAACCAATTTTTGCCATCTGATGAATTTTAATAATTCCAGAAGAAAAAACAATGGCATTAGGTGGTGTGCCAACGGGCAGCATAAATGCACAACTTGCAGCCAATGTTAATGGAATACAAAGTATTTGTGGAGCTAAACCAAGTGTAATAGCGAATGAACCAACAATAGGAACCATGAAGGTCACCAGTGCTAAATTTGACATGATTTCGGTAACAAAAATCCCAATGAAAATAACAATAACAAGAATTATAAGGATAGAATAAGTGGTGTAATTTAGCAAAGCATTGTTAATAGCTTCAACAATACCGTTGTTTTCAAAAATAGTCGCAAGGGCTAATCCTCCGCCAAATAGGAGTAAAATTCCCCAGGGTAGTTTCTCTGTATCTTTCCATTCTAATAAGGGTTTTGAAGGTTGACGAGAAGGAATTAAAAACAAAGCAATAGCTCCAATTAAAGCAACTCCTTCATCCCCATATTTCAACCCTGTATATTCGCTTATTATTCCTCGTAACATCCAAAAAACAATCACAATTCCAAATACAAGTAAAACTTTGCCTTGTTCCTTTGTCCAAGGTTTCTTAGGCAAGTCAAAATGGTGCTTTTCTTTACGCTCCTTGCCTAACAGAATTATAAAAAGGAAATACATCGCAATAGCTATCGCTAAACTTATGGGAAATCCTACTTTAAACCAATCCCAAAAGCTAATGGTTACTCCAAAATTTTTATCTAACAATGCTGACATTTGCGTATTTGGGGGAGAGCCTACAAGTGTTGCCATACCACCAATACTAGAGCTGTAGGCAATTGAAAGAAGCAAGAATAATGGGAATTTTTGTCGTTGTTCTGATTTAGGAAGAGCATGAACTACGGCCAAAGCCATAGGCAACATCATTAGGGCCGTTGCGGTGTTGGAAATCCACATACTTAATAAAAATGTACTGGCAGTAAATCCTAATAATATTCTTTCTACGCTTGATCCCAAAAAGTGAATAATAGAACGGGCAATTTGTTCATGAACCAACCATTTTTCAAGAGCCAATGCTAAAATAAAGCCACCAAAAAAGAGAAAAACGTTGCTATTTCCATAAGAGGAAGCAAGTTCTACAGGTGTAATTAATTTAAGCGGAACAGCAAATATCAACGGAAAAAGTGCCGGAATATAAATAGGAACCAGCTCAAAAATCCAGCAAATGATCATGAGTAATCCTAATGCAGAGGCGCTCCAAAAAGGGGAATTGTTTCCGGTTAATACAAGTACCGAAATAAAACCAAATACGGTAAATGCGAATAAGTAATTTTTCCAGTTCAATTTAGAAAGTACGTTCATAGGGATGAAATATATCTTAAAGATATCTATTCCATAAGAAATCCATGCTTTTTATCTTAATTTTGCTTTATGAAACGAGTTGTTGTTGGACTTTCTGGTGGCGTTGACTCAAGTGTTGCTGCCTACCTACTCAAGGAACAGGGATATGAGGTGATTGGAATGTTCATGCGTAATTGGCATGATGAGTCGGTTACCTTATCCGATGAATGTCCCTGGATTGATGATTCTAACGATGCTCTTTTAGTTGCTGAACATTTGGGAATTCCCTTTCAAGTTATTGATTTGAGTGCGGAATACAAAGAGCGTATTGTCAATTATATGTTCAACGAATACGAACAAGGGAGAACCCCTAATCCAGACGTTCTTTGTAATCGAGAAATTAAATTTGATGTATTTTTAAAAGCTGCTATGCAATTGGGTGCTGATTTTGTGGCAACTGGTCATTATTGCAGAAAAAAGATAAATCCTGACGGATCAAGTTCATTATTGGCAGGTATGGACAAAAATAAAGATCAATCTTATTTTCTTTGCCAAGTTTCTCAAGAACAATTATCTAAAGCTCTTTTTCCTATTGGTGATTTGGAAAAATCAGAGGTAAGAAGGATTGCCAGTGAACAAGGTTTACTTACCGCTGAAAAGAAAGACTCTCAGGGATTGTGTTTTGTTGGTAAAATTAGTCTTCCTGAATTTCTGCAACAACAGTTGAAGCCTAAAAAAGGACAGGTGATTGAAGTTCCATCTGATTTAGAGATGTTAACCAAATACCATTCAATTGCCGCAATACCAGAAAATATTGAACAATTAGTTGAGCCGTTTCTTTTTGAATTAACGGATGGTGTCAAAGTTGCAGACCATCAAGGCGCTCATTATTATACCATCGGTCAGCGAAAGGGTTTGCATATCGGAGGACGTCCCTTGCCCTCTTTTGCCGTTCAGATCGATGTTGAACAGAATATAGTTTTCAGTTGCCAAGGAACCGATCATCTGGCCTTGAACCGCATTGGATTGTTATTGGATGCAAGCACTATGAATTGGATTCAACAACCCAATTGGAGTAGGGCAGAAAGTTTCACTATCCCTATAATGGCTAGAATAAGATATAGACAACCTTTACAAAAAGCGCTATTTATAAAAAAAGCAGGTAATTTCTACCTGCTTTTTGAAGAACTTCAACGTGGAATTACTCCCGGTCAATTTGCGGCTTGGTATGCAAATGAAGAATTAATTGGTTCTGCAGTTATAGTTTCTTAATTAGTTTTTCATAAATGTTAACGTAAATCTTTTACCACTTGATTTCTGAATTGAGGCGTAGTAGATTCCATTTGACCAATTACTTAAGTTTATTTCATTTTCTCCAGAAATTAGGGAATGAGTTAACATGATTCTACCTTGAATGTCTGTTATTTGTATGCTTAACGGTTCCTTCTCATTAGAAATAAATTTTATGTAATCGCTTGCTGGAACGGGGAAAGCACTTATGTTCAAGGTTTCTGCCAATTCACTAACTCCTGCTTCACAATTATTGGTTGCATTTGGTGTTGGTGTTGCAAAAGAAAACACACTTCCATCTGGGCAGCGTGCATAGGCAACATCTGTAGTTTGAACGCCAAAAATCACTTGGTCATAATTTGTACCACCATTACTAAAAATTAAATTTTCACCTAATGAACTTAATTTAAAATTAGTGTGTAAACCCGATTGTTCTATGTCATTATCACACCATACTAATAAATAGCCATTTGCTGGAATACTTGTTCCAATTGGAAAAGACCATTTCATTAAGTTTATTGGATCATCTGTCAAATACATTCCAGATAGATCAATGGCACTTGCCGTAGTATTAAATAATTCAACCCAGTCATCATTTTCTGCGTTCGAATCATAGGCAGATGAACTATTGGATGCAACAACCTCATTAATTAAAACATCACCAACAGCACAGAATGGTAGGGTTACAGTTAATGTATGATATTCATGTTCAGCACGTTGAGGGCTAAAAAGTCCTGCATTAGCATTTTCTGTATAGATATAGTACTCAAAAATTGCCCCGCTTAAGGTAACTGGGAATCCATAAACATGATCTCCCGCAGCACCGTCACCATGAGCCCCATCGTCGAACATTTGAACTCGGTTGAATTTTAATTGGTGATTCAAACGGTAACCCAAATAAACAATGGATTCATTGGAACAAGTTGCTGTTATGACAATAGATTCACCAAAAGTGGGTGTATTGTTACTTGTACCAAATGCTGAAATCGTTGGTGCAACTAGAATATAGTTTGAATTCGTAGAAAAATAGGTTGTACGGGCACTCATTAAATTTTGTAACCCAGGTATTGTTGATCCCGGAGGTCCTCCACCAGCAATATCAGTAGTTAGGCTGTTTTGAAATTGCGTGTAAGTATAAAATTTATACGGATCAGCCTGAACCGAAGCATCGATGGTTGCTCGCAGGGTATTTGCAGTAGTTAAATAATCTTGAGAAGCAAAAATCTCTTGAACAATCGTTCTTACATGAGCCATATACATGCGTTTGTATAATGGATTCGCCATCATTTTTACAATTAAAGGATGATTGGTTGAGGTACTGTTTGACATAGGGTCAAGAGTGGTAGCTGTATACGGTCCAGAACCTGTTCCTCCAGGAAACCCTCCAAAGCACATGTTTAAATCCCAAATTGTAGGAACAAATCGAGCATTCAAGTCCCA
>CAZTFG010000009.1:0-41419 GCA_964612725.1 uncultured Lishizhenia sp. | reverse complement strand
AGCAAAGCGGAAGAAAAATTTCTGCATGCTTACCGATGCATACTTTTGGTTTTTCAGCAAGAATTGAAGAAATAATTCAACTTTGCGCAGCTTGGGATATTCCTGTCGTTGAAGATGCAGCAGAAGCGTTGGGATCTATGTCCAATAATCAACCACTCGGCACATTTGGGATGTGTGGGGTATTTTCATTTAATGGGAACAAAATTTTAACCGCAGGTGGGGGAGGGGTCATTGTCACAGATAATGTGGGGATTGGTTTGAAAGCAAAACACCTAACAACAACTGCGAAAATTCCACATGCATATGAATTCGTTCATGATGAAGTTGGTTATAATTATCGTATGCCTAACTTAAATGCAGCCTTACTGAAAGCCCAAATCGAACAACTAGATTGGATGCTACTTAAAAAAAGAGAGCTAGCTATTCAATATAAAGAATTTTTTGTGGGTTCTGGCATTGAATTGAAATGGGAAAGACCTAACACAAGGGCTAATTTTTGGCTAACTACCATTCAAGTTGAGTCTAAAGAACAACGAGATATTTTTTTAAAGGAAACCAATGATAATGGAGTTATGACACGGCCGGTATGGAAACTAATGTTTGAACTACCTATGTACAAGGACAAACAAAGAGATAATCAGCAAAACGCTCAATTTTTAGCAGATCGTTTAATCAATTTACCAAGTAGCATTATTCAATGAAAAGTGTAGCCTTGATAGGATATTCTGGACATGCCTTTGTCATTGCCGATTCGATAATCGAAATGGGTTTTACCCTTGTTGGATATTTCGATCATCATGCAAAGGAACTGAATCCTTTTGAACTTACATTTCTAGGTACAGATGATTTAATTACACAAAATGAAGAAACGTATTACTTTCCATCAATAGGAAATAATGTTCTTCGAAAGAATGTATTTTTAAGATTGAAATCACAAAATTGTCGAACGCTGAATGTTGTCCACCCAACTAGTTTTGTTTCTAAAAAAGTAATCCTTGGTAGTGGGAATTTTATTTCCGCAGGTGCCCAAATTAATGCTTTGGCACAGTTGGGAAATGGTTGTATTGTCAATACAGGTGCTGTAATTGAACATGAGTGTATCATTTCAAATTATGTGCATATTGCTCCCGGGGCTATTCTCCTGGGAAATGTTCAAGTTGGTGAAAGTAGTTTTATTGGGGCCAACTCAACAATTAAACCGGGTGTGAAAATCGGTTCAAATGTGGTAATTGGAGCTGGTTCAGTCGTACTGAAAGATATCCCTGAAGGGGAAACATGGGCTGGAAATCCGGCTAGAAAAATTAAATGAAAAAAAAGGTAATTATTATAGCGGAAGCAGGTGTGAATCATAATGGTGATATCAACTTGGCTAAAAAGTTAATAGATGTTGCGGCTAATGCGGGTGCTGATTTTATTAAGTTTCAAACATTTAAAACAGAAAAATTAGTTTCTAAAACTGCCCTAAAAGCTGCATATCAAATTCAACATTTCGACGAGGTTGATGATACTCAATTTAACATGTTGAAACTGCTTGAGTTATCTGATTCCTCACACATTGAACTGATGGAATACGCTAACGAAAAAGGGATTGCTTTTCTATCAACTGCATTTGATGAAGAAAGTGTTGATTTTCTTGATAAATTGGGCGTGCCTTTTTTTAAAATCCCTTCTGGTGAACTCACTAATTTACCTTTTTTGGAACATGTTGCATCTAAAGGAAAACCAATTGTTCTTTCTACGGGAATGGCAACCATTGATGAGGTTCAGGAAGCCGTGAGAATCCTAAAAGTAAACGGCGTGAAAAAGGACGATTTAATTGTTCTTCACTGTACAACAGATTATCCAACGGATTTTAAAGATGTTCATCTTGGTGCAATGGAAATAATTCAGGAGGAGTGTGATGTTCGAGTGGGCTATTCTGACCATACCTTAGGCATTGAAGTAGCTATAGCTGCTGTTGCAAGAGGTGCAGTTTTGATTGAAAAGCACATTACCTTGGACAAATCACTTCCTGGCCCTGACCATAAAGCTTCCGTGGAACCCGATGATTTACAAAAAATGGTGCAGGGCATTAGAAATATTGAATTAGCTATTAATGGAAATAAGGAGAAAAAACCAACAGAATCTGAATTAGTCAATCGTGTGGTCGCCAGAAAAAGTATTCATTTAAAATCGAATCTAGTTAAGAACCATGTACTTGCTAAAAGTGATTTAATCATGTTGCGTCCAGGTGATGGAATTTCTCCCATGCAAATTCATACCCTTATCGGAAAAAGGCTCTTAAGTGATTTACCAGCTTTTCATAAATTGAATTATACCGATATAAGCGAATGAAAATTGGATTGTTAACTTCGTCAAGGGCTGATTATGGAATTTATTTTCCATTGATAACCAAGTTAAAAAACGAAGAAAAAATTGACTTAGAAATAATAGCTTTTGGAACTCATTTGTCTGAAAAACATGGATATACAATTGATGAAATTCTAAACGATGGTTTTGAAGTAAAACATTCCCTAGCAGATTGCTTTGCTACTGATGATACTCCTAAAGGAATATCTAAAGCATTAGCGAGAACTATTTCCATTTTTTCTGATTTCTGGTCAGACAACTCATATGATTTAGTATTTGCGTTGGGTGATCGATATGAAATGTTTGCGGCAGTAACCTCCGGTGTTTCGTTTCAAGTGAAATTTGCTCATTTGTATGGAGGTGAAACCACACTCGGAGCAATTGATAATTGTTTTAGACATTCTATTTCTCATATGTCATATGTTCATTTTGTATCCTGTGAGAATTATAAAAATAGGTTGATTGAATTGATTGGTTCAGATGATTTAATTGTTAATGCAGGAAGTCTTTCTGTAGATAACATAAGAAATATGAACTTTTTATCTGATGAAGACCTAAAACAACAATTTAATATTGATGTGTCCATTCCAACAATCTTATGCACCTTACATTCGGAGACAACGAATTTTGAGCAAACGTCAAAACAGGCCCACATTATATGTCAATCGTTATCAAGGGTTGAAAACAAACAAATTGTAATTACCATGCCTAATTCGGATACTTCAAATAATTGTATTCGAGAGGTGTTTACCCACTTTGCATCGACTAGAAGAAATGTTATTTTGAGAGAAAATCTAGGTAGACTTGGTTATTTATCCCTCATGAAAAAATGTGAATTTGTACTTGGTAATTCTTCCTCGGGATTTGTGGAAGCGGCAGCATTAAAGAAAAAAGTAATTAACATAGGAAAAAGACAAGAAGGACGCATATTGACACCTAATATTATTAACAGTCCTTTTGATGAAATTCAGATAAACGAATCGATTCAATTAGTTGAAAATCAAAAGGAAGTAGAATTTGATTCTAATTTATATGGTGAGGGCGACACAGCATCAAAAATAATTTCATATCTATTTTCATTAAATTTGATTCAAGGCTAAACCTATGATAAATCAACTTCATCTTATAAAACAAAACGAACCAATTAAATCAGCGCTTCAGCAATTGGATCTTCTTGGACAAGACGGGGTGATATTCGTTATTTCAGCTGAAAATAGATTGCTTGGATCAGTTACGGACGGTGATATTAGACGCGCTTTATTGAAAGGGGTTTCTATAGAAAAGGAGATAGAAACCGCTATGAATTCAACCCCAAAATCCCTCCAGAAAAAATCAATTGATGTACTAAGGTTAAGGGATTTACGAAAGAACAATTTTTCAATTATCCCGATTGTTGATGAGGAAAATCAAATTATTGAGTTGTTGAATTTTAGGTTGAGAAAATCCGTTTTACCTCTAGATGTCGTTGTAATGGCAGGTGGAAAAGGAGAGCGATTAAAACCACTTACAGATGAGGTTCCCAAGCCATTATTGCAAATAAACCACAAGCCAATATTGGAATATGTTATAAAACATTTTGACTATTATGGTATGAAAAATATCTGGGTAACAGCCAATTACCATGCTGAACAACTAAATCAATTTATTAACTCAAAAAATGAAAATGGCTACCCAGGAATTAAAATACTAAATGAGAATCAATTTTTAGGAACAATAGGTTCAGTTTCTCTTATTTCTGAATTTTCTGAACAAGCAATTTTGGTCTGTAACGCCGATTTGTTAACCAATATTGATTTGGAAAGTTTTTATTTAGATTTTATTGAATCCGAGGCAGATTTAAGTGTTATTTCAATACCGTATAAAATGGATGTGCCTTATGCCGTTATGGATGTGAAAAATGGTATGGTCACTCATTTAAAAGAGAAGCCAACTTATACGTATCATTCAAACGGTGGCTATTATTTGATGAAACATTCATGTGTTGATCTGATTCCTGCCAATACCGTTTATATGGCAACTGACCTTATTAATGAATTATTGAAAAACAATAAGAAAATAAGAGCTTTTGAGCACCATGGGTATTGGTTAGATATTGGCAGTCATTCGGATTATAAACGCGCCCAAGAAGATGCTAAAAATAAATTGTTTGAATGGATTTAACTGAATTTTTAGTAGTTATTCCTGCAAGAAAAGGTTCAAAAGGAATACCAGGTAAAAATCATAAGGATTTTAATGGGAAACCGCTTTTTCAGTACACATTGGATTTTGCTTTGAAAAATTTTGCTTCACATCAAATTTATGTGTCAACCAATGATGAAATTATACAAGAATTAGCGGAGAATTGTGGAATTGATGTGCCCATTCTTCGATCGGATGTGCTTTCAACTGATCAAACTGGTATGCAAGCGGTTCTTCTAGATGTAATTGAAAAACAAGAAGCGATTGGAAAACAATATCAAGGAATAATATTATTGCAGCCAACTTCTCCTTTTCGTCGGTCTGAAGATTTAGAAGCGATGTCTTTGTTATTTGATCCATCGGTGGATATGGTAGTATCTGTTTGTAGAAGTAAAGAAAATCCCTATTTTAATTTGTTCGAATTGAGCGAAAAGGGGTTTTTATTTAAATCAAAAGAGGGCAATCATTCAACACGTCAAGAAGCTCCCCAAGTTTTTGCATTTAATGGTTCAATGTATTTTATCCAAGTAAAATCATTGAAAGAAAAAAGTATTTCCTGTTTTGATAAAATTAAAATGTTCGAGATGACTCAAGAATTTTCAATTGATCTTGATGAACCGATAGATTGGGAATTTGCTGAATTTTTACTGAAAAATAAAAAAGTACATGTCGATTAAACAAAAATCGGTTCATGCTTTTTCTTGGGATCTTTTTGGTAGGTTATTAACCCAAGGAAATACTTTTATTGTCTCTATTTTCTTGGCGAGACTGCTCGGCCCTGAACAATTTGGATTAGTTGCCATGGCAATGGCTTTTATTAGTATCGCTACTGTTTTTGTGGATATTGGATTTTCATCTGCATTAATTCAACGAAAAGACAATTCTGCGTTAACGTATAATTCAATTTTTGTTTTCAACATATTTGCCGGAGCTTTTCTTACGATTTTAACCTATGTAATCGCGCCTTTTATTGGAGATTTTTATGATAATCAAGACGTTACGATTTTGGTTCGATGGCTGTCTTTGAATTTTATTTTCAACTCATTTAACAGAGTTCAAAATGTTATTTTAAATAAGGAACTTAATTTCAAAGCAGTTACGATTCGAACATTTATCGCATCGGGAATTAGCGGGGCATTGGGCATTATTGCAGCTTACGGCGGAATGGGAGTGTATAGTTTAGTTATTCAAACACTAAGTTTCGCATTTATTGGAACTCTTTTGTTATGGTCAACTTCAACCTGGAAACCGCAATTTCAATTTTCATATGCTGAAGTTAAAAAATTATTAGGTTTTAGTATTTATGCATTTTTTGAAAGAATTTTGAATAACATATTTATTCGGCTCGACGTTTTGATTTTAGCAAAAATATTTTCACCTACAAGCGTGGGGTTTTATACAAGATCTTCCTCACTTGTTGATCAAATCACAAAGTACACCTCTTCTTCTATAATCAGGGTTCTATTTCCTGTTCTTAGTAATCTGCAAGATGATCATGATAATTATGAACGAATTTATTTTCGAATGTTCTCTGTGATTTCGTTCTTAAGTTTTATCGTTACTGGAATTCTGTATTTCATGGGAGCTGACATTATTCTTATGCTTTTTGGAGCCAAATGGGCGGATTCCATTCCAATTTTTCAAATTTTAATAATCGCTAGTTGCACCCTGCCACTCAATTCCTTGATGTGGAACGCCATGATGAGTAAGGGAAAGGCAAAAGAAAATTTTTATTTTGGTTTTCTTAAAAAAATGATTGGTTTATTGCCTTTTGTTGTAGCGATATTATATGGAATCTGGTGGTTTACAATCGCTTGGGTTGTTTCAAAATTTGTAGATACACTTTTAAACATGTTTATGCTTCAAAAACATTCCCATTTAGCTATTAAAAAACACTTCAGTATTCTGTTTTTAGGATTTGTACCGTTAATTCCAGGCTTTGTTTTATTTGAAAGTTTAGAGATTAAGTTGGTTGCTATTCGCATTGCGTATACAGTAGCTTATGTTTTATTTTATTTGGTGATTAATTGGTTGCTTAAAAACGAGGGGATGTTTTATATCCTATCCGTATTTAAAGATCTAAAAGATGTTGTTGAACGTCGAATTAAATTAAAAAAAGCACCAACAAGTCTATGAGTATGAAAAAAGAAGCATCAAGCAAGAAATTATAATTACGTTTTAAAAACCGATACAAAAAAATCTTGAAAGCCTATTTTTTTATCATTACCCCAGTAAATTATTTAAGTGCTCTACAAGCATCAAGAGATACTCGTTTTAGTTTTTTAGAAAAAAAATTAATTGTTTTATCTGACTATCACCGGAGTTTATCTCAATTTAATTCGATTGTGAACCCAGAAGATTGGGATTCGGTAACCTATCCTTGGCTCAATATGGATCGTCGAAATAAATCAAAGCTTCAATTGATGCTTTATAATTTGAAAAAGCGGTTCATTTTCCGAAATATTTTTAAAGAAATTAAGGAAGATGATTATATTTTTTGGGGGAATATGAATCACAAGTTTTTTCAAAAAATCCCAAGTAGAAATGAATTGGTTTATTTATTGGATGATGGATTTTCAACTATAAATATTTTACAACGATTAGAAAAAGCAGAGACAAAAAGAAACCTCCACTTATATACTCTCTTCTCATTAAAATCTAATGAAGTTTCGATTTTAAATCATCAATTTGATTTAGTTAAACCTGAGATCCAAGTATTAGATTTGGAAAAAAAAGTTTTTTTTATTGGTCAACCTTTGGTGTTTAATAAAATTGTATCTGAAAAGTATTACGTTCAATCAATAGATTCAATTTTTCAGTATTATGAAAATAACGGCTTTGATTGCTTTTACCTTCCACATCGTTCTACTACCCGGAATTATATTCCTGCAAATTGGAAAGTAATTGACTTGAATTTCCCATTGGAATATTGCACCGAGAAAGGAGAAATTAATCCAGGAATTTTCGTTACTTTTTATTCAACCGGGGTGTATAATTTAGGAAAATATTTGACTCTAGCTAAAAATCAAACCATATTTTGGGAATTGGATAAAAATGAAATAAATTCCAATTTTATAAATCAAATTAATCCTATTTATTCCTACTTAAAGCAAAATGGATGGCTCATTAAATCATTGAATTGTGTGAATCATGAAAACATCGATGTTCGACATAATGAAAGCGAAGAATGGCAGCTAAGTTAAAGCAATTTGATCGATTGTTTTTATTCATATTAATGATACCCATTATTAATGTTGTATCGTCATTAGCAACTCCGTTTTTCCCTGGATTTCTTAATCCTGGGGTTATTAGAGGTATTGTGATATCCTTATTCCTCGCATGGTTTATGGTGGTTAAATATAAATCAAATGTTATAACGATTCCATCTCTGATTTTCGCAGTCTATTTGTTTATTTTGTGTTGGTTTTCCTCTGAACAAACAACATCCTTATATATCTATAACAAAGTTGTAATTACAATTTTAATGTTTGTGGTTGGTTTTCAAGCTTTTAATAGCCCGGATAGGTTTTTTTGGTTGTTGCGTAGCGTTGTAATTTGTTTATTTATTTTAGAACTCTATTTTGTTTATTCCAACTTAACCGGTGTAGGTCGAAAAACATATTTCGATGATTCGATCCTTTTTGGTGAATCTGGGGTTAACTTAACCAAAGCTATGGTCATTTTTCTTCTCGTAATCCCTATCTATTTGAGACTCGAAACCAATCCGAGGATTTCAATATTCGTTGTAATTCTATTTTTAACAGGAATATTAATAGTTTTATTAGGCATGAAACGCTCGGCAATTTTAGCTATGATTTTTGGATTTCTGGTTTATGTTTTATTAACTCCTTACAAATCCCGCTTAATTCAATTTCTACCAGTAATTTTAGTTTTATCACTTATAACTTCTCCAATTTATTTACCTATTATTGAAAAGAGGTTTGAATCTCGTCAACAGTTGGTTTCTATGTCCTACAAACAACTTCAAGAAAGTGAAACCGAGGGGCGATTACTCGAAGTTCAGTTCACGATTGATGAGGCAATGGACGCAGGAATAGATCGATTGCTTTTTGGATTCGATGTTTTTCTTAAAAAAGATTTCAAAGGACATAAACGTATGTTGCATGTTGATTATATGAACATGTTGGGTGGTGCGGGCATTGTTGGTTTAATTCTATTTCTGTTTGTTTACTATAAAATTTTTCAATTAGCTAACCGTATTAGAAAGAAATTAGTCAATCACTTACAGGTAAATGAAATGTTTGCGACCATTTGTGCATTGATTGGTGTTCAAGCATTTTTATCCATTGGAGGTACCATGCAAGGTGTCAATTTAAGGGGTTATATTTTATTTTTATTGGGTGGACTTTTAAGCGTTTCTATTTTCTATTTTCAACAACGAATTCAAAAAAATGAGGTTGACAAATTTTGATCTTTCATTTTTTAGTTTATTTCATCACGATATTCTGAATGCATCAGATGACTATTTTCCAATTGAAGAGGTTTGGGGCAATATTAAAACTAAACCAACGAAATCAATTCAAGATATTCATGATGTAATCATTAAATTGGTCGAAGATTCAATTAAAGATGTTGAGGATCATGAAATTGCATTAACCTTAACAGGTGGTTTTGATTCACGCCTTATTTTGGCAACCCTTTTGAAATTAAATAGAAAGCCGATTTGTTTCGCTTATGGAGATGAACGAAACAGAGATATACAAATTGCTCGTGAAATATGCTCCAAATTCGGATTAACTTTCAAGCACGTAGTTGCTAAAAATCCTACTTCCGAATGGTACAATAAATGGGTGCGTAAAACCGTAGAAAAAGGACAAGGAAAGGTGCATTTGCATCGAGCACATCGAACCGCGGCGATTGATGAATTTACAAAAGAATTCCCCGTAAAAGTTTTATTTACAGGACATTTTGGTGGAGAGAGTATTCGTGGACTTGCGTATAATAATTATTTTTCATCTAGCTTTTTTCAAAACTGGAATTCGGGAAAATTAGCGTTGGTCGATGCTATTGATGAAGTACTGAAAAATTATTTTATTTCAGATAGAAAAACGATTGAAATTAAAGAAGAGATTGAGAAAATGAAATATGGTTCGACAAATAGGGAAGAACGTATTTTTTATTTTTTGAATAGCTTAGTGGCCAATATTCATCATTCTCAAGACCTTCAGATTTATAAGTCCTATGTAGATAAGGTTGTTCCAATTTACATGACTTCTGAATTTCAATCAGCATTATCTAAATCCCCATTTCATTACCTGAGGAAGAATAATAAGTTTAGTAAACTTAATGATCCTGTTTTATATTGCCAATTATTGAAACAATTAGAACCAAGATTACTAGCTATATCATTATCAAATGGGTACAAACCTTCTGATTTCCTGAAAGGAAAAATGTTTTATTTGGTAAAAAGAGTACTTGTGAAATACCTAAAATTGAATAAGAATTTTGCCTCGTTTAAGTATGATCAATGGTTTATTGATTTTGTGAAATCAGAAGCTAAAAATATTTCACCTGAGGTTTGGGCAATATACGATAGAACTTCTTATTTTAAGGCTCTTGAGGGTGATAGCCACCAAACTACCGAAGGATATTGGCATAAATTCTCCAATCCAATCTTTTTTGACTTACTTTTTAAAATGAAGCAAATCCAAAAATGAAAGTCGTTATACTGAAAAATGAAATGCCTAAATCTGAAGATAGATGGGTTATGGCATGCCAAAAACAATCAGTTAATTATGCGATTGTAGATATTTCAAGGCATGATTGGATGGAACGAATCCGTGAAAGTCAACCAGATTTACTATTAACTAGGCCTTCTGGGTTAACCGCACCATTTAAATTATTGTATGACGAACGGCTTGATATTTTAGTTAGAGAACTAAATATACCATGTTTTCCAACCCTAGAAGAGGTGAAAATATATGAAAACAAACGCTATTTTTCTTATTGGTTGAAGGCAAATAATTTACCGCATCCGGAAACCCTGGTTTTTTATTTTGAAAAAGAAGCTATGGCATATGCGGGAAAGCAGGTTCATTTTCCACTGGTGGCAAAAACTAATATTGGTGCATCGGGGAGTGGCGTAGTTATACTTGAAAATCAGAAACAACTTGTAGAATATATTCAAAATACGTTTCGTGGAAGCGGATCTGATAAAAGAGTTGGACCTAATTTAAAAAAGGGAAAAATCATTCAACGAGGAATTAATTTAGTATTAAATCCTAAACGACTTATTTTGAGATATAATACATACAAAGCCCGTGCACTAGATGTTCAAAGAGATTTCGTGCTTTTTCAAAAACACATTCCCCATCATTTTGAATGGCGAGTTGTTAGAATGGGTGAATCTTTCTTTGCTCATAAAAAGCTATTGTTAGGTAACATGACAAGTGGATCACTAGAAAAGGAATATTCAAATCCGCCTTTAGAGTTATTAGATTTTGTAAAACAAATTACGGACAAATTCAATTTCAAATCACAAGCAGTTGACCTTTTTGAATCTTCCGATGGAAACTATTTAATTAATGAAATGCAATGTATTTTTGGTCAATCTGATGCTTTTCAAATGAAGGTAAACGGGGAGATCGGTAGATACTTACATGATGGAAAGGGGTGGTTTTTTGAGAAAGGTGATTTTAATAGTAACGAATCATTTGATCTGCGCTTGGAAGCTGCAATCTCATATTTTAACACGCGTCATAGCAAATGAAAGTGCTTTTTGTCGGGAGCGGAAACAAATCTCATGGCGAACCAAGTATTTTAATAAGAAATCAAGCAATTTCATTAAAAGAAGCAGGCGTTTCAGTCGAGTTTTTTGTAATTCAAGGGAAAGGTTTAATGGGATATGTCAAGAATTGTATTCCACTTCGAAAAAGAATTAGTAATGGAGATTTTGATGTAATTCATGCGCATTACTCATTATCTGGTATTGCAATGACCATGGCATCCTTGTTTCTTTTCAAACCTAAAAAAGTAGTCTCTCTTATGGGTAGCGATGCTCAAGTTACGGGAATTAAGCGTCTTTTTTTGAGGTTTTTCATTCACACCATGTGGAACCATACCATTGTGAAAACAAAACAAATGGCATTGAGTTTGGGAATTGATAAAGCGCATGTTATTCCAAATGGCGTAAATCTACAAGCAATTGTTAATGAAGAGCAACCAGAAATGAAAACAATTTTGTTCGCAGCAGATCCTTCAAGGCCATCAAAAAATTATCAACTGGCATCAGATGCATTTGAAATTTGTAAAAAAATGGATGCATCAATTCAATTGAAGGTTGTATTTGGTGTTTCACATGATGAGATTCTTCTGGAAATTAAAAAATCTTCTTGCGTTTTAGTCACTTCTCTTTGGGAAGGTTCGCCCAATATCGTTAAGGAAGCGATGGCTTGTCAACGACCAATTGTTTCTACTAATGTTGGTGATGTGAGCTGGTTATTAGATGGAGTCGATGGTTGTTATATTACCAATTGGGATAAGGAAATGATAGCTCGTTCAGTTAGTAATGCACTCCTTTTTTCCTCCTCTAGGAAAGCAACAAACGGCAGAGATAGACTAGTAGAGCTTGGGTTGGATTCAAAATCGATAGCTCAAAAAATAATTGAATTATATAAAAAATAGTTGAAAGGGGTACTTGTCATAGAAGGTCATGTCCAAGGGTTGTCTAACACTCGATCGTTGGGTGAATTTGGTATACCCGTATGGGTGCTTGACACAGGTTCGTGTTTGGCGCAACAATCAAAATACTGTAAGAACTTTTTACTATGTCCTGCTTTTGACACAGATGAATTTGTTTTGTTTTTGGTGCAGATAGCAAGAGAATATCAATTGGATGGATGGT
The DNA here is from genome assembly GCA_964612725.1 of uncultured Lishizhenia sp. GTDB lineage: Bacteria > Bacteroidota > Bacteroidia > Flavobacteriales_D > Crocinitomicaceae > UBA952. Next base: position 29,028 of record CAZTFG010000009.1, on the reverse strand, counting down.
TGCTTTTGCCGTCAAATGACCATGCGGTATATTCTATTTCCAAACAACGTGAAAAATTATCATCATATTATTCAATTCTAACTGATAAAATTGAAACGATAAATAAAATTTACAACAAAATTGAATTGTTGAATTTAGCTAAATCACTAAATATTCCGTTTCCACCCTTTGAGTTAATAAAGACCCCTTTTTCTGATGTTAATTTGAACTTTCCTGTTTTGACTAAAGGAAATAATGGGTTAAGTTTTTATAAAAAGATGAAAAGAAAGGTCGTTGTGTCCAATAACATGGAAGAACTCACAAGAAATCTTCAGGATATTCAAAATCAAATCCCACTCAATCAATTGTTTACACAAGAGTTGATTCCAAGTATAAATAAAAACAAAACGATTTCTTTTACTGCTTTTTCAATTAACGGGAGGATTAAAACTCATTGGGTTGGAAAAAAACTCAGGGAGCATCCTTTGCAATTTGGAACAGCTACATTGGCTGAAAGTATTGTGGACCCTGGGTTATTTGATTATTCTTCACGATTATTACAAGCCCTAAATTATACAGGTATTTGTGAAATTGAATTCCTAAAGGATGAACGAGATCAACAATATAAATTGATAGAGATGAATGCCAGGACGTGGTTGTGGGTAGAATTGGCAAAAGAATGTGGGGTAAACTATGCAAAATTGGCCTATGATTTTGTTCAAGACAGTGAAGTTGATTTTCCAACTAATTATAAAATAGATGTGGTTTGGTATAATCCATTTACAAATATGATTTTTACTATTAAGGGCATTTTATTTGGTAAAATTCCACTAGAAGCCATTTGGATGAATCCACGCAAGGTAAAGGTGAATGCGTTGTTTAAGAAAGAGGACCCTTTTCCTTTTTTAAGGTATTTTATGTTAGGTATCAAATTTTTAAAGAAAAGATGACCGTATTGTTCGTAACAGGACATCCTGCCCAAATTCACAATTTTAGAATTGTTAAACAGCTCCTCGAAAATGAGGGACATAAAGTTGTTTGGGCATCATCAAAAAAGGATATTTGTTTTGAATTACTTCAATTATATGGGATTCAAGCATACGAGATAAGTCGTCCAAAGAAAAGCATCTTCTCCAAGTTAGTTAATTTGGTATGGAATTCATGGAAAATAATAAGGTTAATTAGAAAAGAAAAAGTAGATGTGGTAGTTTCTAGAATTTCACCATACGCGGCAATTGCAACTAAATGGACTAGAAAAAAACACATTGGACTAGCGGACACAGAGGTTTCTGGAATTTACGATACCATTTTCTCTAAATTGATAGATTCCCTTATTACATCAACTACATTTGGAAGAAAACTGGCCAAAAAACAGATTCGAATTCAAAGTAATATTGAGTTGTTTTATTTACATCCAACTCATTTTATTCCTGATAATTCCATTTATACTATGCTCCAACTTCCGGAAAATAGTGATTTTGCCATATTTCGATTTATTAGCTGGGATGCCTATCATGATAAAGGAATTCAAGGATTAACATTTGAAAACAAAGTGAAAATAGTTGAGGAAATCAACTCAATAATGCCCGTTTTTATATCCGCTGAAGGGGAATTACCAAAGGAATTTGAAAGGTTTAAATTAACCCTGCCATTTGACAAGATACATTCAGTTTTAGAGAAAGCATCCCTTTTTTTTGGTGAAGGTGCATCTATGGCTGCAGAAGCTGCAATTCTAGGTACTCCATCTGTTTTTATCAATTCAATTTGGTCAGGAAATGGACAGGACTTATCCAAATACGGATTGTTTTTTCAATTTAAGAGTAATATTGATGAACAGCAAAAGGCTATGGATTTGGCAGTAAGTTTGGCAAAAAAGGGAATAAATAAATTGGATCGTATTCGTATGCGTGATGAGTATTTAAAAAATAAAATCGACGCATCAACATTTCTTAAATGGTTTATCTTGGAATATCCGGAAAGTGAAAATAGAATAATCAATGAACCGGAATTTATAAATAATTTCAAATAATGGATTTCACAAGGAAGAAGTACAAAATACTATTATCTGCAATTCAGGAGGCTGGGTATTCGTTTCAGACCTATAATGAATTCCTGGAAAATCCATTAGATAAAGTTGTAATTCTCCGACATGATGTAGATTTAAAACCAAAAAACTCTTTGGCATTTGCTGAAATACAACATGCTTGCGGCGTAAAAGGTGTATATTATTTTCGCGCCGTTGAAGCAAGTTGGGATGAATCGATTATATTGAAAATCAAGAAGCTAGGACATGAAATTGGATATCATTATGAAAACTTGTCTGTCTCAAAAGGTAAGCTTGATTTAGCATATGAAGACTTTATTTGTAACCTAGCTAAATTGAGAAAGTTAGCTCCCGTTCATACCATTTGTATGCATGGAAGTCCGCTTTCTCGTTATGATAATAAAAATTTGTGGAAGCAATATGATTACAAATCTATTGGTATAAAAGGCGAGCCCTATTTTGATACAGATTTCTCAAAGGTTTGTTACCTAACCGATACAGGTCGTACTTGGGATAATAAGGGGATTAGTGTTAGGGATAAAGTGGAATCAACTTTTAATGTTAAATTCTCAAACACAAACCAGTTAATTGAATCGTTTCAGAAAGAACAAATGCCTCCTGTAATAATGTTCACTTTTCACCCACAAAGATGGACTGATAATCCAATTGAATGGGTTCTTGAGTTGGTTTTACAAAAAGTAAAAAATAGCATAAAACGTTGGTTAATAAGACGAAGAGACTAATAAACATAAAGATTTAAAAAAGGCGTTGGACAATCATCCAACGCCTTTTTTAATTTATATTAATTTACATCTTACAACTTGACTACTTTAAAGGATTTTTTGACGTTTTCGAATTCAAATTCCACAAAATAAATCCCTTGTGGATAAGTACTTCCAAATTCAATTTTGTTGTTAAATTCATTTGCATTCCAGCGTTCCAATATTTTTCCAAACTGGTCGTATACTTGGATGGTTGATTTAAAAGTTATATCATTTAATTTATTCAGCGTAAAAGAATCGTTCGATGGATTTGGGTATAGAACAAATTCAAAGAAAGGAGCTTCATTTAAACTGTTTGATTCAATATTTTCATTTTCTGGCCCATCTAGGATTAAGTCTTCAGTGGCGTTTTCTAATGCATAGATGTTTTCATCCGGCATAAGCGCGGATGGAGTAGTGATGGTACAAGAAGGTCCATATGCCGACCAGCCCGCTGCAGCATTGGTTAGGTAAGCAACTTGCACCGTATAAGTTTGGTTATATTGAATTCCAGCTGCGAGCAACTGTGAGGGTTGAAAACGATTTGTCATCGTACTCGGATTGTGCTCATAATTAGCTAGTCCAGGGCCATTTAATCTGAATTTATAATCCAAGGCGCACCCAATGGAAGATGAATAAACGTTAGTGCCCATGGTAGGTACCGTTAAATTACAAAATCCAGTTAGCTGAGAAGTTGAATTTAATAATAGAGAACAACCAGGCCCCCAAGAATACCAGGTGGCACCAATTTTCACCTTACACTTAATAAAATAGAAGGTATTGTATACTAATTTAGAAGCTTGTGGTAAGTTACTTAATTTAAAACCGGAACTAACGAGGTCAACAGAATCAGTGATCAATCCTAGTGTTGGGTGAGTCCATTGAACCATGTACCGATATGGAGACCCATAAATTATAGCATTCACATAAATATTTGTCGCACAAGAGGCAATTGTACTGTTACAAAAGCCATCTCTAAGTTCAGTGGTTGGATTACAAGTTGTGGAAATCGAACAAGTTGGTCCCCAATCGCTCCAAGTACCATTCATTTTAACTTTAATGGCAATGCTGTATGTTTTACAGTATTCAATTCCGGGGAATTTACGAAGCGTAATTCCATTATAACTGGTTGGAACAAGCACAGAATCATAAAGATAGGTGGTTCCATCGAAAAGCCTGTATTTGTATTGTTGCACGCCGGAAAGGGGTATTGCATGAAGGGTATCTTGTTGAAAATAATTTATTGTTCGGCCACAATCATTGGTAGAAAGACTTGTAGTTGGGACTTTTAATTTCACAAAACAAGATGTTCCTGGGTTATCAAATGGATCGGTTGAGAGTTGTTTTGTTTTTACAACCACATCATATTGCAATCCAGCCATCGGATGTGCTGAAGATTGCGCAGTTAATTCTTGTAATTTAAACGAGTTAGTGGTTTTTGCAAGAGTAGCAATTGGCCCATAGGTGCTATTTGTAACAATAAATTGGTATTGAATGGTTCCTGGTACTGCATCACAGTAAATATTTGTCCCAATGGTTGAAATTGCGGTATCATTACAAAATGTGGTTGTCAATTGAGTTGGTGTTGGTGTTGGTGTTTCAATATCACACCCCGGACCATAAGGACTCCATGTACTTGTTAAGCCATTATAGAAAGCAACTTTAATGGTATAAATTGTACCTGTATTTATTAATCCCGGCATCCAAGAAAATCTAAATTCATATTTTGACCTGCCCGGATTTGCTGCTGCACCGGCTATGGCATCATATACGCCAACAATAACACCTGTACTTTGCTCAGTAACCTGAAAGCGATGTCCGCACATTTGGTTGGTGAGACAGGTAATAGGAGTACCAACACTGGCTATTGTTGTGCCACAAAAAACAGGATTAACCTGAATGGGAGAGGATGGTGTAGTTACTTGACAAGCTGCACCATAAGCACTCCAAGTAGAACCATTGGTAGTGTATGCTACCCGAATTTTATAAGTTGTCCCGTAAGCAATTGTACAACCTGAAAGCCAAGAAAATCGAAATTTATTTGTTGTACCTGCTGTATAACCATTATAAGTCCCTAATACAATATTGGACATATCACTTACTTCGAATCTGTATCCAATTGCTCCAGTAACTCCAACACATGTAATATTTGAGCCCATTGAAGCTACTGTGCTCGGACAAAAGGAACTAGAAAGCTGAGTCGTTTGGGCACAATACTCTGATCCGATTATCCAAAAAATAAATAGAAAAATGGATATAAATGGTGAACTAGTTTTGTACATCTTTTTTTATTAATTTCTAAATGTACAACTTAAATAAAAAAGACCCAAGTTTTTTGATTGGATAAAATTAAATTTCTGTGTTTTTACGTAGTTTATTTAGTTTCATTTTTTGTTAAAGAATGAAGGTTTACTCTCGAATTGAAGATAAATAGTAAGTTTTACTTTTCTTTCTTGCTAAGCAATAAGAAAGATTGTACCTTAGCTAAGTCTAAACAAGAACTTTGGAAAAAACAAATCTAAATCGTGATTTTAAGGTTGATCTCAATACAACCCGTGAAGAAGATTTAATAATTGAAAATTTACTCCGAGAGTTAATCAGTTTGCCTCGAAAGTCCAGATCCAAAGATGGGATCGATATTGAACGTTTAATCGAATCATTCTCAGTTTCAACATCAAAAGATTTTTTTATTGATTTGAAGTCGTTAGACCAACAAATTAATCTCAATGCATACTTAAGTAGGTTAAACAAAAGTATGTATGATCGAAATATTAATAGGGTAGTTGGGGTTGTTTACACACTCGAGAATTGGAGGAAGGATAAAAAAGTTCTTAAATTGCCGGTGATTAGTAAACCCATTAGTTGGGTTTATTTCCTGTTATTTCGTGTATTGCCAAAAATCAGGTTGTTAAATAAATTGACAGTAATTTCTAAAAACAGGCTGTATTCTAATGCCGAAATACTTGGTAGGTTTTGTTATCATGGGTTTGATATTGAAAATTTTGTTCTGGCAGAAAATAATAGTTTCATTTTTGTTTTGTCCCGAAAAGATCACCCATCGCAAAAACCCATACAACATGGCTTGTTTATAAAACTCCCGCGAATTGGAAAAAATGGTAAGGAAATTCATGTGTATAAATTAAGAACCATGCATGCCTATTCAGAATACCTTCATCGTTATATGATCCAAAAGCATGGATTTAATCAAAATGGAAAAATCAATAATGATTTTAGATTAGCCGGATGGGGTAGGTCACTTCGTAAATTTTGGGTGGATGAATTGCCACAATTAGCTAATTTATTGAAAGGGGATATGAAATTAGTCGGTGTACGGCCAGTGAGTAAAGCATACTTTGATAGTTTACCAAAGGAAAATCAGGAGCTAAGGTTAAAGGAAAAGCCAGGATGTATTCCGCCCTATGTAGCTTTGAATATTGGAACTACAAAGGAAGATGTTTTAAAAGCTGAAATGATTTATTTATCTGATAAATCAAGGTTTCCAATTATAAGAGACACGAAGTACTTTTTTACGGCATTGTATAATATATTAATAAAAGGATTACGATCATCTTAAGGCTATGTTGAAAATAACAAAATATATCTTTTTTATCGCTACTGTGCATTTGATTTTAGCTGTTTCATGCAGTCGAAAAACGAAAGATATCCTTTTATTACAAGGACAAATTAAAGATTCTACTACCATTTTCCATGTTGAATATGTTCCTAGAATTGAATCAAATGATTTACTTGATATTAAACTAGTTTCAGCCAATGATGAAGCAAGTAAGCTATTTACACCACCAGTTGATAATAGTAAATCTGCTATTTCATATTCATCTGGCGTTGCAGCCAGAGGTGGTTATTTAGTAGATATAGAAGGGGGATTAGAGTTGCCTTTTATCGGAAAAATGAAGGTGGCTGGCAAAACCAGAAGCGAATTAGAATCTGAGATCGAAATGAAATTAAGTGAATATATTAAAGACCCGATTATCCAAATACACATTATAAATTTCAAAATAACAGTACTTGGTGAGGTCAGCCATCCAGGTACATTTAGTATTCCAAATGAAAAAATTACCATCTTTGAAGCCCTTGGTATTGCTGGAGATTTAACAATTACGGGTAAGAGAAAAAATGTTATTGTAATTCGTGAAGTAGGAAAAAAAAGAGTTGAATATGTTGTAGATTTAACATCAAAAGATATTTTCCATTCACCTATTTATTTTTTGAAGCAAAATGATTTAGTTTATGTTTCACCAAACAAAGCTAAAATAAACACATCAAGTTACAGTCAAATCTATATGCCTATACTATCCAGTGTTTCTGTGTTATTAAGTGCACTAACCTTACTACTTAGATTTTAATTATGGATAATAATTTGGATTTTAGTAATTCATCCTCACTTGATAGTCTAACGAAATCAAATTTTCGAGAAATTTTCTACAAGTATTTGTCCTTTTGGAAACTTTTTTTGGTATTGATTCTCATCGCTCTTGGATCTGCTAATTTATATTTACGGTATAAGGTTCCGATGTACGAGGCTTTTGCATCAATTAAAATAAAAGATAACCAAAAGGGTGGCTCAGGTGTTTCTGAAACATCAGCTTTCGATGATTTATCAATATTAAAGGATGGAAACTCGATCGAAAATGAAAAAGCCATTCTCTCTTCAAGGGATTTAATGCGAAAAGTTGTCATCTCACTTGGGCTTCAAATTGAATATTACGCAATCGGAAATCTCACAGGTTTTACCCGTCGCGAAATTTATCAAGAATCTCCTATTTTATTGGAAATTGAAGGAGGAGATTCGTTAATCAGACAACATGGGAATTCTTTTTTCGTGCATATAATTACTGCAAACACCTTTCAGCTCGAGAATAAAGAAGGTAAATCGATAACCAAAGGTGCATTTAATCAGAAATTAAATATAAACAAGTTTATTTCATATAAACTTTCTAAAACTCAACGATTTTCCCCTACTGTAGTTAATAGGAAAATTGAAATTGTAATCCTTCCTGTGGAAGCTTGCGTTAATAAATGTTTGGCTAAACTGAAGATTGAGCAAAGTGGGAATGCATCCGCCATATTAAAGCTATTTCTTCAAAATCAATCAAAAGAAAAAGCCATCAATATTCTCAATACGCTCATTCAGAAATATAATGAAGATGCCATTGAGGATAAGAATTTAGTTTCAAAAAACACTTGTGATTTTATTAACGATCGCGTAAAATACATTTCAAAGGAATTGGGAGATGTAGAAGAGGAAGCAAAGAATTTTAAAGAAAGAAACAAGTTGGTTGATATTGAAGTTGAAACTAAAGCCGAGGTGAATGCCGGTTCGGACCTACGATTGTCAATAGTTACTGCCGAAACGCAAGTTCAATTAAGTAAAATGATGTTAGATCATTTAGTTAATAATTCAAAAGCAGAAGATTTAGTACCGGTAAATTTGGGTTTAGCTGATAATACAATTGATCGAACGATTGAGACCCATAATAACTTAGTGTTGGAAAGACTGGAGGAATTGAAAACCACTACTACAAAAGCGCCAAAAGTAGTTAATCTCACCAATAGAATTTCAGAACTCAAAGACAATATAGAAAAGAGTGTTAAAAACCTCATTAATTCCAAAAAAAGAGCATTAATTGAACTGGATTCTGAGGAGCAAAGACTCGAAGTGGGTCTATCTAAAATGCCTAAGTTTGAAAAGGAATTTAGATCGATTGAACGTCAACAACAAATTAAAGAATCCCTTTATCTATATTTATTACAAAAAAGAGAGGAAACCCAAATAGCTTTAGCCGTAGGAATTGGTAACGCCAAATTGGTTGATTCGGCATATAGCAACGGAAGTATTATTTCTCCGAAACGCTCGTTTATTTACCTGGGAGCATTAGTGTTAAGTATAGTTTTAGGGATTTTATATGTGTATACAAAGGATTTACTTTATGATAAGGTGTATTCTAAATCGGATATTGAAAAATTAAAACTTCCGTTCATTGGTAATATTCCATTAGGTGATAAGAATAAGCAAATAGTTGTAACGAAGGGAAGTAAAACAGCTATCTCCGAAGCATTCCGTTCCTTAAGAACGAACGTAGATTTCATGCTCGGTCATGTTGAAAATCGGGGAAAATTTATTTTTATTACATCAACGGTTGCACGAGAAGGTAAGTCATTTACCGCTGTGAATTTCTCTATTTCTCTTGCCTTGTCAGGAAAAAAAGTGCTGCTCATTGGAATGGATTTACGCGCTCCAAAACTAGAAGATTATATGGGGAAGGAGCGGTCAAAAGGAGTTACGAATTTCATCGTTGATAGTAAATATTCACTTTCTGATTTGATTTATACAACTCATATACATGAACAAGTGGATATCCTTCCTTCAGGTGACATCCCTCCAAATCCATCTGAATTATTGATGTCTGATCGTGTAGTTCAGTTGTTTAATGAGGTTGGTCAGATGTATGATTATATTGTCGTAGATACAGCTCCTGTTGGAATTGTGACCGATACTTTATTGATTTCAAAATATGCGGATACGGTTCTTTATGTCGTTCGTGCACATGAATTACCAAAGCGCATGCTTAACATCCCTAGTGAGCTAAAAAAAGAAAATAGGTTACCTAATATGGCGCTTCTTCTTAATGGTACATATGGTTCAAAAGGGTATGGCTACGGGTATGGTTATCGTTACGGGTACGGCTATGGCTATGGTTATTATCAGGAAGATAAAAAGCAGCCGTGGTGGAAGTTTACTAGGCTATTCAAAAAGTAATAATTAATACTGTTTTTTAATAAATCGAAATAGTTATTTTCTTCGATTAAAAATGGTTATTTTTCGATTGGGTAGGATTATATTTCTGTATATTTGTTATCATAGTTAAATTTATGTCATTTAGTTTTATCTCGAAATCTGGAAGAAATAAACGCTTCAATTACGTTCCTCGTTATTATGATGAACGGAAGGAACGACTTGAATTGAAAAAAAAGGCTTTTTTAGAAGAAGAAAAATCTTCGGATGGGCAGCGTAAAGAACTATTAAGAGACGCAATTCATCAATCCTGGAATAGGAGTAAATTGGTATCTAAACAAAAACAATCAGCCAATCTAAGAATTGTAATATTAATTTTATTGATATTGGTATTGGGATACTTCGTATTCAACGGATTGGATGATGTTGATCAAGTCATTAAGTCAGTGGTTTGATTCATGACTAATCGGATTAAAATACTACCAGATCATATTGCTAACCAAATCGCTGCAGGCGAGGTGATTCAAAGACCCTGTTCTGTAGTTAAAGAGTTAGTTGAAAATGCAGTTGACGCTGGATCAACAAAAATTCAAGTGATTGTAAAAGATGCCGGTAAAACATTAATTCAAGTTATTGATAATGGTGAGGGAATGTCTGCAGCCGATGCTGTCGCCTGTTTTGAACGGCATGCAACCAGTAAAATTAAATCGGCAGATGATTTATTTTCATTGACAACAAAAGGATTTCGCGGAGAAGCATTAGCTTCCATTGCTTCCATAGCTCAAGTAGTATTAAAAACAAAACAAGCAATTCAAGAAACAGGTATTGAAATCCAAATTGAAGCATCAAAAATCATCTCCAATGTGGACTGTGTTTCGGCAAATGGAACATCTTTTGAGGTGAAGAATTTGTTTTTTAATGTCCCGGCGCGTCGAAATTTTTTAAAGTCAGATGCCATGGAATTTAGGCATATTGAAGAAGAATTTGAACGTGTAGCCCTTGCACACCCTGAGTGTTTCTTTACCTTACATCATAATAATCAGGAAGTTTACTCTCTTCCAGCGGCCAATCTAAGAAAGAGAATTGTTGATATTCTGGGTAAATCATCCAATGATAAACTCGTTCCCATTGAAGAAAATACCGATATTGTCTCCATTCATGGGTATGTGATAAAACCTGAATTTGCTAGAAAAACTAGAGGGGAACAATTTTTCTTTGTAAATAATCGATTTTTTAAAGATCATTATTTCAATCATGCCGTTAATCGAGCATTTGAAGGATTAATTCAACCCAAGTTCTTTCCCGGTTATTTTATTTTTTTTGAAGTCAATCCCGCAAAATTGGATGTGAATATTCATCCAACCAAAACGGAAATAAAATTTGAAGAAGATAAGTTTATTTATTCCATACTCTTAAGTAGCATCAGACAAGCATTAGGGAAATACAATATTGCTCCAACGTTGGATTTTGAGCAAGAAACGGCTTTTGATGTCCCAATGTCTTTTAGAAATCAACCAGCTGTTGAACCAGTAATTCGAGTGAATCCAGATTTTAATCCATTTCAACATACTTCATCAAAAACTACGTCTAAAAGTATTTCCAACGGAATTAGTCCAGCTATTCGTGCTCAAGGATTTGGTCAAACCAATCCATCTACCTCCGATTGGCAAAATTTCTATAAAGTAGATGAGGAACAAGAAGCACCCGTTCAGGAACAGCTAATTGATACGAATACGGTTGAATCAATCAAAGATTTTTTAGTGAAAGACAGGTTCATTCTAACTCCTAGTAAATCAGGTTTTATGCTGCTTGATCGTAAACGGGCACAAGAAAGAATTACATATGATGAAATGATGGAGCAATTTGTTAATTCACCCATCCATTCTCAACAATTGCTTTTTCCATATGATGTTGAATTATCAAAAAATGAGAAATTAGCTTGGGAGGCAAACAGAACCTTATTGGAACGCTTTGGTTTTCAATTCGAAGTGCAAGCTGATAAATTGATTTTAAATGGTGTGCCTTCCTGCGTACAAGATGAATCCATACATAGTTGTATAAACTCAATAAATGAAACAATTGGATACAAGGAGGTGGATAAGGGAGAAATTGCCCATTTTGTTGTGCTTTCTATTGCTAAAACCGTTGCTTTATCTGCATTAAAAAACAAAATTGAACCTTCTTATCTGATCGAACGTTTATTCCAGTGCCAAGATCATCAATATTCGCCTAGTGGAAAAAAAATAGTAAATACATTGACAATAGAAGAATTAAAATCCAAATTATAATGTTCTCATTTTTAAATTCAATTCCTCAAGTAACTAAGAATATTCTTTTACTAAATGTAATGTTCTACATTGTTACTGAATTGTTGTTACTCCAAGGTATCAACCTGAGGGGTATTTTAGGCGCTCATTATATTACATCAGCACTTTTTGAACCTTTTCAAATTGTTACTCATTTCTTTATGCACGGTGATTTCTTTCATATATTTTTTAATATGTGGTTATTTGTGATGCTTGGAGGTTTTTTGGAGCGACTATGGGGAGCTAAACGTTTTTTTATTTTTTACATTTCTTCCGCAATGGGAGCATTTGCTCTATATAACGGAATTGGTGTTTATCAAATGATGGAATTATCTTCTCAACTTTCGGGTGTATTGTCAGTCGATGATTTAGATGCTGTGATATCATCTAGTGATAATTTAGATGATCTTAATTCAAATTTACATGGCTTTTTAATGAAATACCCTACTGTCAATTTTGAAACGATTAAAGAGTATGTTACCCTTTCAATTACCCCAATGGTAGGTGCTTCGGGTGCAATATTCGGAGTGATGTCTGCATTTGCTATTCTTTTTCCTAATACCGAATTCATGCTTTATTTTGCTATCCCGGTAAAAGCAAAGTATTTAGTTGGTGCTTATTTTTTATTGGAAGTATATCTTGCATTTGAAAATCAGGCCAATGATCCTGTGGCTCATTTAGCTCATATCGGTGGAGCAATCGTTGGGGCTATATTAGTATTAATTTGGAGAAGGCAAGATCGTTCTAATTTTTGGTAAGATGCAAGCAAATCAAAATATATACGAATCCTTAAAGAATGCATACCGATATGGGGGGATGACTATACGACTGATTTTAATCAATGTTATTGTATTCTTGGGTATACAGATTTTAGAGGTATTTAGTCGATTACTTTTGGCCCAAGATAGTTGGTTGTCCAAATTTTTGAGTGCCGTTTTTACTTTAAACACAAAATTCTCCGAGTTTATTTGGATGCCTTGGGGAATTGTTACAAGTATTTTTGCGCATTTCACTTTGTGGCATTTGATTCTAAATATGCTGTTCTTGTATTTTTCAGGTCGATTATTTGAACAATTGTTTGATTCTAAAAAATTGTGGCTTACATATTTATTAGGCGGTATTTCTGGTGGGATGTTGGAGATTGTTTCACATGCCGTTTTTCCCGCATTGCAAAATGCGAATACGGTAATTGTTGGTGCTTCTGGTTCTGTAATGGCAATTTTTATGGGGTTAGCTTTTTACCGACCGAATTTAACCGTTTCTCTTTTTGGAATTTTTCCAATTCGATTGATATTCCTAGCTGGTTTCTTTTTGATTTCGGATTTGATTTCCTTAGGCTTGAATGATGGTGTTGCGCATTTTGCCCATATTGGAGGGGCGATTTTTGGGGCGCTGGCCGTTCGAAATATACATAGTTCAACAAATATTCTAAACAAGTTCCAGCAAGTTATTGTATCTATACAACGCTTAATGCCAACTGTTAATTTCAATAAATCGAAATCTGCCAAACGCTCTAATTCTAGGATTAAAACTGATGAGGAATATAATTTAGAAGCAACGCTAAAACAACAAAAAATAGATTCCATTTTAGATAAAATTTCAAAATCTGGATATGAGTCTTTAACCAGGCAAGAGAAAGATTTTTTATTCAATCAAAGTAAAAAATGATAGCTTTTTTAAGTTTTTTATGGAACATTAAATTTTGGTTGAAATTTTTCACCTTGTTGACTTTACTCGCACTAGGTATTTCTTATTTAGCACCTTATTTACATCCGAAAACTCAATTTTTTATTCCTTTTTTTGGTTTAGCTTATCCTATCTTCTTGGCCTTGTCCATTGTTTTTCTATTGATATGGACGGTATTAAGGTCTAAATGGGCTTTGATAATTTTAGGGGTGCTTGTATTGGGTGGTAATCTTCATTTTAGGATGCTCGCTTTTTTTGCTGATGACACGCAACCAAGTGGGAATTCTTTGCATATCATGTCGTATAATGTTCGTTTATTTGATGTTTATAATCCAGTATTTAAAAATGCCATCAATACGCGAAATGCCATTTTTACCTACATGAAAGAAGAAAATCCGGATGTCATTTGTTTTCAAGAATTTTATCAAAAAGATAGACCAACAGATTTTAAAACGCGGGATACCATTTTACGATTCATGAAATATATTGATTATCATGAACGTAGTGCCCACAAGAATTATTCTCGTCAAAACTTTGGGATTTATCTTTTTTCAAAATATCCAATTATAGCAAAAGGGGATGTTATTTTCGATACACAAAGTGAAAAAGATTTTAATTATTGCGTTTATGTAGATATTGTTAAACAAATGGACACATTTAGAATTTACAATGTACACCTTCAATCGATCAAATTGCAAGGTGATTATTACACGAAAAAAGATCCTTTGAATAATATGGCTTCGAAATCAACGATTCGGTTGATAATCGAAAAACTTCAGATTGCCTATCCCAAAAGAGCTGAGCAAGCTTTAACTGTCATGAAACATGTTCAAAATTCTCCTTATCCCACTATTGTGTGCGGAGATTTTAATGACACCCCTCTTTCATATACCTATCAGCAGTTTAACTCAAAATTGACAGATGCTTTTCGTAATTGTGGGAGTGGTATTGGATCAACCTATGTGGGGCGCATCCCAGCAGGAAGAATAGATTATATATTTCATTCGGACGATTTAAATTCGTCTCAATTTAAAATACAAGATAAAGCACTTAGCGATCATCGAGCAATTTCTTGCCGAATTTACAAGAGAAACTAGTCTACCATTCAAAAGCCTCCGGCTTCATCCAGTTACCTTGAACACGCAGGGTTTGTTCAACTACATCTCTGACACATCCTTTTCCTCCAAAAATTGGCGATTGATAATCCACAATATTTTTTATGTCTGATGCAGCATCTTGAGGACAACATGAAACTCCAACTCTTTTTAAAACAGGAATATCTGGAATATCATCTCCCATGTACAGGATTTCTGAATCTGTTAACTTGTGTCGATTCAAAATATCTTGATACACATCCAACTTTCGTGAAGAACGCATGTGAACCTCTTTCATTCCGAGTCCTAATAATCGATTTTGAACATCGATAGAATGCCCGCCAGTTATAGCAAAAAAAGAGTAACCGAGTTTGGATGCATATTGGATAACGTAACTATCTCTTGAATGAAAGGTACGAATAACTTCATCATTGAATAATTGTACACTGCCATCCGTAAAAACACCGTCCACATCAAAAATAAATGTGGTGATGTTATTGAGTTTTTCTTTATAGCTGATCATGATTGTAAGTACTTAAAATACTATTTGTTATGTTTTTGTAAATGCTTTTTTCAGGTTCTTGAAGTACATTCAGATGATTGTAAATTGTTTCTAAATCATTTCTTCTAGCAGGACCAGTTTGTGCATCGTGTGCATTCATTTCAGTTAGTTTTTCAAATGTTTCCTGAATTAGACCGGAGAAAAGTTCAAATTCTATTTGTTCAGATTTTGCTATTTTTTGTCCAAGGTGAATCAGATGATTGCTGAAATTATTTATAAAAACTGCGATACAATGAATTTTGTTTCTTTCAGTTGAAGAACAAAATGTCACTTTAGTACTCAGTGCATGAGCTAACAATAAAACTATTTTCTCAACCTCTGGCTGTAAGTATTCAACTAAAATTGGGAAATTGCCTAGTTTACTTATTCTATTTTTACTAATCGTTTGTAAAGGATAAAAGACACCTAACAACGGATGTGTTATCGACGTTATATGAATAGTTCCAGCTGTATAAAGTACAATTTGGTTTGGATTCAGTTGTTCAATGATAGATTTGGTGGCGTCATCCGAAACGGCCACTAACACTATGTCACCTTGTATTTTATCCAAGGAGTTAATTGTACATTTCCAACGGGAACTTAATTCCTGCAGTCTTTCTTGATTCCTTCCACTTATAGATGAAATTGTTATTCCAGCATCAATCAATCGATTTCCAAACAATTCAGCAACATTTCCTGTTCCAATAATAGAGATGGATGGAAAAGGCTGCATGCTTTATTTACCGTGACATTGTTTATATTTCTTCCCGCTACCGCAAGGACAAGGGTCATTTCTACCTGCTTTAGGTTCTGCAATAATTGGTTCTTTCTTTTCCACAGGTGGCAAACTAGATTCAATCGCCTTTTTATAAGCATCAGCGCCACTAAATTGAGGAGGTGTGGTACTTGTAGAATTTGAATTTGCTTTTGCGTAGTTATTTTGACGTTCTTCTTTATTGGTGCTTTGTAATTCTTGCTCCATCGGAATATCTAATTTCATCAAAAGCTCAACGGATTCTGTATTCAAGCGATTAATCATATTTTTAAATAAACCAAAAGATTCTAGTTTATAAACCAATAACGGATCCTTTTGCTCGTAACTAGCATTGTGAACAGCTGAGCGTAAATCGTCCATTTCTCGTAAATGTTCTTTCCATTCATTATCAATGGTCGATAATATGACATTTCTTTCCAGTGATTTTGAAATTTCTTTTCCTTCAGATTTGTATGCATCCTCCAGATTTATAATAAGTTGCATTTCTCTTCTTCCTTCAGTTAAAGGGAAAACAATATTTTTGTATTTATCCGACATGGTTTCATGCACATGTTTAATTTGCGGAAATGCCTTGTGAGAAATTTTTTCGCATTTACGGGTATACTGTTCTCGCATTGATTGATATACCAAATCAGTTAATTGATTTTCATCGGTGGTTTGAAAGTTTGCTTCTTCAACAGGTGATTCAATTCCGATGACACGTAATAATTCTAATTCAAATTCTAGGAAGGATGAGTTCTTCATTTTTGTAACGGTAGACTCACACAATTCATAGAACATATTATCTACATCAATATCCAAACGATCACCGAATAAAGCGTTTCTTCTTTTCTTATAAATGGCTTTACGTTGAGCATTCATAACATCATCATACTCCAGTAAACGTTTACGCATACCAAAGTTGTTCTCTTCCACTTTTTTCTGAGCTCGTTCAATGGATTTAGTTACCATACTATGGGTGATAACTTCTCCTTCTTTCAATCCCATTCTATCCATTAATTTGGCTATTCTTTCTGAACCAAATTTACGCATCAAATCATCCTCGAGGGAAACAAAAAACTGCGTAGACCCTGGATCTCCTTGTCGACCTGATCTACCTCGTAACTGTCTGTCAACCCTTCTGGAATCGTGTCTCTCAGTACCGATAATAGCTAATCCTCCTGCTTCTTTCACACCAGGCCCTAATTTTATATCTGTACCACGCCCAGCCATATTGGTTGCTATTGTTACCGTACCGGCATAACCTGCATTCGCAACAATTTCAGCTTCTTTTTGATGATATTTTGCATTAAGTACTTGATGCTCAATTTTTTTCATTTTCAGCATTCGACTTAGTAATTCGGAAATTTCAACCGTTGTTGTTCCTACCAAAACAGGTCGTCCTGCAGCAACTAATTTCTCTATTTCATCGATTATTGCCGAATATTTTTCTCGAGCGGTACGTAAAACAAAATCATTTTGATCCTTTCTAACAACCGGACGATGAGTAGGAATAACAACAACATCCAATTTGTAAATGTCCCAAAATTCTTTCGCCTCCGTTTCGGCAGTACCAGTCATACCCGCTAACTTGTGGTACATCCTGAAATAGTTTTGCAAGGTAACGGTTGCATAAGTTTGAGTTGCGGCTTCCACAGTCACATTTTCCTTAGCTTCAATGGCTTGGTGTAGTCCATCGGAGTACCTTCTTCCATCTAGAATACGTCCTGTTTGCTCATCTACAATTTTTACTTTTCCATCCAAGATAACGTATTCCACTTCTTTTTCAAATAAGGTATACGCTTTAAGTAATTGGTTAATAGAGTGGATTCGTTCAGATTTAATTGAGTAATCCCTCACCAACATATCCTTTTTCTCTAAATAGGTTTCCTTCTCGTGATTTTCTTTTTGTAATCGAGCGATTTCAGAACCGATATCGGGTAAAATAAAAAAGTCTCTATCGTCTGAACCAGATACTAAATCTATTCCCTTAGCAGTTAATTCAATCGTATTATTTTTTTCATCTATCACAAAGAAAAGTTCATTATCAATTTTCTTCATGTGTTTACCTTGCTCTTGCATGTAGTAGTTTTCCGTCTTTTGCAAGTGAACGCGAATTCCAGGTTCTGATAGAAATTTGATGAGTGCTTTATTCTTCGGGAGTCCACGATGAGCGCGAAGTAACGCGATTCCACCGTCTTCCAATGCTTTTTTAGAATCAATTGATGGGTCGGGGGTTTCTCCTGTTATTACAGTCAATAATTTACGTGCATCTGTTAAACATTGCTGAACATATTGTTTTTGTGCATTAACAACTCGCTCAATACGAGGCTTTAATTCATAATATTCGTGTTCCTCACCTCTTGGTGTAGGACCAGAAATGATCAATGGTGTTCGAGCATCATCAATTAATACAGAATCGACTTCATCCACAATAGCAAAGTGATGTTTCCGTTGCACCAAATCTTCTGTGCTACCTGCCATATTATCTCTCAAGTAATCAAACCCAAATTCGTTGTTTGTTCCAAACGTGATATCAGCTCGGTACGCTTTTCTTCTTTCTGGAGAATTTGGCTGGTGTTTATCGATACAATCAACCGATAAACCATGAAATTGATATAAAGGACCCATCCACTCAGAGTCACGTTTTGCCAAATAATCATTCACCGTAACCACATGAACTCCTTTTCCAGCCAACGCATTCAAGAATACGGGTAATGTAGCAACTAATGTTTTTCCTTCACCGGTTTGCATTTCAGCAATATTTCCTCGGTGCAAAACAGCTCCCCCCATTAACTGAACATCATAATGAACCATTTCCCATTTTACTTTAGCACCGGCAGCGGTCCATTCATTGTGCCAAATAGCTTGATTTCCTGAAATAGTTATTCCGTCTTTTTTAGATGCTAATTCCTTATCGAAATCCTGTGCAGTAACCTCCAATTTTCCATGAGTAGTCCATCGAAAAGAAGTTTCTTTAATTAGTGCAAATGCTTGCGGAAGTACTTCTAAAAGAGCTTCTTCTATTTTCTCATCGATTTTCTCCGTTAATTTATCTATTTCATCAAAAATTTCTTCTTTTTCATGAATGGATAATTCCGAACTATCGGCTTTTTCTTTCAATCCTTGTAATTCAATTTCTAACGATGAAATTTGTTCTTGGATGTATTTTTTTAACTCGTTTGTTTGTTCACGTAATCCGTCATCTGAAGCAGTTTTTATTTTTTCGTATGCTTGATTCGCTTTGTCAATAAACGGTTGATATTCTCTTCTGTCCTTTGTATTTTTATCTCCTAATAGACGTTTCAATAAGTCTCCTAACATGTACCTGAATTTTTAAGAATCAAATGTAACTAATTTACCTCACTTTCAATCAACCAATCCGCTAAATTATGACCTGCAATAAAATCCTTAAAATCCATAGCTCTTTTTCCTTCTGGTTGTAATTTGCTGATAATCAAATACTCATCCGAACAGGGGAGAAGTATTCCATCTTGGTGAATTAATAGGTTTTTGGAATTTTTAACCTTAATGCCTGATTTTTTACTGTCTAAAAGTTTAAATTGAACTAATTCCTTTTTTTGAGCATTGTAAAGCAAGGTCCATGCACCCGGATAGGGAGACAGTCCTCGGATTAAATTGTGATTGGTGCGTGCGCTATTGTGCCATTTAATTTCACATGTTGGTCTAAAGATTTTAGGTGCATGTTTTAATTCTGAATGGATTAGGTCATCTTGATTTTTTGGAACTACTGTATTTAAGGAAATCGCATTTACTGTTTCCAATGTCAAAACGGATCCTGATTCCATTAATTGAACATACAATTCCCCAACAGTCATATTTTCCGTTATTTCCACCTCTTCGCTATCAATGATTTTTCCTGTATCTATGTCTTCATTGATAAAAAAAGTGGTGACTCCTGTTTTTTCCTCACCGTTTATTATTGCCCAATTTATAGGAGCTGCCCCACGATATTGGGGTAATAATGATGCATGTAAGTTTATTGTCCCTTTTGGTGGAATGGACCATACTATTTCAGGTAACATTCTAAAAGCAACAACAACAAAAAGATCAGGCTCAAGGTTTCTTAATTCATCAACAAAAATTGGATCTTTCAAACTCTCTGGTTGAATTAAGTTTAAATTATTAGCTACTGCGAAATCTTTGACAGCACTTGACTTCAATTGTTGACCTCTTCCTGCTGGTTTATCTGTGGCTGTAACCACTCCTACAATTTGATGATTCGATTGAAACAATTTATCCAATATGAAAACTGCAAATTCAGGTGTTCCCATAAAGACGATACGTAATGATGGAATCATAATATAAAGTTGATTAAGTTAGACTCGTTTTTTTTGCCAGTTGAACAATTTTAAATAGAGGAAGGATAACAAGCCCGTAGTTCCAAAGTAAACATACTCCACCGACCAAATCCAATAAATGTCCCATTTTAAAATCTTAATGAATAAAAACGCTGTAATGATATAAATAAATACCGATCCCATTTCTATGCTCATGGAAATCAGTGTGTTGCCGCTACCATTGATAGTCTGGAAATAAACACTTACAAAGCCATATAGGAAAATAGAAATGGAAACAAAACGAAGGATTTCTGCGCTTTTTGCTACGTATAATTCATTTGGATTAACGAATCGAATTAGTGTTTCTGGGTATAAGATAGAACCATGAAAGGACACCAATAACAAAAGCACGGTAATGATTTGAATTCGCCTTTGAATAACTGGGATTAAATGAAACTCTTTTCTCCCCATATATTGTGAAACGTAGGTTTTAGTGGTTCCGGCAAACCCCCAAATAGGCACAAATGCAAACATATATAAGGTTCGAATATTTTGTGAAACGGTAAGTTCAAATGATCCAAGTTGCTCAAGCCATGTAAAAAAAACAGTCCAGGTGGCTAATGCGGTTAATCCTTGCAGCATCAAAGGAGTTCCGATTTTTAACATCTCCTTGAAAGAATACATGCTAATCTTTAACGAATGAAATAAATGATATTCGTTTTTAAAACGCGTGAATAGAGTGAAGAGTAGCAAGAAAACCATACCCATTATATCCGCGATTGTTGACGCCCACGCTGCGCCCTCGAGTCCCATTTCAGGAAAGGATAGATTTCCGAAAATTAATGCATAATCTAGGAATATATTGCTCAATGCAGTAATCAAAGAAGCGATTAATACAACCCATGTTTTTCCAATTGCCAGAAAAAATGCTTGTATGCTCAGGGTGATTATTGCACTAAACAAAGCAAAGCTTCTGATCTGAATATATTGACCTTGATAAATTGCAATTTCAGAATTTTTTGAGTAAGACATTACCCAATCAGGCATAAAGTAATAAAGGATTACAAATAAAAATACTGCAATAATGGTTAAAATAAAAAGAGTAGTACCAAATATTTTACTGATTGACTTGTATTTATATTGACCGATTCTTCTGGCAATAATTATTTGAGCTCCATCGCTCATTCCAAGAAGTGCCATATACATTGTAATGTACAATAAACCGCCGTTTCCAACTGCATCAAAAGCATGTGTATTGTATCTACTTATAAACGAGGCATCCGTAATCAATACAATGGATTGAATAAAAGTAGAAATCATTAACGGAAGAGCCACACTTAGAATGGTACGATATCGAATGTCTAACATTAACTTACTTGAATTACTAATCCTTTTAAATACTCTCCTTCCGGATGAAAAGCATTTATAGGGTGGTCAGCCGGTTGATGTAGTTGTTCTAAAATTCGAATTTTTCGTCCAGAACTAATAGCCGCAGCAATGACTGTATGGGTAAATAAATTTTTATCAACTACTTGAGAACAAGAAAACGTGAATATAATTCCACCCGGTTTAATGGAGCGAATGGCCATTTCATTTAATCTCTTGTATCCTTGAATTGCTTGGTGTCGTTTGTCTCTATGTTTTGCAAATGCGGGAGGATCCAAAACGATTATGTCATATGAATGATCTACCGTTTTCATGAATTCCATGGCATCATCTACAATTGAAACGTGATTTTCTGTTGCCTTGTTTAAAATAATGTTTTGTTCCGTTAAATCAATTGCTTTTTTTGAGCTATCAAGTGAATGGACCTCGGAGGCTCCTGCATTTAAGGCAAATAAACTAAATCCTCCACTGTAACAAAAGGTATTTAATACTTTTTTACCAGTGGCATATTTTCCTACTAATTTTCTATTTTCTCGTTGATCGATAAAGAAACCGGTTTTTTGACCAGTAACCCAATCTATTGAAAAAATAATTCCATTTTCCTTGGCTTTATGCGGTGTTTTGCATGAACCAAAAATATATGAATCTTCTATTCCCTCTTTGTTGTGAAGCGTTTCTTTGGATTTCGAATAAATGGCTTTAAGCGTCTTTCCCAGTTTGGTTTGTATGGCTTTAGAAATCAACGGAACCGATTCATACATTCCAATACTATGGCATTGAATGACAGCAACACCATTGTAAAAATCAATAATGAGACCAGGTAATCCATCTCCCTCACCATGCACCAATCGGCAAATTGAATTATCTTTAGTAAATAATCCGAGGGTTTTTCTCAAATCAATTGCTTCCCCAATTACCAAATCAAAAAAATCTTGATTGAGTTCTTTTTCATCAAACGTGAGAATTCGAACCGCAATCGTAGCATTTTGGAAATGCCCAGTACCTAAATATTTATTTCTCGAATCAAAAACAGAAACAATGTCGCCATCTATAATTTCATCATCAATAAGATCTATGGCTCCTGAAAATACCCATGGATGTTTTCTAAGGATTGATTCCTCCTTGTTTTTACGCAAGATTACTTGTTTGTACATAAGTTGCAAAGGTACTATTTTGAGTGGAATCAGTGCGGATTTTTTCTAGAACATATCTCCGATGCTAATTTGCGCGCTTCTATATCGGCATACACATAATCCTCATAATTAGGGGAATGTATTTTAGGCGCTTTAGAAAGAACGGTGCTATTTATTTCAAAAATATCAACAAATGAAATTTGATCATGTAAAAAAGCATCCACCGCCACCTCATTGGCAGCATTTAAAAAACAGGCAGAAACCCCTTCTTCCTCCATGGCAGTATATGCTAACCCTAGATTTTTAAATACTTCATTATCTGCTTTCTCGAACGTTAAACTGGGATAATCCAGAAAATTAAATCGAGGGAATTCGGTAGGTAACCGATTAGGGTATGTCAACGCAAATTGAATAGGTAGTTTCATATCGGGTAACCCCATTTGAGCCTTCATGCTCCCATCCGTAAATTGAACCAACGAATGAACAATAGATTGGGGGTGTACAATTACATCAATTTGTGTTGGAGCCAGGTTAAACAACCATTTTGCTTCAATTACTTCAAGTCCTTTATTCATCATTGAGGCAGAATCGATAGTGATTTTTGCACCCATGGACCAATTTGGATGTTTCAGTGCTTGAGCTTTAGTTACTTGAGCAAGTTGTTCCATGGAATAACCGCGAAACGGACCGCCAGATGCCGTAAGATATATTTTTTCAATAGGATTATGGAATTCGCCAACGAGGCACTGAAATATTGCTGAATGCTCTGAGTCTACCGGGTAGATATTGACTCCATTTTCCTTAGCAAGTTTCGTAACAAGTTCACCTGCTACAACTAACGTTTCTTTATTCGCTAATGCAATTGTTTTTTTAGCTTCAATAGCGCGTAATGTTGGTTTAAGTCCAGCGTACCCAACCATAGCAGTGAGTACCGTATCTACTTCGTTTGATTCAACAACTTGACAAATGGCATCTTCTCCGGCATAAACATGAATGTCTTCCTTGGAAAGTGCCTCTTTTAATTTAGGGTATAATGATTCATCTCCTATAACTACTGAGTTTGGCTGGAATTTCTTTGCTTGTTCAATTAATAAATCTACATTTTTACCAGCCGTTAATACCTCCAGCCGAAAGAAATTGGGGTAACAAGATATAACCTCTAAGGCTTGTGTTCCTATTGATCCGGTTGAACCTAATATGGCGATTCCCTTTGTTTGTGACATGTTTCGTGATTCTTTTGCAGATTAATTGTAGATTCTAAGTAGATTGGTCCCGTTAAAAATGGTGCGATATTGTCTTAATCCAAATTGACTATTCGAGATTGGGGAGCCATCATATAAAGAATAGGTAGCGGTATTGCACGTGTCATTCAATTGAAGAAAATTATCGGTATCAGGAAAGAGGGGTAAAAAACATGTGCCTTCTGGATCTGCTGGTGAATGACGGTCAAAAGCTACAAATTCATCAATTGCTCTTCTATAAACGATAATACCTCTCGAACCTCCAATGACGTATGTCCATCCTCCAACGCCTGATAAATTAGAATAACTAGGTAAATTAATATCAATTGTTATGTCGAAAGGGATATTTGGTACTGGGTTGGCACCATTCTTATTACAAGATGAACTTATGAGTACCAAGGATATTATTAAAAAAATTACGAACTTCATTGTTTAAAATTACAAAATGGTTTTTAAAAGAAACGTATGGTTATTTTTTTTATTTGCACTGCTATTAATTTCGGCATGTGCGAATTCAAAATTAACACCATCCGAAAGACTTAGAAAACTAGCAAATAAAACCATATCAAAATCAGATAGAAAAGAAAGTAAGCACAAAAAACGGGAAGCCCGAAAAGCAAAAAAAAGACATTGGAAAAATCAATCCAAACAATATAAATTGGCTATTAAGAAAAATGAAAAAAGACTTAAAAATGAAAAATCAAAACAAGGCAAAGAGGCTAATGATTTCTTTTAAGTACTTCATGATAAAGCTCCTCATATTGGGGTAAAATCAAATCTAATGAAAATAAAGAGGCTTGTTTCTTTGCTTGAATTTTGAAAGTTGACAACTTCTCTTCATTTGATAATAGGGCAATTGCATTTTCTGACATGGATTGAATATCACCAACTTCAGATAAATAACCTGAAAATCCATTAAGATTCACTTCTGGTATTCCCCCGGTATTTGATGAAATAACCGGAACTCCTGCTGCCATCGCTTCTAAAGCAGCTAGTCCAAAGCTTTCAGTTTCAGAAGGAAGAAGGAATAAGTCAGAAAATTCAAGTATATGGTTGGTATCACGAACTTTGCCGAAAAAAATCACATGATCCATTAATCCTAATTCTCTACTTAGTTTTTCGGCTGCATTTCTGTCAGGTCCATCACCAACTAAAATAAGTTTAGAATCAACCTGTTTTTGAATTTCATTGAAGGTTAAAATAACGTCCTCTACTCGTTTTACTGGTCTAAAATTGGAAACATGACAGATTATTTTTTGACCGGTTTTAGCATATTTTGTGCGCAATTCATTAAAAGCAAGGTCTTGAATTTTTTCCTCTAATTGAATGAAATTGGGGATAACATTTATTGGGCGTTCTATAGCAAAGTGCTTAATGGTATCCTCTTTTAAACTTTCAGAAACGGTTGTGACAGCGTTTGAAACATTAATACAGAATCGAATAACGGGTTCAAATGAGGGATCTTTACCCACCAAGGTGATATCTGTTCCATGCAGGGTAGTTATAAATGGAATATTTATTCCATGCGTCTTTAAAATTTGTTGTGCCATAAAAGCTGCAGAAGCATGTGGTATGGCATAATGTACGTGCAATAAATCAAGCTTTTCGTATTTAACCACATCCACTAACTTACTCGCTAATTCTGTTTC
Organism: uncultured Lishizhenia sp.; assembly: GCA_964612725.1. Classification (GTDB taxonomy): domain Bacteria; phylum Bacteroidota; class Bacteroidia; order Flavobacteriales_D; family Crocinitomicaceae; genus UBA952. Next base: position 3,399 of record CAZTFG010000009.1, on the reverse strand, counting down.
ATACGGTTGATAGTCAAATAGCGGATAATTACTTACAGAAACTTCATGGTAAAAAATATTTTCATGAAAACTGCCTAGTCTCACAGGTTGCGAATAGGTAATGAAATGTACTTGATGACCTTTTCTGGCTAGTGCCTTGCCTAATTCTGTCCCCACAACACCGCTACCACCGAAGGTGGGATATAAAACCATCCCTATTTTCATCTTTTATTTCTTTAACAAATTGGTACTAAAAAATGTTTATTCTTCCTCCGATTCCAATGATGGTTCTGTTTCAAACAGCTTTATTATCAATGATAAACGATAGATAACTGGTAAAATTCTCACCACTTGACCTTGCTCATTTTTTAGTTTTATCGTGTAAGCGCTTCGAAAAGGGCTATTATTTGCATTGATTAAATCGTAATAAAGTCCTGCTGTTAATGAAACGGATTTAGTTAGATCTAGCTTAACTCCACCACATAAAAACAAGGTAGGCGCCCATTTTTTTGTTGATAGCGGTTGGTAGGTAATATAATTATAGGGACTATTTAACAGTTCAAATTCTGCTCCTCCATATACATGTGTTTTACCTGATCCTACAATTCTCCCATGTAAAAATGCTCCACCACCAAAAACTCGTCTAGTTGTGTTAATACCTAAATAATTTGAGGTAGTTTGCTGTACACGAAAAGAAGGCCCAACAACTAAATTTTCACTTAGCAAAAATCCTACTTTTGGCCCAATTCCAAAACTTGAACCAAGATTGGATGCTCCAAAAAATCCATCGAATCCAATTTCCATCCCATTAATAGCTTGAGATTTTATTGAAAAAGTGAAAATAATTGATAAGAATAGTAGAATATGTTTCATGCCTTTTACTTTGTAACAAAGATAGCTTGTTTTTTAGTTTACTGTATTATTTATAAACATTAAACAGGGCTAGGTGTTGATTTTGTATCTTTGCTAAACATACTAATTTCATGAGTTATTTAGATGAATTAAATGCAAGTCAACGTGCTGCCGTTGAACAAATTGATGGGCCATTGATGGTAATTGCAGGTGCCGGATCAGGTAAAACACGCGTATTGACCTATCGAATTGCTTATTTGGTGGAAAATGGGGTTGATCCATTCAATATTCTAGCGCTTACATTTACCAATAAAGCCGCTCGTGAAATGACTGAACGAATTGGTAAAATCATTGGGCTCTCTGAAGCTAAAAATAGCACTATGGGTACATTTCACTCTGTATTTTCAAGAATTCTTCGTTTTAATGCTGACCGATTGGGGTATCCTTCCAATTTTACGATTTACGATACACAAGATTCGAAAAATCTTTTGAAAGACATCATCAAGGAATTGAATTTAGACGATAAAGCGTACAAACCAAGTACAGTGTTAGGACGTATTTCTTCCGCAAAAAACAATTTAATATCTGCTGAGATGTACGCCCAAAATGAGGAAATACTTTTTGAAGATAAACAGGCTAAACGATCTGAAATCACTCACATTTACACGCGTTATGAAAACCGATGTAGGAAAGCAGGCGCCATGGATTTTGACGACTTATTATTCCAAACACATGTTTTACTAAGAGATTTTCCTGATGTACTGAATTATTATCAACAGAAATTTAAATTCATTTTAGTGGATGAGTATCAAGATACCAATTATGCTCAATATTTAATAGTTAAAAAATTAGCAGCGCTTTATGAGAATATTTGTGTGGTGGGAGATGATGCTCAAAGTATTTATTCATTTCGAGGAGCAAATATTCAAAATATACTAAATTTTAAGGTGGACTACCCTGATTTTAAATTGTTTAAACTCGAACAAAACTACAGGAGCTCCAAGAATATTGTTGAGGCTGCCAACTCAATCATTTCCAAAAATAAAGATCAAATTCAGAAAACCGTTTGGACAGATAATGGAGAAGGTAATAAGATATCGGTTATTCGAACACTTACGGATAACGAAGAAGGAAAGATTATAGCAAGTAAAATATTCGATTTGAAGCAGTCAACGCCAATTTCATTTAATGATTTGGCAATTTTGTATCGAACAAATCGACAATCCCGTGCTTTTGAGGAGGCACTGAGAAAGTTTAATATTCCTTATAAAATCTATGGTGGATTGTCCTTTTATCAGCGTAAAGAGATAAAGGATTTATTAGCATACTTCAGATTAACAACAAATCCACATGATGAAGAAGCATTAAAACGTGTACTCAATTATCCGAAACGTGCTTTAGGAAAAACTACGGAAGAAAAACTGGTAATTGCTGCAAATAAATATTCCGTAAGTATTTGGGATGTATTGACAAATCCATTTGAGTATCCTACGGATTTTAATAAAGGGACACTAGAAAAGCTGGGTGAATTTACAACGATGATTCAAAGTTTTCAAGCCCAGATTAATCATGTGAATGCCTTTCAATTGGCAGAAACTATTGCGAAATCTTCTGGAATTGTTAAAGAACTGCTCAGTGAAAAAGATAAGGGTCCAGAGGAAATTGAACGGTATCAAAATATTGAGGAATTACTTGCTGGTATTCAAGAGTTTGTAAATTCCAACGAGGAAGATGAAATGAAAACGCTTGCTGATTTTTTATTGGATGTTGCGCTTCTAACAGACGCTGATTCAGATAAAAACGAAGAAAGAAATCACGTTACCATGATGACCATTCACTCAAGTAAAGGATTGGAATTTCCTCATGTTTTTGTGGTTGGGTTAGAAGAAAATTTGTTTCCCTCTCAAATGGCATTGCACTCCAGAACGGATTTGGAGGAAGAGAGAAGGTTGTTTTATGTTGCAGTGACTCGAGCGAAAAACTCTTGTACACTTTCTTATGCCGCATCTCGATTTACGTGGGGGCAATTAATTACCTCTGAACCAAGTCGTTTTATTGATGAAATTGATGCTAAATTCCTGCATTTTGACACTCCTCCAAGGGGACAGGGAAGGTCATTGGGTATGGGGTTTTCACGACAAGAACGTCCTATTTCCGGCGGATTGAATAAACCGATGGGTGTTGCAAGTAATTTAAAGTCAATTAATGAGCTAAAAGGGGATCAAGGTCGAGAGTTAACTCAAAAATATATGGTAGGTCAAAATGTGGAGCATAGCCGTTTTGGAAAAGGGAAAATAACGAAAATGGAAGGTGTTGGATCAAATCAAAAAGCAACTATATTTTTTCCGCATCATGGGATTAAAAATCTATTATTGCAATTTGCAAATCTGCAAATCTTAGATCAGGAATAAAATAGTTATGAAAAACTTAACCAACTAAAAGGCAAGAGGCATATGCCTTAATGGCTCTGTTTTCTCCAAAAGAATCTACTTTTTCATGCGTTGTAGCCTTAATAGAAACGCAATCAACGTCCATCTCAAGAATTTCAGCTATAATATTTTGCATAGC
>CAZTFG010000008.1:30621-45455 GCA_964612725.1 uncultured Lishizhenia sp. | reverse complement strand
GGCATTTACAACTGGACAGGGCCAAATGGATTTACATCTGCTATTCAAAATCCTACTATTGCTAATGCAACGCCTGCTGCGAGTGGAACATATTTCCTTTCGATTACTTATAATGGACTTTCTTGTTCTATCGACACTTCCATAAATGTGGTGGTTAATCCTACTCCAGTAATTGCTAATGCAGTGGTTACTAATGTTAGTTGTTTTGGATTAAACAATGGTAGTATTTCTTTAACAATGAGTGTGGCGGGATCTTACACTTATGCTTGGTCTAATGGGGCTAATACAGCTACTGTTTCCAATTTAGCACCCGGAACCTATTCGGTTACTATTACCAATAGTAGTGGATGTACTTTTGTGGCTAGTTATACAATCACCCAACCCTTAATTTTGGGTGCTGCGGCTACTGCGACAACCAATTACAGTGGATTTAACATTAGTTGTTTTGGGTTAAGTGATGGCGCTGCAACCGTTACTCCTTCGGGTGGAACTGCTCCTTATACTTATTTGTGGTCAACGGGAGCAACAACTCAATCAATAAACGGAATATCCGCAGGAACTTATTCGGTAACTGTAACAGACGCAAACAATTGTACAAGAACTGTTTCAGTTTCATTAACTCAACCTACGGCTCTTTCCCTAAACCCAGTGGTGTCATCTAATGTAAGTTGCTTTGGTGGAGCAAATGGAACTATTAATATCACTGCAAATGGTGGGGTAACTCCGTACTCCTATGCATGGGGTAATGGTTCTACTCAAGAAGATTTAACTAACCTATCTGCTGGAAATTATTCCGTAACCATTACAGATGGAAATGGATGTTCTACCAATGGATCTTATACAATCACTCAACCAACACTTGCATTATCTTTCACCCAAACTCAAACAAACGTTAGCTGTTTTGGCGGATCGGATGGTTCCATAAACGTATCTACTGTTGGAGGTACTGCTCCTTATTCCTATGCTTGGTCTACAGGTAGCAATAGTGAAGACTTGTCGAATGGTGCCGCAGGAAGTTATTCATTGACCATTACCGATGCAAATGGATGTCAAGCAACGGGTACTTTTACTATCACCCAACCCGCTCAACCAATTAGTGCTAGCAGTACCATTAATAATGTATTGTGTTTTGGTGGCGCTTCAGGTGCTATTAACATTTCAGTTCAAGGCGGAACAGCAGGATATTCCTTTAGCTGGTCTAATGGAGCAACTACAGAAGATATTTCAGGGTTAAGTGCAGCAACATATGCTGTTTTAATCACCGATGCTAATGGATGTACCCTTAATCAATCATACACAGTAACTCAGCCCGCTCAAGCGCTCTCCATTTCTGGAACCGTAACAGCTGTTTTGTGTAACGGTGGAAATGATGGGGCTATTAGTACAATCACTCAAGGTGGTACCGCTCCTTATTCATACAGTTGGTCAACAGGAGAAACTACGGCAAGTATCGTAAACCTACAAGCAGGTACCTACTCACTTCTTGTTACTGATGCTAATGGATGCCAAACCAACGCTAGTTTTCAAGTAACCCAGCCCGCTCAGCCGATTCTACTCACAGAAACACACACGGCAGTTTCATGTAATGGTGGAAACAATGGAGCGATTGATTTATCCGTTTCAGGTGGAACAACTCCTTATTCTTTTGCTTGGAGTAATGGTGCCTCTTCTGAAGATGTGACTGGTCTACTAGCAGGTACATATGCTATTAATGTTACTGATGCCAATGGGTGTACAGAAAATATAAGTATTAACATCTCTCAACCTAGTCCCCTTAACTACAACGGTACTGTAAGTAATGTCCTGTGTTTTGGTGGAACAACAGGAAGTATCAATGGGACAACCACCGGTGGAACATCCCCATACACCTACGCATGGTCCAATGGTCAAACTACAGAAGATATAGTTGGATTAGCTGCAGGTAATTATTCCATCACCACAACAGATGCCAATGGGTGTTCAACCATAAATAACTTCACAATCACCCAACCCTTTTTACCCGTACAAGTAAGCGCCACCCAAGTCAATGTTTCGTGTGCCGGTGGAAACAATGCCGCTATCGATGTCAGCGTTTCCAATGGAACAGCTCCTTACTCTTTCCTATGGAATAATTCGGCAACTACAGAAGACTTAACCAACCTTACTAGTGGAACCTATTCCGTTGATATAACCGATGCAAATGGTTGTAGTGCTCAATTAAGCATTATTATCACTGAGCCTTCTAATCCTATATCTCTTAGCGCTACTCAATTAAATGTGCCTTGTTTTGGGCAAAGCACCGGAAGCATTGATTTAAGTGTTAATGGTGGTACAGCTCCATTTGCTTACTTATGGTCCAATGGTCAAACTACAGAAGATATAGTTGGATTAGCTGCAGGTAGTTATGCTGTTTCAGTTACTGATACCAATGGTTGTACTGCCACAACTTCTCTTACTATTTCACAACCCAATGCCCCTTTAACACTCACCGAAACACACCAAGATGCCCTTTGTCTATCTACTCAAACAGGTGCAATCGATCTGAGTGTATCTGGAGGTACTCCTGGCTTTATCTATCAATGGAATAATGGAACAACTACTGAAGACTTAACCGGATTAAATGCCGGAAGTTATTCTGTAACCGTTACCGATGCCAATGCCTGTACACAAAGTTTAACCATCAGTATTTCTGATCCCGCAAATACACTTACTCTATCTGAAACTCATCAAAATGTTGCTTGTTTTGGTGGATTAAGCGGTAGTATTGATTTAACCATTAGTAATCCTAATCCAATCACTTCAATTGCTTGGAGTAATGGCGCAGGAAGTGAAGATATTGCAGGACTTGCAGCAGGAAATTATTTTGTGAATGTTACCGATTTAAATGGTTGCTCTTCTTTCCTTGCCGTTGCAATTACTCAACCAACCGCCCCTCTAACTGTAAACGCTTCTGTGGCTAATGTTGCTTGTTTTGGACAAACAAATGGAGGAATTAACCTAACAGTAAGTGGTGGAACCGCTCCTTACTCATTCTCTTGGACAAATGGATCTACCAATGAAGATATTGGTAATTTAGCCGCTGGAAATTACTCCGTATTAATTACGGATGCTAATGGCTGTACCACTAATTTTAACACAACCATTACCGAACCCGCTTCTCCAATTACGGCTAGCAGCATTCAAACACCGGTTTCTTGCTTTGGTGGTAATAACGGAAGTATTGACTTATCTGTTTCTGGCGGAGTAGCTCCTTACTCTTACAGCTGGAATAACGGTTTAACCACACAAGATTTAACCAATCAACCAGCAGGAAATTACTCAGTTGTAATTCAAGATGCTAGTGGATGTAACCTCACTATTAATACATCCATATCACAACCCCTGCTTCCTCTTACCAACACAGCACTTGTTTCCAATGTGAATTGTGCAGGAAATAATACCGGTACCATTAATCTAACCATTACAGGTGGTACTGCGCCCTACTCCTTCGTTTGGAATAATGGCACGACAACAGAAGACTTAATCAATGCCAATGCTGGTGTATATTCAGTTACAATAACCGATCTAAACGGTTGTACATCCACAGGAAACTACCAAATCACCCAACCTTCCTCTCAACTATCAGCCGCTATTTCTGTAACCAATGTAATTTGTCATAATGGCGCAACAGGAACCGCTACAGTTACTCCTTCGGGTGGAACAGCTCCTTATGTGTACGCTTGGTCGAATGGACAAAATACACCTTTTATTGATAGCCTATTGGCTGGAAATATTAGCGTTACTGTTACGGATGCCGCTGGATGTAATGCCGTTTTAAATGGGTTCATTTCTCAACCCGCACCCGTGGTGGCTAACACCACAAACACAAACAACGTTTGCTACGGTCAAAGTGCTGGAAATATCAGTGTGGTGGCTAATGGAGGGGTGGCTCCTTACTCCTATTTATGGAACACCGGTTCTACCTTGACATTTATTAATAATTTACCTGCTGGACCCTATTTTGTTCAAATCACAGATGGAAATGGATGTACAACTACTTTCTCTGATACCGTTTATCAACCCGCTAACTCTATCAATGTTGCTTCAACTGTTGTGGATAATATCTGTTTTGGAGAAGCTAATGGAGCAATTGATATTACCATCTCTGGAGGATCTGCTCCTTACCAACACCTATGGAATACAGGCCTTGTTACTGAAGATTTAACAAACTTGTTGGCCGGACAATATACCGTTACCGTTGTGGATAATAATGGATGTTTATTGATGCAAACTATTGCCGTAAATCAACCCGCAGGACCAATCATTATTACCGATGTGGTGACTCCTGCTTCTTGTTTTGCTACTAATACCGGAGCCATTAACGTTTCAGTAACTGGTCCTAATAGCCCCTTTACTTACCTATGGAGCAATGGCTCAACAACAGAAGACATCAACAACCTAACAGCAGGAAACTATTCCCTTACCGTTACCAATGCTAACGGATGTACAGCTTCTGCTTCTTACGTAATTACTGAACCTCTACCCCTTAGTGCTAGTGCAACATTACAACAAGTGTCTTGTTTCAATGCCTCAAATGGTGGAATCAATCTAACCGTATCGGGGGGATCAAGCCCATACTCATTTAGCTGGACAACTGGTCAAACCACCGAAGATTTAACCAATATCCCAAGTGGAACCTATTCCGTTACTATTACAGATGCTAACGGATGTTTTACCTCCTACTCATATACCATCAACCAACCATCAACATACTCCGTAAACCTAGCGCCACAAAACGTCTTGTGCTTCGCAGGAAATTCAGGACAAATATTCTCTACCGTAACCGGTGGAACCGCTCCTTATACCTACCTCTGGAATAGCGGTGCTAATACTCCTAACTTAACTGGATTAACGGCCGGAAACTATACCTTAACGGTTTATGATAACAACGGGTGCTCCACTTCTGCCAACACAACCTTGTCACAACCCGCTTTTGCTACCACACTCACTGCGGTTGTAACCAACGAAGCCTGTGCTAACACTCCAACAGGAGCCATCGATTTATCGGTAAATAGCCCAACTCCAGGATTTACCTATTTCTGGAACAATGGAGCAGCAACAGAAGATCTTACTGCTATAACCGCTAACCTATATGCCGTTACCGTTACAGACAACAATGGTTGTGTTACAACAGCTTCATTCCAAGTCAATGCAGCTACCCCTATTAATGCTTCAGCAATCATCACTGCTGTGGATTGTTTCGATAATGCCACAGGAGCCATTAACCTATCTGTATCAGGTGCAACACCCAATTACTCCTTTAACTGGAGCAATGGAGCTACTTCTGAAGATATCAACTCACTCATTGCTGGTGTGTATTTTGTAACAATTACTGATCAAAATAACTGCTCCCAAGGATTCTCCTTTAATGTAACTCAACCCTCCGATAGCCTTAACCTTATAGGATTAATGATACCCGTAAGCTGCGCCGGCGGTTCTAATGGAGGAATCGATCTTTCTGTTACCGGTGGTACTCCAAACTATGCCTACTCCTGGAGTAATAACACCTTTGGACAAGACCTAGTAAATGTTCCCGCTGGAAATTATTCCATTACCGTTACTGATTTTAATGGTTGTTCGAAAACCGAAGTGTTCAACGTTGCTCAACCTATTGCTCTTGGAATTGTTGCCAACATCACTCCTGTTACTTGCTTCGGTGGAAATAATGGTAGCATTGATCTAACACCTACCGGTGGAATTGAAAATTATACAATAAACTGGTCTAACGGAGAAACAACCGAAGATATTACCAACTTAACAGCCAATAACTATCAAGTAAATATTACCGATAATAATGGTTGTACATTTGATTCCATTCTTTCCATAACACAACCTTTATCACTAACCAGCCTTTCTTTAGTGGCTACCAATGTCTCTTGTTTCGGTGCTAATAATGGTGCCATTGACTTAACTATTGCCGGTGGAACTCAACCCTACACCATCAATTGGAACAATGGGCAAATTACCGAAGATATTCAAAACCTCATTGGGGGAACATACACCGTAACCGTGGTTGACGCTAATGGCTGTACTGCAACTGCCTCTATGAACATAAATGCCCCGCTAGCTCCACTTTCTTTAACCGCAACAACACAAAACGTAACCTGCTTTAATGGTAGCAACGGACAAATAGATTTAACCCCTAATGGCGGTACTGCTCCCTATACCTATGCTTGGTCTAATTCAGCTACAAGTCAAGATCTAATCAATGTAGTCGCTGGAAATTATTCCGTTGTTGTTACCGATGACCAAGGATGTACTAGTAACGGAAGTTACGCATTAACACAACCCGCTTCCGGAATTACAATTACAAATAACATAACGCCTGTTTCTTGTTTCGATGGAAACAATGGAGCGATTAACCTAACCATTAACGGAGGAATACAACCATACACCATCTCTTGGTCCAGTGGACAAACCACTGAAGATATCTCTTCTCTTCTCGCAGGTAACTACACCGTAACCGTTTCTGATGCCGCTGGTTGTTCTCTCAATCCAACATTTACCGTCTCTCAACCCTTTGCTCCTCTATCCATAACAGCCAACCTAAATACCATCTCTTGTTTCGGGGGAAGTAATGGAGCAATTGATATTACTACTGCTGGAGGAACTCAACCTTATACCTATTTTTGGTCTAATAACTCCTCTAGTGAAGACATTCAAACGCTAAGTGAAGGTAGTTATTCACTTATTGTTACTGATGCTAATGGGTGTCAATTAGATAGTACACTAGCTGTCACTCAACCCTTAGCGCTTTCAGCCTCTTCACTCAATACAAACGTACTTTGTCATGGAAATGCAACAGGTGCCATCAACCTATCTGTTGTTGGTGGTGTTTTCCCTTATGATTTTGCGTGGGCTAATGGTGACATTTCTGAAGATATTTCCGCAATTACAGCAGGTACGTACTCCGTTGTAATTACTGATGCAAATGGATGTGTGTTGAACTTTACTACCACCATCTCTCAACCAGCTCAACCACTGATTGTCACCGAAACTCATCAAAATGTTCTTTGCTTTGGTGCCAATAATGGGTCTATTAACCTTACTGTTACCGGAGCTACTCCTTCCTACTCCTATTTATGGAACACGGGAGCTACAACCCAAGATATTGCTACCCTTATCGCCGGTACTTATACCGCAACCATTACGGATGCCAATAACTGTGTGCTCCTATTCCCTGTGACTATTACACAACCTAGTGCTCCATTAACACTACAAAACACCATCACCAACGTTCAATGCACAGGAGATGCTAGTGGTGCTATTGATATCACCGTACTTGGTGGCACTAGTCCTTTTACCTATTTCTGGAATACCGGGGCTACATCAGAAGATTTAGTAGGTGTGCCCGTTGGACAATACACGCTTGCCGTTACGGATGCTAACAACTGTGTGACATCCAATATTTTTGTGATCACACAACCTGCTAGCGCTTTATCTGCCAATTTTAACGCAACTAATGCTACTTGCTTTGGTTTAGCAAACGGTTCTATTATTGTAAGTGCTGCGGGAGGAACAGTGCCATATACCATTACTTGGCCTGACGGATCAACAGGCAACTCGCTATCCAATCTTTTGGCTGGAAATTATCCAATTCAAGTAACAGATGCCAATGGATGCCAAGTGAATTTACAAGCAATTATCACCCAACCCGAAGAAATTATTACTGACTTCTCATTCGATGTGTCTTCAGGATGTGCGCCCCTTACCGTAACATTTACAAATACCTCACAAGGTAACGGAACTTCTTGCCTTTGGAATTTCGGGAACGGTGTCTCTGACACTAATTGCGGTACCACTACTTACACGTTCCAAAATGAAGGATGCTTCAATATTACACTGACTAATACCGCTTCCAATGGATGCGTTGGATCGTTAACCATTGATAGTGCCATCTGCGTTACTTCTGGACCTTCTGCCGATTTTAATGCAATCCCAGCTGCTGATGTCTATTATTCGGGAAATGTTAACTTTAACAACCTTTCTTTTGGCGCTTCACAATATACATGGATATTTGGCGACGGAACACCTTTCAATACCGAATTTAGCCCCACTCACTCTTACCCAATTCAATACGCGTCTACCTACGAAGTAATGCTCATTGCTGCCGACTCCAATGGATGTATCGATACCGCTACACAAATCATTAACATTAATGAAGATTTCAGCGTGTATATACCTAATACTATCACCATTGATGATAACGGTATCAACGAAGCTTTCCTACCTATTTTTACCGATTACTCCCAAATTAAAAAATATAAACTCGTTATCTATAACAGATGGGGTGAACTTATTTGGCAAACTACTGACTACAACGAACCGTGGGACGGCAGAGCTCTAGGTAAAAACTGCCAAGATGGTGTATATACCTGGAAAATAATCTATGAAGACGTAAAACTAGGTAACCGAATCCTCGTGGGACATGTTACTCTTTTAAGATAAAGGATTATGAAAATGCTCTTCTTTCAAAAAAGATTAATCCTTATATAAAAACACGTTCAATCAAGTTTTCTCCAAAAGAATAAGGAATATAGGACAAACTTGGTATCTCACTAGTTAAGATTATTCCCGGCTTTTTGCCTATGGAGATTGTACCGTGTGAAGAGCTTAATTCCATAGCTGCAGCTGCATTTATAGTTAGCGCACACAATGCTTCCTCAGGAGTTAGGCGCATCTTGGTACACGCTAATGACCAAATAACACTTAAATTATAGCAAGGGGTTGAACCAGGATTAAAATCACTTGCAAGAGCAAATGGAATGTTTTCATGTTTTAACTTTAGAACATCCGCATAAGGAATCGACAGAAAATGAGAACAACCCGGTAACAAAACAGGGAGTGAATTACCCGCTTTTAAGGATAACACATCTTGTTCTGTCAATTCTTCTAAATGATCAACCGTTAGTGCATTCAATTCAATTGCTTTTTGCAGGCCTCCAATGGAAGAAAATTGATTTACATGTACTTTTGGTTTCAATCCAGCGTTGATTCCAGCCAATAAAATCTCTTCCATTTCGTCAACCGAAAAATAATTTCGTTCACAGAAAACATCTATATAATCCGCTAAACCTTCCTTTTTAACAACCGGAATAATTTCATTTATTATTAAATCAATATAACCTCGATGATTCTCTTTGAACTCTATAGGAAACGCATGGGCGGCTAACAAAGTAGCCTTTATCGGAATAGTAAATTGGGTTTTCAACCGCTTAATCACCCGCAACATTTTTAGTTCTGCAGCAACAGATAAACCATAACCGGACTTAATTTCAACCGCACCTGTACCATTGGATATCATTTTTTCCAATCGATCAACAGCCAAAAAGAATAGTTGGTCTTCATCCATCTCCTGTAATTTACGAGCAGAGTTCAAAATACCTCCCCCTTTCAATGCAATCTCCTCATAGGACAATCCTTTAATGCGATCAACAAATTCCTCTTCCCTTGTTTTTGCAAAAACAGTGTGGGTATGAGAATCACAAAAAGCAGGTAAAATAAATTTTCCCTCAGCGTCAATTACCTCTAAATCCCTCCAGTCAATAATACCCTCCCAATCCGACATAGAGCCATAAGCTACAACCTCACCATCTTCAAGGGCTAAAAAGGCATCGGTAAGAATGGGTAACTTATTCATCTCTTCACCCGCTAGCAAAACAGGAAAATCCTCCCCTGCAAGCACCAATCCTTTTATATTTTTAAAAAGTTGTTTTTTCATTAATCCGCGTTGAATTTTTCATAATATAGTCTCTGACAACCGAAGAAAAATGAAGGTGTTCGATTTGTTGAATTTTTGAACGTAAACTATCTAACGTTTCATTTTCATCTAAATCAACTTTAACCTGTGCCAAAATCTCTCCTTTATCATATTCCTCATTCACCAAGTGAATAGTAATACCCGATTCATTTTCATTCGCATCCAAAACCGCTTGATGAACATGGTCACCATACATTCCTTTACCACCATATTTAGGTAAAAGAGCTGGGTGAATATTAATAATTTTATCTGGATATACTTCAATCAATTTCTCGGGGATTTTTTTCAAAAATCCAGCTAATACTATCCAATTAATTCGATAAGCAGAACAAATAGATAGTAGATAGTTTGCATTAGAGGTTTCGCCTTTTTCAATGCGTAAAAAATGAACATTATTATCAGCGCACCACTCTTCTAAATCTGGGTTTTCCTTTTCAGCTAGAATTAATACTACACAAATGGAAGTGTCAGTTGAAAAAAATTCTTGAATTTTACGGGCATTAGAACCTTTCCCTGATATAAAAACGGCAATATTCTCTTTCATTTTCTGCTACAAAAGTAAAACAAGTAGATTAAATCCGGCAGAAAAAACTCATTTATCTGATTTTGACTCAGTTTTAATAAAGGACATTCGTTTTATTATCAAATTAAATGGTGAATAATTTTGATTTTTGAGTGATTGTTTTTTTCTTTGCACCTTGTTAACCAATTAAAAAATAAAAAATGTCAGATATCAGATCAAAAGTTATTTCTATTATCGTAGATAAATTAAGCGTTGAAGAAACAGAAGTAACAGATGGAGCAAGCTTCACAAATGATTTAGGAGCAGATTCATTAGATACTGTTGAATTGATTATGGAATTTGAAAAAGAATTCAATATTGCTATTCCAGATGATCAAGCTGAAACAATTCAAACAGTTGGAGATGCAATTTCTTACATTGAGAAAAACGCTTAAAAAATAAATTGTTCTTACTGATCAAAATTTCCTTATTTAACTAAGTATGGAATTAAAACGAGTTGTAGTTACTGGGCTTGGTGCACTTACACCTATTGGAAATACTGTTTCTGAGTATTGGAATGCTTTATTGGCTGGAAAAAGTGGTGCAGCGCCCATAACTCATTTCGATGCGTCGAAATTCAAAACTCAGTTTGCTTGTGAGGTAAAAAACTTCAACGTTGAGGATTTTATAGATCGTAAAGAAGCACGAAAATTAGACCAGTTTTCACAATATGCCTTGGTTACGGCAACTCAAGCAGTTGAAGATTCAGGTTTACTTGGATATTCTAATGTAAATCTAGATCGCATAGGTGTAATTTGGGGATCAGGAATTGGTGGATTAAAGACGTTCCAAGAAGAAGCAAAAGACTTTTTTGCAGGAGATGGTACGCCTCGATTTAATCCATTCTTCATTCCAAAAATGATTGCAGACATTGCAGCTGGTCACATTTCAATTAAATACGGATTTCGAGGTCCAAATTACGTAACCGTTTCGGCGTGTGCTTCTTCTACCAATGCAATTATCGATAGTTTTAATCTTATTCGTTTAGGAAAAGCTGATGCTATTGTCACCGGTGGTTCTGAAGCAGCTGTAAATGAAATGGGTATGGGTGGATTTAACGCGTTAAAGGCATTATCTACTCGCAATGATTCTCCAGAAACGGCATCACGTCCATTTGATTTAGATCGAGATGGATTTGTGCTCGGTGAAGGGGGTGGGGCACTTATTTTAGAAGAATATTCACATGCTATTAAAAGAGGTGCAACGATTTACGCCGAAGTTATTGGCGGTGGAATGTCAGGCGATGCTTACCATATGACTGCTCCTCATCCTGAAGGAATTGGAGCAAGAAATACAATGCTTGCAGCTATTGAGGATGCTGAAATTAATCCTGCTGAAATTGATTATATTAATGTTCACGGTACGTCAACTCCCTTAGGAGATGTTGCTGAAGTAAAAGCTATTCAAGCTGTATTTGGTGATCATGCTTATAACTTGAATATCAGTTCGACGAAATCCATGACGGGACATTTATTAGGAGCAGCGGGTGCAATTGAAGCAATAGCTTGTGTATTGGCTGTTCAAAATGATATTGTTCCTCCGACGATCAATCATTTTACAGACGATCCAGAACTTGACAATAAGTTAAATTTGACATTTAATCAGGCTCAAAAAAGAGTGGTTAATGTAGCCCTTTCAAATACTTTTGGTTTTGGAGGTCACAACACTAGTGTGATTGTAAAAAAATACCAATCATAAAATTGGCTTTATCTATTAGTCTATTTTCAAAAAAAAAATCAGAAGAAGAACTTAAATTAATTAAGTTTATTTTATTGCGATTTGGCTATAGGCCAACAGAATTGAAGTATTTTTTTAAAGCGATAACCCATAAGTCTTTCGTAAGTACTGATCCATCTATCTCTAATGAGAGACTAGAGTTTTTGGGTGATGCCATGTTAGATGCAGTGGTGGCAGATTTCCTTTTCAAGCGTTTTACTGAAGAAGATGAGGGATATTTAACCCGTATTAAATCTAAGATTGTCAATCGAAAAACACTTTCAGAAATAGGCGAGGCAATGGGAATTCGAGAAATACTTCGTTATAATCAAGCTCGATCAATTAATTTAGTTTCTCTTGAAGGAAATGCCTTCGAGGCTATTTTGGGTGCTATTTATTTAGATGGTGGATACGAAGCAGTTAAAAATTCAGTAGAAAAATTTATTTTTCGTAAATATGTCAACCTCACTCGATTACTAGAAGAAGAAATTGATTTTAAATCCAAACTCTTTATCTGGTGTCAAAAGAAAAAACTCCATTTAGAATTTGTAGTGCTAACTGAGATAAATCAAGGTGGGACGTGGATTTACGAAGTTGAAACAAATATCAATCACATAAAATATGGTCGCGGTAAAGGGGGGTCTAAAAAAATTGCAGAACAAGAAGCTGCTAAAGAAACCCTTCAATTATTGGGCGAATTTTAATCTTGAATTAGTACATATTAAAAAAAAATAGTTTCTTTGTAAAAACATTTGCATTATGAGCTCTTCTGATATCTTTTACAAAATTGGTGGTTTACTTCAAGATTCCTTTGTGTTTTTTGAAGCAGTTGGTAATATTTTCAATTATTCTGTAATTGTTCTTGGGTTTTTTGGTTTCTTTTATTGGATGAATTTGCAGAAAAAATTCAATGATAAAGCAGCGAATAATCCTAACCAAATCAAGTAAAAGCAACTTTTATCATGTTGGATCGTCTGTTCGTTGAGCAATTTTTGTTCAACTAAACTAAATTATGAAACAGAATTTTGTCCTAATCGTTTTTACAATATTCTCATTTGCCTTGTTTTCTCAGGTAACTACTGCATCTGACTGTTCTAATGCCGTTAATATTTGCCAAAACGCTACGTTTCAAATTGACCCGAATGGTTCTGGGGCAGTACAGGAATTAGCTAACAGTCCTTTTTCAAATCCTTCTACTAACCCGGCATCGGGTAATTCTGGTTGTTTACTAGCTGGTGAATTAAATCCTACTTGGATGGTTATAAATGTTGCAAGTACGGGTACGCTTGAATTTTCATTTGGAGCAGATGGCGGATTTGGGTGTTTAGATTGGATCATGTGGCCCTACACTACGAATTCCTGTAATCAAATAATAAACAATCAATTAGCACCAATAAGATGTAATTGGAATGGTGCATGCGAATCTTTTGCTGGTGTTGCAACTCCTTTGCCTCCAGGAGGAGACCCTTCTAATTTTGAACCAGAGATTAACGTTACCGCAGGGCAACAATTTTTAATTTGCTTATCTAACTACAGTTCTCAATCAACTGTTCTTCCATTGAATTTCTTCGGATCGGCGAATGTATCTTGTACTGCTGTACAACCTGTAACTGTAAATAATGTTACTATTTGTCCAGGACAGACCGCTACGTTAACTGCAAATAGCCCTGGGGCCACATCCTTTACCTGGTCTAATGGAGCAACAACTCCCACTATTACCGTATCTCCAACTACAACAACAACCTATACAGTAAATGTTTCTGCGCCAGCTCCAAACGGTGCAACAGGAACCGGAACAGCCACTGCCACTGTTATTGTTTTACCTTCCACAGATCCATTGTGTGGTTGTACGGTTACGGCAAGCAATTCGGGTCCAATTTGTGAGGGGTCAACCTTTAATTTATCATCAGTTGGAGTAACCAATGGAACATTCGATTGGACAATTGCAGGAACAAGTATCGGTACCACCCAAAACTTAACAAACATTCCTGCAGCCGCTGCTGGAACTTATCCAATTACAGTAACTGCCACAGATGCTGCTGGTCATATTTGTACCTCTACCACTAATGTTTTAATTAATCCATTACCGAATGTAAATGCGGGAAATGATGTTAGTACATGTCTGGGGAATTCAGTGACTTTAACAGGTTCAGGTGCAACTTCTTATCTATGGACAGGAGGAATTCTAAATGGTACCCCTTTTAATCCAACAACCAATTCAACATATACGGTAACAGGATCGGATGTCAATGGATGTGTTAACTCTGATGATGTTACAGTGACCATGTTGTATGCTCAAATGCCATCTATAAGTCCTAGTATTACGGTTGGTTGTGTTCCAAGCCAAGTTACTTTCACAAATAACGATCCTCAAGCTCAGAATTGTGTATGGAGTTTTGGAAATGGCGCTACCGGAAACGGTTGTGCTCCTCAACTAACTACCTTTAGTCAGGTAGGATGTTATGACATTAGTTTAACTCAAACAGATATTCAAGGCTGTGATACCACAGTTGTATTTGATGATGTTGTTTGCATTGAAGAAGCAATAGCGGCATTTTATGTAAACCCAGGAACAATTGGTCCGGGAAATTCAAATGTTACCTTTTATAATGTATCAGAAGGTGCCTCAAGTTATAACTGGGATTTTGGTGATAATCAGTTTTCAACAGAAATAGAACCAAACCACACATATAGTACAAATTTGCAAACGGGTTTTACCGCTACTTTAGTTGCCACATCACCTGCTGGGTGCACTGATAGCACCACAATACCTATAGG
>CAZTFG010000008.1:15901-30611 GCA_964612725.1 uncultured Lishizhenia sp. | reverse complement strand
ACGAAGAACAATTGATTTATTATGTTCCAAATTCTTTTACTCCTGATGCGGATGAACATAATCAACTATTCAAGCCCATTTTCACATCTGGATTTTCACCAGATAATTTTGAAATGCTCATTTTCAATAGATGGGGAGAAATAGTTTGGCAGTCCTATGATCATACCAAAGGTTGGGATGGTTCCTATGGACTTTCTGGGTTAGATGCCCAATCAGGTACATATACTTGGGTAATTTTCTTTAAGCCCAAGGATAACGACGATAAAATAAAAATTTCGGGCATCGTAAATTTACTGAGATAGGAAAAGGTGCTGACCAAATAATCTAAACAATCTTTTTTATCCGGCTTTACTTCTTTATATTTGCAACTCAATTATCAACTTAATGAGTTCATCTGAAAAAATTTCTACCACAAAAGCACCTAAACCCGTTGGATTATATCCACACGCTCGCAAGGTTGGTAATTTACTTTTCTTATCTGGAGTTGGTCCTAGAGTGGCTGGTTCAAACTCAACAGACTCTTCAGTTCCTGGCTTAAAATTGGATCATAATGGTAATTTTATTGAGTTTGATTTCGAAGCTCAATGTCGTAGTGTTTTTGATAACGTACGAATTATATTAGAAGAATCTGGTTCTAGTTGGGATAATCTGGTAGATGTAACAGTATTTTTAGTGAATATGAAACGAGATTTTCATGTCTACAATAAAATTTATGCTGAGTATTTCAAAGATAATTTACCTTGTAGAACAACAGTTGAAATTAACTCGCTACCTACTCCAATTGCTATTGAATTAAAATGTATTGCCACAATTGATTAAATTATGATTTCTTTTATTATTCGTTGCTTTATTGCACTTACCGCCCTTTCTTTCAATACTTGGTTATTCGTTTCCGGACATTGGGGATGGGGAATTGTATTTATTTTTATTACAGCATTAATTATACTTTCTTTTTTCAGAAATGAAAGAATGATTTTAGCGTTAAACCAAATGAGACTTGGAAATACAGATAAAGCTAAAGTCCATATCAATAAAATTACGCATCCACAATTTTTACCAAAGAGACAGCATGCATACGTTTTATATCTTCAAGCCGTAATGAATAGTCAAGAATTTGGCTTTGTAAAAAGCGAACAAATTTTACGTAAAGCTCTCGCTCTAGGACTAAGAACCGCACAAGATAATGCTGTTGCCCGAATGCATTTAGCAGGAATCTGTGCGCAAACAGGAAGAAAAAACGAGGCTGTTACATTACTAGGTGAGGCTAAAAAAATGGATAAGGATGGAATCATGCGTGATCAAATTAAAATGATGCAGCAACAACTACAGCAAGCTCCATCTAAAAATCAAATGCGTATGGCCCAAATGATGGGTGGTAGAAGGAAAACTCCTAAAATGAGATAATGCAACCAACCATTCCTATCGTATTTATAAACCTCAAAACAGAGGATGTTCACCGTTCAAGATCATTTTTTACAAGCCTCGGATTTTCAATCGAAGAAACATTTTCAAATGAAATGGCCATTTGTGTTATAATAAATGAAACCACTCGAGTAATGTTATTAGTTGAGGATCATTTTAGGAATTTCACGTCTAAACAATTAGTAAACGCAACAGTTAGTACTGAGGTATTGGTTTCTTTAGGATTACCGAGTAAACAAGCTGTTATCGATCTATATTCCCGAGCTATTTCACTGGGTGCAATAGAAGCTGCCCCCATCCAAGAATATGATTTTATGTATGGGCGAAGTTTCCATGACTTAGACGGACATATATGGGAACTAGGATGGATGGACATGGAATCCTTTTTAAAAATGAAAAATTCATTATGAATGCGAATCCAAAGCTTTTCAGTTCAGGTTGGGAAGACTACGAACTAATTGATGCAGGAGGGGGCAAGAAACTAGAACGCTGGGGAAAAATAATAACCATTCGACCCGAATTACAAGCCTATTTTAAATCAGAATTATCCTTTGTAGACTGGAAAAAAATGGCTCACTGGGAGTTCATTCAAGGGAAAGGACAAACAGGAACTTGGAAATCCATTCAACAAGCTCCAAAAAGCTGGATCATTGAATTTAAAAAAATTAAAATCAAATTGGAACTAACTCAATTCAAACATCTTGGATTGTTTCCTGAACAGCGAGCTAATTGGGATTTTCTTTTGAATGAATTAGAATCGGGTGATAAGGTGCTCAATTTATTTGCCTATACGGGAATTGCATCAATCATTGCTAAAAAATTACGCGCAGACGTAGTTCATGTTGATTCGGTAAAAAATTTAATTTCTTGGGCAAAAGAAAACATGGAAAATAGTAATCTCAACGATATACGTTGGGTGCATGAAGATGCGATGAAATTCATTGCTCGCGAAGAAAAACGTGAAAATCTTTATCGCACTATTATAATGGATCCGCCAGCCTGGGGAATTGGTGCCAAAGGTGAAAAATGGAAATTAGAAGATCAAATTGATTTATTAATTTCAACAAGTGCAAATTTACTAGCGGAAGATGGGTTTTTGATCATGAATACATACACTCCAACCGTTGAATTTGAATTCTTAAAGGAATTATTACCCTTATATTTCAAGGAAAATCAAATCAGCTTAAATGAACTTTGGATGAATACGACAAGCGGTAAACAACTTTACTATGGTAATCTTGTCCGAATAAACAAATTAGCCGCCCAACAAAACTATGTTTTGTAAGTCTGATTTTCCTTTTACCTTTATAAAAAATTTATTGTATGAAAAAGTATTTAATTGCCACGCTCATTTTTCTTGTGGCTCATTCCTTTTTTGCTCAAACAAATTCATGGCAATCCTTTACCGATTCAATTCCTACATTATCATCACCCAGAGCGTGTGATTTGAATAATGATGGAATCAAAGACATTGTAATTGGTGGGGGAACGGATGGGGTTACCAGTAATCATGGAGTAATGGCAATTAATGGTTTGGATGGATCAGTACTTTGGAATAGAGGGTCTAGAAATGAAGTTTTTGGAAGTGCCATTTTTCAAGACATCACCAATGACGGAATCAACGATGTATTTATTACTGGGCGACAAGCGCAATTACTAGCAATAAATGGTGCAACTGGTCAGTTGCTTTGGGACTATTTTCCTTACGCCGTCAATCCTGCTGATAGTGGTCTTTATAATTTTTATAACCCTCAGTTCATTTCGGATGTAAATAATGATGGATTTAAAGATATTCTGGTTGCCAACGGAGGTGACCATGCCGCTCCAGATTGGGACACAGATCGACCTCCGGGTCACATCATGGTTATTAATTCCTTTACAGGTGATTTATTAGCAAAAGCAGTTGTTCCTGACAGTGCTGAAACGTACTGTTCCCCATTAGTTGCGGACATTCAAGGGGATGGCATTTCTTGGGTATTATTTGGTACTGGCGGCGAAAACTTAGGGGGTTCATTTTGGGCTTGTCCGTTAAATAACCTACTTCAATCCAATAGTTTGGCAAATTCTGTACAATTAGATACGGATCAAAATAAGGGATATATTGCACCTGCCGCTTTAGCAAAAAATGGGACTGGAGGAGTAGATATAATCATTCAAGGATTTAATGGCAGAATCACTAAAGTAAAGGGGTCTTCTTTAGCTGTTTCATGGCAATATCAACTTCCAAATACGGAATCAAGTGCCGAACCTGTTTTGGGTAATTTTATTGGTGGCGATATCATCCCAGATGTTTTAGCAATTTTATTTAAAGGGATTTCTCCGTCATATAGTGATTTTTATCAAGTTATGATTGATGGAAGAACTGGCGAGTTATCATTTAAAGATAGCATTGGTACGCTTAATTATACTTCTGCTAACGCACTAGATTTTGATAATAACGGACGTGATGAAGCATTGGTCTCTGTTACCTATTCTGAAAATGGATCATTCAAACACCGACTTCAAAAAATTGACTTTATAAGCAATACTATCACACAAATTGGAAGCACGAAAGGTGGGGTTAATCTAGGGTCTACTCCCCTTATAACAGATTTAGATAATGATAATCTTTTAGACCTTATTTACGTGGTAAAAAAAGACAGTCTAAACCCAATCGGTTGGAAAGGCATTTATGTTAACAGAGATGAATTATCTATTTCATCACCCAACAGTGGAATTGCTTGGGGAAGTTATTTAGGATCTGCTAACGATGGGGTTTATACCATGGAGGCTGTAGATTGTGGTGCGGGAAGTGTAATTTCAGGAGGAAATGTTATACAACCTTCTTGCAATGGGTTTTCAGATGGTTCAATTGACCCAATAGTAATTGCTTCCAATGGACCACATACCTATTTGTGGGATAATGGTAGCACAGATACCGCATTGTATGCGCTTTCAGCTGGCACATATTGGGTTCATATAACAGATGCGCAAGGATGTTATGAAGAACGCACGCTCACGCTTAATGATCCTTATGCAATTAGTTTTGGTGGTATCGTTGCTCCGCTCTGCCCAGGTGGGTCAAATGGTATGGCTACTGTTGGTTCTTCCGGCTGTCCGTGTCAATTTAGTGGGTGTACATTTTTATGGGATAATGGAATTACAACCAAACCCAATAATTCGCTTACCAGTGGATGGCATGAAGTTACGATTCACCACCCGAGTGGTTGTGTTGTAGTAGATTCTGTTTTAGTTCCCGAGCCATTGCCAATAATTGTTGATACCATTCTGCAAGATGCAATTTGTTATAATGACTCAACTGGAAGCATCGAATTGATTACATCCGGAAATTATGAACCCACTTTATATAATTGGTCTAACAACGACTTAACCGCATTAAGTAGTCACTTAGCGGCAGGAACCTACTCTGTTTCTGTTTCAGATTCAAGAGGTTGCACCGACACATTAACATTTGTAATTCAGGAGCCTTCTGAGGTCGTTTTCTCTTATTCAACTGAACAAATTGGGTGTTTCAGTGACTCATCCGGAACCATTAGTCTTGAAGCAGCGGGAGGAAGTGGTTCTTATACTTACTGGATTAATAATATTCCGTCCGACTCAACTATTATGGGATTAGGAGCGGGAACTTATTCGATATCCGTATTTGATAGCAACCAGTGTTCATCTTTGGTTCAAAGTGTAATACTAACTCAACCCAATCTTATCTCAACGGTAATGAGCTCAACACCAGAAATCGATGGATTTGATGGAACAGCTAGTGTAAGTATTCAAGGGGGTGTTGCACCATTCACATTAATCTGGAACGACCCCAATGCACAATATGACAGTTTAGCCGTTTATCTAAATGAAGGATGGTATAGTGTTCAAATTACAGATGCGAATGGTTGTCAACATCAAGATTCTGTTTATGTTGGGATTGTTGGTATGAATGAAACCTCTATTCACCCCATTTCTATCTATCCAAATCCAGCGAAAGATGTTATAAACATAAGGGGAATAGAAGGAGAGGAGATTAATCTTTTTGATGCCAACGGTAAATTAGTAAAAAGAATGCCATTCACGACAACCATTTCAACTAATGACTTAACCAATGGATTGTACTATTTGGAAATCACAAAATTGGATACATTGGTACGACTAAAGTTTTGCAAAGCAAACTAAAGATTATTGCTTTTCATATTGATTATTAACAGGATTCAAATCTGGCAAAAACCCATCCGGATCTAGTTGAATTGACTTGAGTTCTTTCCATTTAATGTTAGATAATGTGATTGTATAATTTCTGCGGGCACATGACCATTTCTCTAACACTTCTGTTGGATGAAAAAAATTGGATTTAACATTATTCGTGAGGTCTAAAGGAATATAATAGTATTTTTTATTTCCATTTTTTAACTGAATACTAAATTCAAGCGGCAGGGGTATTCCTTTGTTTTCAACTACAATTGTTATCCCCTCCTCAGATTTGAAAACGGAATCAATCGAAAAATCGATTTTTTTGGTTGTGTTTAACCAATAATTTTGAAACCAAGTCAACTCCATACGCGAAACATCTTCAAATGTTTTTACAAAATCTGAAGGATCTGGCTGTTTAAATTTCCATTTTGAATAGTACCTGCTAAATCCAGCACGCATGGTCGAGTCTCCTATAATATATCGAATTAATTCAGGGAACAATTGTCCTTTATAATACGCTGCATTATAGTAAGGATAGTCCGCATCAAAATGATTGGCTGCTGTAGAAATAGGTTCTTCTATATAAAGGTCTGTAATCCAATTATAATTAGCTATCGCTCCACTCGCGGGGTTTTTGGTGAGTTTATTGACATTACTAATTCGTTCTTCCGCATAGGAAGTTAATCCCTCATCCATCCAATGATATAAATTTTCATCAGTTCCATATATGCCGTAAAAAAAATTGTGCATAAACTCATGGCAAGCGGTGCTAAAAAAATCGGAACGACCAGATTCTAGCATGGTACACATCGGATATTCCATATATCCTTCACCTGCTTGAATAAAAGAAAATTGGGGATAGGGATATTTTCCAAACTCTTCTTTACAAATTGCATATGCTTTGGGCCAATTTAGAATTAATGATTTCCATGCGTCTTTATAGTTACTGCCATAAAAAAAATGAAAGGTAATACCATCAATTATTAATTCTTCGTGATTCCATTCCTTTTCCAACGCGAAAGCAAAATCATGAACGTTCTCCGCAACAAATTCCCAAGGTTCCAAGTTTGTTTTTTCGAGACTGGATGTTGCTGGTTTCCATCCTTTAGTTTTATAAGATTTATCTTTCAATACACCCGTGCCGGCTACAGTAAATGATGAGTCGCAAATAACTTGAACTGCATAATTACCAAATGTTCCTGCAAACTCGCGACCGAAATAAGGATCGGTATGCCATCCCATATTATCATACCTACAAATTTTTGGATACCATTGGGTAAAAGTAAAATCTGTACCTGCTACATTATTTTTACCTGCCCGATTGATACAAGCAGGAATTTTTGAAACAAATTGAATTGAAATATTTACAGATTTCCCCGGTAAAATTTGTTTCTTCAATTTTATTTGACCGATAGATTCAAACACATTTATACTGTGTACCTCACCCTCTATGCGTAAAGATTGAATAGTAATTTCACCATACTCATCCGAATTATATGCAAGTACTTGAGAATTACTTAAAGCAGCTTGACGTTCAAAAGCATGACTTCCCTTTTTAAAGGCGTTCCAATACAAATGGAAATATATTTCATGGAGCGTGTCCGGGGAATTATTAAAATACACAAGGGTTTGGTCACCGTTTAATTGATTGTTTTTATCATCAATAGTAGCCTGTATGGAATAATCTACTTTTTGTTGCCAATATGTGTTTTGTGCAAAAAATTGAATGGGAATAAAGAAAAGGCTGATGGATATAAGGATCTTCATTAGAGTGCAATTAAAGAAATTAAAATTAATTAATCTGTTTCTGTTACATTTTTAAATAATGTGATTGTTCGCCTTTGTTTTTTAGTGGGTTTGCCAATTCCGTACTGATTGTATTCTTTTTGAGCTTGCTGGTACTCTTTATACTTATCTTTTTCAGAATCGGGAGTTGTTTCTTCAATATAAGTTGATACTAATTTTGGACCAATTCTTCTGTCGATTAATTCTTTTGTTTTAAAGGAAAAAATGGCGTTATGTTTTTTAACTTGAATTACATCCAAAACAGCGATTTCCTTAGAGGGTTTAACATGCTGTTGATTCAGTAAAATCTTACCGTTTTTTATTAATGTTGTTGCCTCATTGCGTGTTTTTGTAAGTCTAACACACCAAACATATTTATCCAACCTCAATTTCACTTCGTTGTTTTTTTGTTAGGGATTGATAAACTAACTGATAAGATTCGTTTAAAAAACTAAGAATTAATTGGTCAGAAAGACCTTGATTCAATTGAACCGTATTCCAATGCTTTTTATTCATGTGATATCCTGGCAAAATAGCTGGATAGCGTTCTCGTAATTCAATTGCTTTTTCGGGATCACACTTCACATTGATGCTTTCTGGAGTTTCGACATCTATCAATGCAAACATTTTGCCACCCACTTTAAATACCAGAGTTTGTTGATCAAAAGGAAAACACTCGGTTACCCCTAATTTTGAAAGACAATATTCTCTGATTTTCTCTAAATCCATTAATGAATGGCCGGCGCGTTATCGTATTTACCCAAGTTATAAAGCATTTTAGTATGTCCTTTTAATGCCTTAAAAAAAGTAGTATAAGAATGATACGGCAAATTGAACTCTTTCGCTGTTTCTTTTACAATTTTTGAAATTTTCGGATAATGAACGTGGCAAATGTTTGGGAAAAGATGATGTTCAACTTGGTAATTTAATCCACCCACATACCAAGTCAATACAGGGTCTTTTGGAGCAAAATTAGCAGTATTATACAATTGATTAACTGCCCAATCCGCATCTACATTTCCTGATGCATCTGGCAAAGGATAATCAGAAGTTGGAACTACGTGAGCGGGTTGAAAAATTGCAGCTAAAATTAACCCACAGATAAATTGCATCGTTAACCACCCGAAAACTAACCAATACCATGGAGCTTCGGTAAACAAAATAGGTAATAGTATGAACACCGCATAATACATGAGTTTACTCACAATAATTGTAACAATATGACTGCTAAATGTGATTTTTTGCGTTTCGATCAGCCCCTTAGATTTATATCGTATGGCTTGTTGAAAATCTTTCGAGGTGGACCACATCATAGTCATCAACCCATAAAAAAACCAAGCATAGATGTGCTGAAAACGGTGCAATTTATTTCGTTTTGCATGGGGAGAAAAACGCAGCAAAAATGCAGGCGGTTTTATATCCTCGTCCAAATGGGTAACATTGGTATATGTATGGTGTAATACATTGTGCTGAATTCTCCAATTCACATCGCTACCTCCCAACAAAACCATCACTTTACCAACCAGCTTATTTATAAATTCATTTTTTGAATATGCGCCATGGTTAGCATCATGCATTACAGATAATCCAACACCTGCCATTCCAACCCCCATGATGATCCACATGAGCATATATAATGGAAAAGAAAGGTCTATGGCTAAAATTAAAACAAATGGAACTAGGTACATGGCTAACATGGCTATGGTTTTAATTACCATAGTTGAATTTGCATGCCTAGAGATGTTTTTTTCTTTGAAGTAATTATTTACACGGGAGCGCAGCACTTTATAAAACTCTGTATTAGTTGTACCTGTAAACCGTATATTTTGATGTTGCATAAAATCTATTTCTGTAAAGATACTCCTATTAAGGAGAACTTTTACAAAATTTTTGGTTGTTTTTATATAATTCGTAGAGAATTAATATACTGTTTTAAACCTATGTACAGTTCTATACACAAATAATATTAGCATCAAACTAATTATGAGCGTACCTGGCAATGAAAATAGAAGGGATAAAATTGTAAGAAAAAACCAAAAAATAAATGCGAATATGAAATAAATAAAAGTTGGTTTATGAGTATTCAACTTATCCATGGATGTTATAGAAATAATTAATGTTCGAATGTCTTGTTTCATTTTCATGGTGGACGCAAAATATAGCAATGGAATCAGTAAAAAGCCTTGTGGAATTCCCATATCTTCGTACATAAAGAAATCAATTATTTCCTTACCAAATTGAATGGAGGGGTTAGTAAGGAACAGAAAAACATGAATGAATATCACTTCTAACAACCAAAAACCTAGAAAAATAAATAGTTGTTTAACATCAAGGGGAATTGACTTTTTTTGAATCAAAGCTTGAAATTTCCGAAAAGTTTCAACTTGAAAATAGGTAGCAAATAAATTTTCAATTATGTAAAACAAAAGAATAAAATATAAAGACCAGTTCCAAAGAAAAAACCCCATGAGAGGAATTGCCAATTCTCCCAATATTTGAATCAATAAGGTGTTTCTTTTATTCATCACTTTAACGCGGCAACACGGTCTTTTGTGAGCTGAAAATCCGGATTATATTTCAAGGCTTTAGCATATGCTTGAAGAGCTCTTGTTCGATCATTTTTCTCTTCATAACACAAGCCGATGTTGTGCCAGCCTTTTACAAATTCTGGTTGAATATCTGTTGCCATTTGATAATAAACAATAGCGCTATCTATCTGATTATCAGTATTAAATTGTTTTATATACCCAATATTAAACCAACCCAAATGATATTTACTATCAACTTGCATCAGTTTTCGATATACTTTGATTGCTTCATCAAACCGATTCAACATTTGTTCGCAATAGGCCACACCATAAATCGCATCTGATAATTTTGGGTTTAATGCCACAGCACTTCGAAACTTTTCAATCGCAACATCGAATTTTTCGTCCTCTGTATACAGCTGACCTAAACGTAAATATGCTAATTCAAAATTTGGGTCTTGTTGGATAGCCGTTTCATAAGAGGATATTGCTAAGTTTCGTTTGTCTTGCATTAGGAAAATAGTTCCTTTCATAATGTATGCATCTCGGTATTTTGGATTTATGCGCAATGCCTCATCAACATATTGCAATGCTGTTTGAAAATCAGCAAAATAGGCAAACGTTGATGCTAATCCAACCAATCCCTTCACATTTTTCGGCTGCTTTTTAACTATGTATTGATAATGATATTGGGCACGAGAAACATCTTTTACAGATCGATCAGGGTCGTTGGTTAATACATCTGCATAGAGCATTCGGGTATCGATTCGAGTACTATCTAAGCGAAATGCCTTTGTAGCATCCGGTTTTGCTTTATCAAAAAAAACTTTGTTGTATTTTAACAGAAAAGAGTCCAACATTAAATTTCCACGTTTCACTAATAAATTCACATCATTTGGATTTAATGCCAATAAACTGTCCAAATTCTTGGATGTGACAACCGGTTTCCCCTGATCTTCTTTACACGCCGACAAAAGGAAAGAAAAAATAACTGAAAAAATGAAAATAGTATTCTTCATGAACTTATAAATAGTAAAACAAAAATACCTCTTTTGTTTTGGTTACTGGTATTTCTGATTAAATTTGATGTATAATCTTGAATAAGATGAACAAAAAAACTTTTTTAATTATCCTACTGTTTGTCTTTCTAATAACGGAAGATATTCTGTCTCAAGGGTGTTCACAATGTAAAATGTTAGCTGAACAAGGAGCCGAAATGGAAGAAGATTCATTTGGGAGCTCCATAAACACAGGGATTTTGTATTTAATGGTTATTCCCTACCTAATCTTATTATTTCTTTTTAGAGAAAAAATTCTTGGTTTTTTAAAAGGGTTGGTTAAAAAATAAGCCCCCTAAATAGGTAGAAAGCCCCCCAAAATCCTAAGATTCCAGAGAGCCTCTCTACTTTGCTTTTACTAGTTAAAATGGGTTGATTTCTTTTTTACTTTTTATAACATTAAAGCCAACATTACATCCAACATATCCGCCTCCTCTTTGCGAGGAATAAAATATATTGACTGGAATATTTAGTGCACCTGCCTTAAAAGTTCGGCCGAAGGCAAAAACAAATGAGGTATTTAATTTCGTAATCCCTCTTTTATCATAAAAGGACTTACCAAAATTATAGGTGGAATTACCTGAAACTTGCTCAGGGGTTGGAGCCACAAAATATCCGCTTGTATTATATTGTGGATCATTTCTATAAGTGTCATAAGCATACGTATTCCAATCTGATTCAGAAAAATACTGTTCATTTGTTCCAAATTTATTTTCTGTATCCATGAATCCGTTGGATACCTTTTTCAATCCAAAACCAGGACCAAAAGCAAACTCCCAACTTCCCTTTCCGAAACGGAATCCATTCATGAAAGTAAAAGACGGGATAAATTGTCCTTGCTCAAGTCCGGAGATATTCAATACACCTTCCACTAGGGCAGAAAAATTCTCTGTTCCCACATATTGACCTTCCAATTGATATCCAATCATACTTACCATGGGCTGAATCCCTAATCCACCTTGATCTTCTGGCCGTGTTGCAAATTCGTTAATAGAACCAACCAAGCCTGCTACGCCAACTCTTGGCCCTGAATTATTTACTTTACCAATATTATTGGATGTTATCAATTCGTTTTTAAAAGAAAGTCTATCAATCAACACTTTATCTACGGTAGCACCGTGCATTTCTTTCAATATAATTTCTATCATTCGTTGTATCTCCAATTCTTGATTGTCAAATTCGCGGACAGCTGACATATAAATGGTTTTATTTTTGACATCAATAATTTTTAAGGTAATGGCGATTTTATTTCCTAATAAATCCAAGCTACCGCACATCATATAATTGGTGTTGAGTCCCTCACCCAATTTGATCAAACAATTTTGACCATAACAGTCTTGGGCAAAAGCTGGGTTTGTTTTTATGACATCTGCCATATCAAATTCATCATAGACTTTGTATTTATCCAATTTTATTAATTCCAAACGCATCATTTTTGAAACGGTCTCTGGTTTCACAGCCATAGAAGTAACATTTGGATTAGCCACAGCAATGGTTGGTTTGACCTCCTGTGTTGTTTGAGCGGAAAATTTTAATGTTAGTGTTAACATCAAATAAAGTAGATTTTGTTTTTTCATTGTTTTAAATTTATAAACAAAGATTGTTGCAAAATCCATTAGAAAACTAATCGAATTTCAAAAGGGGAGTATTACTATTTGCGAATATCGCAAATTTAAGGTGTTGGTTGTATGCAATTAGAATTTATAAAACCAACTTACCATCGGTAAAGGAAAGGATGAGATGTACCCCATTTCGAATGAAGTAACCCCGGCCAAAGAAACTTGAAGCGCGCGATTTTCTTTTGTTTGAAATCGCATTCCCGGCATAATTACTATAGCATTAGTGGTATAATCAGTCCCATATTTGAAAGAACCAAACATAGAATCAAAAATGAAGCTTGCTTTTGCACCTACTCTTGCAATTCCCGCAATTGAAATTATTGGCCCCTTATATGGATCGTCCCATGCATTTAATAAATACCCATACCCCGCACTAAATGTTATATTGTTTTTGCGATCTCCATAGGTGAGATTTCCAAAATGTAATCCTCCCAGCGTACTAAAATTATCTAAATAGCCAGACGTTCCCATTAATGTACCTATAGAAAAGTTTACCTTAGGATTATTTGAAGGAAACGTATATTTTGCCGCTATCGCTACTGGACTTGCTATCCAAGTTGACATAATTCCAATATTGAAATGATCCGTAACGGCAAAATGGACTTCGGGACCATACAAATTAACCATAGCGTAATTCTCCCCTTTTTTTATAGGTAAAGCATTAGTAGTAAATGAATGCCTTGTGGTAAATGGCCCTTCACTATGAAATTCACCCCTAACAATTGAATTTTTATCTTTTATTACGACAATACTATTTATTTCCGATTTTGGAATGAAAATTTTACCCAGTTTTTCTGTTAAAATCAATATTTCTCTTCCGTCGTCAGATAATAACTTTCCTATATATTCGGTCCCATCATTTTTTTTTAATAAATATAAATTAGTGTCTGTTTGGGTGTTTTGTGCAAAAAGTATATTCAAATTGCTCAAGAGAATTGCGATAAATAAGATGTTTTTCATAGTTCCGTTATTTATTCAAAGTTTCAAAGAAATTTTCAAAGAAGAATTGCAAATTTCAAAACCCATGAAAAGACATTTGTGAATTTCACAAATTAATTTAAGATTACTCCATCATTAAGTCTGATTCTATTCGTGCTCTGAATGAACGAATCATTTTTTCGAGATCATAAAAATAGGAATTGCGCTCTTTTTCATTAACGACGCTGATTAAGCTTGAATTAGCTAGTTGTTTGTCGAGAATTTTCATGGTGTCCGAAACATATAATTCATCAGACGTGTGAAGATAGTTCATTATGTTATGAGAAATAAAAAGACCTTTTGACTCATTTGTTTCGTAAAGAAATGTGGTCTCGGCATTGATTGTTTCATTTACATACATGTTAAACATGTTACCTTCGGCAGGTGCCTGAGTGCCATAAATGAACTTTTTTCCGACCGAAGCCTGATCATGAAGATGTTGGACCATTAATAAAGCTCTATCACATAAAAACAAAGCATAGCTTGGGTCTTCAAATAAATGGGCTTTATAATAGTAAAAAATTTGGCGCATAAATCCACGCATTAATTCCGGATCAAAAATTTCTGTTGACGGAATTTGGTTATACAATTGAAGAATATCTCTACCTAATTCAAATGCGCGATCTGATGTTTTTTCATGTTTAAATTTCTCTAGAGCATAATCTTGTATTTGCAAATGAGTCTTAGCCCAAAAATATAACCTGAAGCGTACAAGCTGAGGAAAATTAAGTAACTGAAAAAACTGTACATTATTAATCGCCAGTAACATAGTTGGATTGGAAAGCGATTTTAAGTAAGTAAAACGCTCTCGAATTCCCTCCAAATATGACTCTAAACTAAAATCATACGTGTTCAAAGGAGGATAATCAAATAATACCTTGCCATTTCCAACGCTTGCCAATTTATCAAAGGAGATATCAAAATGCTGACATAGTTTCTGAATTTCTGTTGCCGTTAATGGCGTTTCATTTCGATAGCGGCGATACACAGCATCCGGACTAATATGCAGCAATTCAGACAAAGCGTTGCCAATAGAGTCTTGATTTGCCAAACGTAATTTTATCTGTTGAAAAATCTGAGATTGTATGTTTGGCTTCATGATTCCTATTTAAAATTTAAAAAACCAGCTACACATTGGTATTGG
>CAZTFG010000008.1:0-15801 GCA_964612725.1 uncultured Lishizhenia sp. | reverse complement strand
GTATATGTGCCGGGTATGATTAGCTCTTTTTTACCAAAACTAGATGTATAGCCATATCCAGCGCTAAACGTGATATTATTTTTTCTATCTCCGTACGTCACATTAGCAAAATGTAAGCCGCCGTAACCTTTAAAACCATTCCAATAACCAGATGTTCCTAGTAATGTTCCTAATGAAAAATTCAATTTGTCATTTTTTGTAGGAATCGTGTATTTCAACGCTAATACCAATGGACTTGCCGTCCATGTTGACATGATACCAACATTGAAGTGATCAGTTACCGCGAAATGCACCTCAGGTCCATACAAATTAATCAAGGCATAATTCTCTCCTTTAGAGATTGGTAAGGCATTGGTCGTAAATGCATGACGCGTTGTAAAGGGTCCAGCTGTATAATATTCTCCTCGAACAATCGCTTTTCTATCTGTTACTTTAACTATACTTTTAATATCGGACTTCGGAATATAGATTTTGCCCAATGTTTCAGTGGAGATTAACACCTCTCTACCGTCATCACTTAAAACCTTTCCGATGTATTCGGTTCCATTTGATTTTGTAATCACATAAGTGTTTGTGTCCGCTTTTGTTTCTGCCGGAACTTGGGCGTGTAATTGGTTAAAGCTCAAACCAAAAAATATCAAAATTAAAATTATGCGCATAGTTACTTTTTTTTGGTAAAATTAATTATAAATAAATCACATCCCATAAAAGAAAAGATAAAACAAAAAATAGTAGCTTTTATTTACAAGTTATCTTCATTCCATTTTCACAAACTAAAACGATTCTAAATAGCATCAACTTAAAAAATATGACAAAACCATGACAAACTTTTTTTATTAGATAGTGACCTTTGTACACTAAAATGAAACGTGCTGTGTTGGATTCATTTCATATAATTGCTTTTACGCATCGACAACTGGAGGTAAATCAAATTGGTTTGCTCCATATTGATGCTGAAGATCAACAAAAACGTCTTCACACGTTAAAATTAGCTTTAGGATTAGATGAACTACTTTTTCTTTCTACATGTAATCGGGTAGAATTTATGTTCACAACCGACCAAATACTACAAGATTCGTTCATCACTCAATTTATTTCTGTACTTTATCCACAGATGGAGGATGCGAAAAGACAATTGTTTTCGAATAATAATGAAATTTATTCTGGTGAAGAAGCGGTAAATCATTTGTTCTCCGTTGCGTCAAGTATTGATTCTATGATTGTAGGAGAAAGAGAAATAATTACTCAGGTACGAAATGCTTATGACCAATCTAATAAACAAGGATTGACGGGTGATTTCATACGATTAGTAATAAAGCATACCATTGAAACGGCGAAACGCGTATATACCGAAACGTCTATTGCAACCAAACCCGTATCCGTTGTATCACTTGCCTATCATAAATTAAAAGCAACAAAATTAAATTTAGATGCTCGAATATTAATCGTTGGCGCAGGAGTGACTAATACCAACTTATGCCGGTTTCTTAAAAAACATGGGTTTACCAATTTTACTGTTTTTAACAGAACCCTTTCTAAAGCTGAACAATTAGCTAAAGAAATTAAAGGAAAAGCACTTCCGTTGACTGAGTTGCAACACCACAGCGCTGGGTTTGATGTATTATTAACATGTACTGGTACTGATCATCATTTAATTGGAATGCCTTTGTATTCACATTTGTTGCAAAAGGAATCTGAGAAGAAAACAATTATTGATTTAGCAATTCCACAAGATATTCACCCAGATATTATTGAGAAACATCCTGTAAATTATATTTCAGTGGATTTACTTCAAAAGGAATCCAACCAAAACCTGAAAGAGCGTTCTAAGGAGATACAACATGTTGAAGAAATATTAGCAGAAGCATTGTTCTCATTTAACTATCTTGTAAAAGAGCGTTCGGTCGAGTTGGCTATGCGTGATGTGCCAAAACAAGTGAAAGAGATAAAGTTAACGGCCATGAATGAGGTTTTTAAACAAGAAATTGAATCCATGGACGAATACTCAAAAGAAGTGTTAGAAAAAGTGTTAGGCTACATGGAGAAAAAATACATAAGCGGCCCAATGAAACTAGCCAAAGATATTTTGATTAAAAACGCCTAACTATGCATATACGTATTGGAACAAGAGGTAGTGATTTGGCATTGTGGCAAGCAAATCATGTTAAATCTCAATTAGAGAAAAACGGAAATACAGTAAGTATTACTATCATAAAAACGCAAGGGGACAAAATACAAAATCTGAGTTTTGACAAATTAGAGGGAAAAGGCTTTTTCACAAAAGAAATTGAATCGGCACTCATTGAAAAAGAAGTAGATTTAGCTGTTCATTCGCACAAAGACCTAGAAACTTCACCTCCGCAAGGTTTACTGATTGCAGCTGTTTCAGAAAGAGAAGACCCGGCCGAATTACTATTAATAAATAAAAATCAAGTAACGTCGAATTTAGATTGGGAGCTGAAAGAAGGTGCTTCAATTGGTACCTCATCAGCTAGAAGAAAATCTTTAGTAAAAGCACATCGCCCCGATTTAGAAATTAGAGAATTGAGAGGAAATGTTCCAACCCGCATTCAAAAATTGAGGGACGGTGATTACGATGCTATTTTATTAGCTAAAGCTGGGGTTTCTCGTTTGAATATTGATATAACTGAGTTTCATGTTGTGGAACTAAACCCTAAAATTGTAGTGCCGGCTCCTGCTCAAGGGGTATTAGCCTTACAAATAAGGGAGCATGAAACTGAATTGTTTGAAGAAATCCAAAAATTAAATAATCCTTGGGTTCAACAACAAATTGCTGTAGAGCGAAAGGTTTTAAACCTAATGGAAGGCGGTTGTCAATTGCCTTTAGGAGTCTATTGTGATTCAGAAAACGTATATGTTTCCTATACTAACCAATGGGAAACCGGATCAAAGTATTTTGTTTTTAGCTTCTCAGACAGAGAAGCGTTAGCGCATGAAATTGTTTCGTTTTTGAAATCAAATGAATGAAACATTCGGTTTTTATTAGTAGAGAACCAGAACAAGCAGTTGATTTAATGGCTTTTTGCACCCAACGTAATTGGCGATTGTGTGCTCAATCTTTCATTCAATTTAACAGTGTCTCTTTTCAATTGCCCACGCAATGGGAAGTGATTTTTTTTCCTAGTCCAAGAGCCGTTTCTTATTTTTTCGAATCCACCCATCCTACTATTTTGTTGGATAAATTAATTGCATGCTCAGGAGGGGAAACAGCTAAAAAAATTGAACATTATACTTCACAACCAATTGATTTTGTGGCAGAAAAAGCAGGAGATATTGAAAAGGTACGTTCTGATTTTCAACGTTGGTTGACGAATAAAAAAGTACTCTACGTTGGGTCCAATTTAGCTCAAAAAAGTGTTTTACTCCATCTACCAGAAGAACAATGGCAATTTTTGCAAGTGTACGAAACGAGTTATCAATCCAAAAAGATTATTCCATGTACTATCTATATTTTCAGTAGTCCGAGTAATGTTGATTCATTTTTTATGGAAAATATACTTACCGACAATGCTCATATAATTGCGTGGGGAGACACTACCGCAGCTGCGCTTAAAAAACAAAAGATTTTCGTTAATCACACCTTAAATTCAAGTCAAGAAGGGGAAATTATTGAATACTTAACTTGCTTTAATTAAGGTGTTTCCGGTCATTTCATTGGGCTGGTCTATGCCAAATCTACTTAATATAGTTGGTGCAACATCAGCCAATATTCCTGAAGTCAATTGAATATCATCATTGCTTACTAACACGATTGGAACCGGATTCAAACTATGAGCAGTATTCGGGCTTCCGTCTGGATTAAATGCATAATCAGCGTTTCCATGATCTGCAATAATAATAAATTCATATCCTAAACTACGCCCCATTTCAACCACATCCTTCAAACAGGAATCAACCGTTTCAACAGCACGTATTATGGCTTCATAAACACCTGTATGTCCCACCATATCTGGATTGGCAAAATTCAAACAAATAAAATTGGGTTGATCCATTTTCATTTTATTGATTATGCGGTCACGCACTTCTGGCGCACTCATCTCAGGCAATAAATCATACGTGGCCACTTTGGGAGAGTTGACTAAGATTCTACTTTCACCCTGAAATTCTTTTTCGCGGCCGCCATTAAAAAAGAAGGTTACGTGCGGATATTTTTCAGTTTCAGCAATGCGAACTTGGGTCTTTCCACATTCAGATAAAACCTGTCCCAAAGTTTGACTTAAATTATCTTTCTCAAAAATTACGTTTATGTCCTTAAAAGTAGCATCATAACACGTCATGGAATAATAGGAAAGGTTTAATTTCTCCATTTGAAACGCTGGAAAATCACGTTGCGTTAAAACCTGTGTTATTTCTCTTGGGCGGTCCGTTCGAAAATTAAAACAAACAACCACATCTCCTTCTTCAATTTTGGCAAGAGGCCCATCGTTCTCAACCAAAACGGTAGGTTCTAAAAATTCGTCCGTAATTCCTTGACCATATTGTTGTGCTATAGATTCAGTTGCAGAAGTAGCTTTCGTCCCAATACCATGCACCAATAAATCATATGCCTTCTTCACCCTTTCCCATCGGTTATCACGATCCATAGAATAGTATCGACCTATGATTGATGCGATTTTTCCGACTGAAGTTTTTAAGTGATTTTCCAGTTGTTGTATATACCCTAGTCCACTTTTTGGGTCGCAATCTCTACCATCTGTAAAAGCATGAATAAAAACTTGATCTACCTGGTGTTGCTTTGCCATATCGCACAAGGCATAGAGATGAGCTTGTGAACTATGAACTCCTCCCTCTGAAACCAAACCAATGAGATGTAATTTACTTGCTCTTGCTTCTTGCATGGCTTTAACCAACACCGGATTAGTAAAGAAATCTCCTTCGCGAATGCTTTTATTGATTCGGGTTAACTCTTGGTAAACAATACGACCCGCTCCTATATTCAAATGTCCTACTTCAGAATTTCCCATTTGTCCGGAAGGCAAACCAACATTTTCTCCACTGGTCAAAAGGGTTGCATGAGGAAAATGCTGGAGCAAAGAATCCATGTATGGCGTTTGAGCTTGTGCAATGGCATCTGATTGAGATCCATCACCAATTCCCCAGCCATCTAAAATAATTAACCCTAAGTGATTCGTCATAATGGAATAGTTAATTGAAAAATAGAACCTTGCGGCACATTCTGTTTATACTGAATCGTACCGTCATGTAACCTTAAAAACTCATGCGCAATAAACAAACCCAGTCCACTTCCTTTTTGGGTACGTGTTTCTTCATTGCCAACCCGATAAAACTTTGAAAATATCGTAGCTTGCTCCTCTGGTTTTATTCCTATTCCCTCGTCAGAAATAGATAAAAACAATTGGTTATCTTCACAAATGGCATTCAATTTAATTTGGGCATTGTCAAGGCTGTATTTCACCGCATTATCTACCAAATTACTCAAGACCGTTTCCATCATAAACACGTCAAGTTGAACGTGTTTGAGGCAATCATTTTCAATTTCAATAGTGGCCAATGGGTATCGTTTTCTAAACTGAATCACAAGGGATTGTATGAAATGTGAAAAATCAACCGTTTCTTTTATGGGCTCTAAGGCTCCATTTTCAACACGAGCAGCGTTTAAAATATTATCAATTAAATGCTCCAAGCGCTGGTTTTCTTTTAATGCTTTGTTTAATAACTCTTCACGCAATTCTTCATCCGGTTTTCTTTTTTGAATCGTTTGCAAGTATAATTTATTCGCCGCAATGGGGGTTTTCAATTCATGTGTAACTGAAAGTAAAAAATTATTTTGGCGTTGGGATAATTCAAATTCCTTACGAACAGAAGCCCTTATTTTCCATAATCCAATGATCAATAATATAATAAATACAGCGCCCTCCCCTACAACCATTGTCATTCGTTTATTAATTAACAATGTACTTTCACCCGTAGCTTTAGTTAACTCAATTAAATGATAGCCCCACCAAAAAAATTGTACTAGAACGTACAAACTCAATGCATAAAAGAAAAAGGTGGTTTGTTTTTTCAAAATAGTAATCTTTCAACAAAAATACAAAAAACGAAGGTGTACCAAAGACAGAAAAATTTTATAATAAAAAACAATTTTTACAAATATTTGTTGTTATAATCAAGATTGTATTTGTAAATTAGTTTAAATACTAAGTTCATACAATTCTAATTTGTAAATTAGTTTAGAAATGAAAAAAGAACCAAATATTAGTGATACAATCCGTCTTTTGCGAGAAGCAAGGGGATTTTCACAAAAGCAAATGGCCGATAAACTTTCCATAACGCAACAAGCCTATTCTAACTTGGAAAAAAAACCAGAGCGTGCTTGTCTCATTCGATTAAGAGAACTTGCCACTATTTTTCAAGTAGATTTAATCACTTTACTAGGGGAAGAAGACACGTTCATTTTACAGAATTTCAATCAAACTGGCGGTAATGCTGCTACTCAAATGAATGTAACCTCACCTTCCTCGGTTGAGCATAATGTATATGAAAAACTAGTTGCTACTTTAAAGGAAGAAATAGCCTTTTTAAGGGAGCTTCAATTAAAAAAAATGGGCAACAATTAGTTTCAATTGCCCAATAAAGCAATAATCTTACTTATTCTTTTCTATTATATACGTTAGTATTTTCTCTATCAAATGCGCTCTGTCTTTACCCATTACATTATGCTTATGCATAGGATAAGGAAAGAAATCCATTTGTTTTCCTGCTTCTACGAACTTTTTCACCAAGGCATAATTATGTTGCAGAACCACCACATCGTCTATCGTTCCGTGAATCAATAATAGATTTCCTTGTAGTTTATCTGCATAATTCAGCAAAGAAGCTTTTTCATACCCTTCCTTGTTTTGCTCCGGACGATCCATATAACGTTCGCCATACATGATTTCATAATATTTCCAATCTGTTACAGGTCCTCCAGCAACTCCCGTGGTGAAAACTCCAGGTTGACGTAGCATGAGCGATGTGGTCATGAAACCACCAAATGACCAACCATGAACGGCCATTCTTTTTCCATCCACATAAGGCAAAGACTTAAGAAAATCAACCCCCAACAATTGATCTTCCATTTCTACATCCCCCAATCGGCGGTGAATTTGAGATTCAAAAGCAAATCCTCGTTCACCAGAACCATGATTATCTAACGTGAAAACAATATATCCTTGATTAGCCATCCAATGCATCCATAAATTGGCGCCATACAACCAAGAATTGGTAACCATTTGTGCGTGTGGACCCCCATAAACATAAACCATTACGGGATATTTTTTGGTTGCATCAAAATTGGCAGGTTTAATCATACGGTAATATAAATCAACTCCATCTTTAGCTTTTATTGTCCCAATCTCGGTTTGACCAATGATATAATCATCCAGTTTTTCTTTGGATGAGACAAGTGGTTTTGCCATTTTTCCGTTGTTTGTCCACAACATAGCTTTATGGGGAACTGTTCCACTTGAAAAAGCATCGTAGTAATAAATTCCATCTGAGGATAAAGAAAAAGAATGTGTTCCTTCTTCGGTCGTAAGTAAGTTAGAGTTTCCATCCAAATCAACCACATACACTAAGGTGTTCATAGGGTTTGAACCAGTAGAAGTATAATAGATTTTTTTTCCGTCAGAACTAGTTGTCAAAATATCTTTCACAACAAATTCATGATTGGTTAATTGTTTGATGAGTTTCCCTTCAAAATCATAGTAATATAGGTTGTCAAACCCACTTTTTTCGGAAATCCAAATGAAATTAGTAGAAGTTTTATTAGGAAAATAAGCAGCATGCTCTGGCTCAACCCATTTATCATTGGTTTCTTCAAGCAGTGTTTTAACAAATT
Source organism: uncultured Lishizhenia sp. (assembly GCA_964612725.1). Taxonomy (GTDB): domain Bacteria; phylum Bacteroidota; class Bacteroidia; order Flavobacteriales_D; family Crocinitomicaceae; genus UBA952. Next base: position 7,937 of record CAZTFG010000008.1, on the reverse strand, counting down.
TTCCTGTTTTAGCATCGTATACATTTAACCACATGTGATTTTGATCGCGATTTACTTCTGCAACAACAATGAATTTTTCGTCCGGTGTAAAGGTTAGGTTGGTGAAATAATCATCTTTCGCACCGCGTGGTGAAATATACACGGTTTTGTTTTTCTTAACAGAATAAATCCCAACCCTTGGCTCTTCTGATTTTTGACCGGTCATAGGGTATTTAATCGAAACTAATTCTCCTGGTGTAGCATTGATATCCAACAAGGGATAGTTGTGAACATTGGTTTCATTTTTCTGATAAAATGCTAAATAAGTACCGTTTTCAGACCAAAAAATTCCGTTTGAAATCCCGAATTCGTTACGTGCAATCGATTGACCTGAAACGATATTTTTATCCGTATTTTTAGTGATTGTTACTTTTTTTCCATCGGATTTCAGCAAGTATAAATTATTAGCTAAGGTATAGGCCAATTGATTACTTGCAGCATGAAACGATTGATTTTCAGCACCTTCCTCTATAACAACTATTTTCTTCCCCGTTTTTGTGTTTACATCGTATGAATATACTTTTGTTCCATCATTCAACCTGATTTCATGATTGTTTACCCATTCCATCCCAAAGAAATTTGCATATTCCGTTGAAAGAACTTTATTAATATCCGAAATTTTAGCCAGTTCCATTTCTTTATCAGAAGCAACATCCGATTTATAAAGTGTTGACCAATCTTTACTGCAATACGAATAAGCAGAACCTCCTGGGATCCACTGAAAATTGGTGATGCGATCGGGTGCAAATTTTCGCCCTTGTTGTAAAACCGCATCATTTAATGGAATTTCTTTTTTTTGACCAAAAGCAATTGATGAAAGAAATAAAAAGAACAGAATGTTTTTCATTTTAGTTATCGTTTAATTAATTCGTTAAAATAAGATTCTACCGGTCGACCCGCTTCATAGCAATTGAGAACGATTTCGTCCACATTTTCTTGTAAAATAGTTTCCGGTTCAAATTGGGTATAAAAATACCATTGTTTATTAAAAATGAGTGGCTCTTTACCGGCTGCTTCTCGCAAATGTGTGGGAAGCACTTTGTTTTTTTCGCCTAAAATTTCTCCATATGTTTGAACAAAAGTTGGATCTTGATATGCCTTCTGAAAAGTAGATAGGTCTGCCGCCATCGCTTCACGGACAATTTCCAAGTCTATCTTGTCTATTTCATATACTCCACCATATACCCGCATATGTTCTGGTCCAAATTCAATATATACGCCATTCACGGCTTTGCTTTTTTTCCCATTTGGAGTTATTACAGCCGAACACATCATTTTATAGGGAGATTTGTCTTTCGAAAATCGAATGTCTCTATTGATTCTAAAAATACAATCCTTTGCTTCTAATTCAGAAAAAGTTGGATCGGTTTTAGCCAAGCATTTGATCACATGCTGAACAAATTCAGCGAAAGGCTTTTTAACGTTTTGTTCATATCGCTTTCGATTCAAATCAAACCAATCTTTATTGTTATTACTGGCTAGTTCAATGAAAAACTGTAAATAATCAGAAGAGAAAAATGCCATAATGAATTTTGAACGAAGATAAGAATGTTTCGGTTTATAGGTATGCTTCCACTAGCATTCACACAAAAAAAACACTACCTTTGAGTACTTTTAACCAATTTTTGCGTAAAAATTAAAACTCTATAACATGTCTTCTGAAAGTCACATAAAATGCCCTAATTGCGGAACACAAATCGATGTAAACGATATATTAACACATCAGTTAGAAGAAGAAATTCGTCAAAAATATCAGGCACAACTTACAGAAGAGAAGCATAAGTTCCAAAAAGAAATGGAAACATTAAATGCTGCTAAAGAAGCATTTGAACTGCGTAAAAAGAAAGAAAATGAATTGTTTCAAGAGAGACTCGACAAACAACTCAAAGAAGACCGAATTGCCATTGAAGCAAAATTAAAAACCAAACTATCTGAAGAACAATCCGAACAATTTAAAATGTTGCAGGATGAATTGAACCAAAAATCAGAACAAGTAAAAGAACTAAATAGAACCAAGGCTGAAATTGAAAAATTGAAACGCGAAAAGGAAGAAGCAAAAGAATTAGCAGAAGCAGAAGCGCAAAAAAAGTTGAATGAACAGTTGTTAACTGAAAAGGAAAAAATTCGCAAATCGGAAGAAGAAAAGAATGAATTAAAAATGCGTGACTTACAAAAACAGTTAGACGATCAGAAGCGCTTAACGGAGGAAATGAAACGCAAACAAGAGCAAGGATCAATGCAATTGCAAGGAGAAGTACAAGAATTAGCCATAGAAGAATGGTTGCAAACACAATTTCCATTAGACTCAATTGAAGAAATTAAAAAGGGTGTACGAGGTGGAGATTGCATTCAAACTGTAAATACATTCAATCAACAAAATTGTGGTAAAATCTACTACGAAAGTAAACGTACAAAAGACTTTCAAGGATCTTGGATTGAGAAATTTAAGGCCGATATGCGAGAAAAAGGAGCCGATATCGGTGTGTTAGTAACGGAAGCTATGCCTTCTGATATGCAACGGATGGGTCTTCGGGATGGCATTTGGGTTTGCTCTTATGAAGAATTCAAAGGATTGTGTGGGGTGTTACGAGAATCATTGATACAGGTGAGCACTGCCCTTGGTTCACAAGTTAATAAAGGTGATAAAATGCAATTATTGTATGATTATCTTACTAGTAATAGTTTCAGAATGCAAGTGGAGGCCATTGTGGAAGGTTTTTCGTCCATGAAATCCGCGTTAGAAAGTGAAAAAAGAGCCATGCAACGAATTTGGAAAGAACGTGAAAAACAAATCGAAAAAGTAATTAATAACACCATTGATATGCATGCTTCCATTCGAGGGATTGCTGGTAATGCGATTCAGGCGGTGAAGGCACTGGAATTACCGGGAGAGGATTTGGATATAGACGTCTAAATGTTGTAGGTTCTTAATTAGGAATCAATTAGCAACAATCAGCTAGTATTGACTTAACATTCTCGTAACATTGCAAATAAAATGACTAATTTTGCAACACAATTTTAGTTAGTTTATTTAAATAGTGGTATGCCAATTCAAATTATACGTGGGGTTAAACAAATAATAACCCTGTATACTGTCCTGATTTTCACGGGAATTAGTAACCTATTCGGTCAAGTTGATCATTGGGAAACAATGGTATACGACACATCTTCTTGGCGTTATGTAGTTCCAAACGCAGCTACCTCAATGAACTGGATACAACCGGGTTTTGATGCCTCTGCATGGAATACAGGTAATGGTGGTTTTGGTTTTGCAGATGGTGATGACGGCACAACAATTCCTACCTCATCTATTTCTGTTTTTGCACGAAAAGAATTTTCTATATCAGATCTTTCTTTGATTAAGAAAGTAATTTTAAACATGGATTATGATGATGCATTTGTGGCATACGTCAATGGCGTTGAAGTGGCAAGAAATGGAATAACCTCCACAGGTCAACCAGCATATAACCAATTAGGAGAAATATCTCATGAAGCCAAATTGTATCAAAATCAATATCCTGATCAATTTTACTTTGATATTGCTGATTTTCCAGCCCCACTTATTCAAGGGGTAAATGTAATCTGTGTTGAGGTGCACAATCAAACTGCGGCTTCATCAGATTTGACGTGTAGACCATTTTTATCCGTTGGGTTAAATAGTACAACTGTTAGTTATTACCCCACTCCTACTTGGTTTATTCCACCTGTGGTACTTTCTACCTCAACCCTCCCAATTGTGGTATTGAACACCAACAATGTGGAAATTCCAGACGAACCTAAAATCCACGCTACGATGGGTATTATTTTCAATGGAGATGGAAACATAAACACGATTGGCGATCCATACAATGAATTTTATGGGGAAATTGGAATTGAACGCAGAGGTTCATCTTCTAATGGTTTTCCGATGAAATCATATGGATTAGAAACCTGGGGGCCGGATTCATCCAATTACAATGCCTCTATTTTTGATTGGCCAAGTGATAACGATTGGATTTTATATGCCCCATACACTGACAAAAGTTTAATTAGAAATGTGCTAACTTATCACATCGGAAATGAAATGGGGAATTATTCACCACGTACTAAATTGTGCGAGGTAGTCTTAAATAATGAATACATTGGTGTGTACGTTTTTATGGAGCGCATAAAAATTAACCCCGGAAGAGTAAATATTAATCCAGTCTTGCCCCAAGATACACTTGAAAACGAACTAACCGGAGGTTATATTGTAAAGGTAGATAAAACAACAGCAGGGGGGATTGTTGCTTGGACTTCACCACACCTTGCTTCATCGCCAAGCAATGCAACCATAAAGTACCAGTTACATGATCCTGAAATTAACGAATTACAACCTTCTCAATTAGCATATATTCAAAATTACATCACTGCTTGGGAAGATACTTTGGCTGGAAACAACTTTATGGATCCGGTTGATGGCTTCAGAAAATTCATTGATGTACAGTCATTTATTGATTTTATGCTGGTAAATGAATTATCTAAAAACGTGGACGGGTATAGAATTTCAACCTTTTTACACAAAAAACGATTTAGCGAAGGAGGCAAATTAGTGGCAGGGCCATTGTGGGATTTCAACCTAGGATGGGGAAATGCTAATTATTGCTACGGTGGGGACACTACCGGTTGGGAGATTGATTTCAATAATTATTGTGCAGGAGGTCTAGATAATCCTTTTTGGTGGAAAAGAATGTTGCAAGATTCAGCGTACGCAAATGAAGTGAGTTGTAGATGGTTTAATCTTAGAAATTCGATTTTACGTGCCGATTATCTCACTGCATACATTGATAGTCTGGCAGCAGTTTTAGAAATTCCAGCAGCACGAAATTACAGTAAATGGCCTATTTTAGGAACGTATGTGTGGCCCAACAATTTTATCGGTCAAACATACCAAGAGGAAATAGATTTTATGAAAAACTGGATGATTGGAAGACTAACCTGGATGGATAATCACATGTTTGGTTCCTGCACAAATGTTGGAATTGAAAATAAAACAAGTAATTCAATCACTTTCTATCCTAATCCCGCTACTAGTGAACTAAAAATAAGCGGATTGATTGGTAATGACCAATTAATAATTAGGGATGCATTGGGGAAATTAATTCATCAACTTAACATCTCTTCTCAATCCACTATTGACCTTTCAAATCTTCAGAATGGTCTTTACTTTATTGAACTACTTCAAAACAAAACAACAACTAAAATTATATTAAATCGTTAAACTATGCGACAGTCTTTTATTATTTTCTCCTTACTACTTCTCATAACATCATGTAAAAAAATTGAAGGTCCGGGGGGAACTTCTGCGATTCGTGGACAATTGAACGGACAAGATTTTTCTTTTGGAGATAAGGAAATTACCACTGTTTCTTTTACATCAGGTGCTACCATTGAACATGGGGATTATTGGTTGTTAAACTCTACAGACAGCTCAAAATTATATTATATTTACTATACAAATCCTACTTGGATTTCACCCGCAGACCCACAGTTACAAGGGCGCATAGGAATTGCAGTATCATTTAATTACAGTGATTCAAATTTAGAAATTGCACAACGCACTTTAGACTCGATTCAACAACTAAGTGGCTTACCTTTTAGTTTATCCCTTACCCAAGATATACTTACGATTACATCCAACGCAAATGGAGAAGTAGTGGATGCCAATGATTACTCGACTCCATTCACTGTGGATATTTCAAATCAAGGAACTCCAAACGCATTAGGTAATTCATTTGGAAGAGGAGGAGAACGGGTATATATTATTTATGGTCAAAATGCTTATGCTGCTAACTCTGTAAGAACAGATGAAAACGGCCTGTTTTCATTTGAAGGGTTACAAAATGGAACGTATACCATCTATGCTCTTTCAGAAGATACACTTCAAAATGGGAAATTTAATCGTGTTTCTAAAACCGTTCAAATAACAGACAAAAAACAAATCATTGATAGTGGAGTATTCAATGTATTCTTTTAATAAACATAGGATTGTCCTTTTTATCGGTATTGTTTTTATTACCGGTAATTCAATTGCCCAGCTTTCTACTTGGACAGGAGCTAGCTTCAATAAATCTTTGGGGAAAATCTTCAGTCTTGAAGTGGGTTATGAATACCGGCTTAAAAACACCCGGGAATTTGATAAATCCAATGTGGAAGGCAAATTCGCACAAAATTGGACGAGAGGAATTGAAACCTTTGTGAAATATAGAAATTCAATCGAAAACAACAAATACAGCGGGTTGAATTCAAAAATATATGCATACAACAACCGTTTAAGTGTTGGTTTAGATGTTTCATTCCTGCGACTTGCAGATGTTTCCAAACGAACAAAACTAAGTTGGACAATAACCCAGCAAATGGATAATTATCAATTCAAACGAAATAGTTCTGTGCTTAGAAATAAAATCACCTTTAAGCATGATATAAAGAACTTTTTTTTATCCCCTTTCGCTTCAGCGGAACACTTTTACCGATGGAATAGAGATGTTGTATACGCAGACGATGAAGTACTCATTTCTGGTGGCACCACAGCTTTGCGCTATTTTGTTGGAACAGAGATTGAACTTAATAAAAAACAACGGTTTGTAATAGGATTTGGCTTCAAGGATGTTTATATGAACCAAAATTCAAACTATATTTTACGGTTAAATTATAAACTCAGTTTTTAATTCTAAATCTTATCGTTAAAGCCGCTTTATTATTGAAATAACATAGATAATACTGCAGTTTTTTTCTTACTTTTGGGCAACAAAAACAATCGTTTGAATGGAACAAGTTGCCCCATATATCCCCACTAATAAAGTTAGAATTGTAACCGCTGCATCGCTTTTCGATGGGCATGATGCGGCTATCAATATCATGCGCAGAATAATTCAAGCTACTGGCTGCGAAGTAATTCATTTAGGACATGATAGATCCGTGGAAGAGGTGGTAGATTGCGCTATTCAAGAGGATGCTCAAGCAATTGCGATGACTTCTTACCAAGGTGGTCACATTGAGTATTTCAAATACATGTATGACTTATTGAAAGAAAAAGGGGCGCCTCATATCAAAGTTTTTGGTGGTGGTGGCGGAACTATTCTACCATCTGAAATCGAAGAATTACAAGCGTATGGAATCACTAGAATCTATCATCCGGATGATGGAAGAGCTATGGGTCTACAAGGAATGATCAACGATTTGATTCAGAAATGTGATTTCCCGGTTGGAACAAATATTACCGATGAACCGGAGAAATTAGCAGATAAAAACGTTCCGGCTATTGCCCGAGTAATATCAGCTGCTGAAAATTTCCCGGATGAAAACGCTGCAATTCTTACTAAAATAAGAGAAAACGCAAAGTCAAAATCAATTCCGGTACTTGGAATAACAGGAACGGGGGGCGCAGGAAAATCTTCTTTGGTGGATGAATTAGTTCGCCGGTTTTTAATTGATTTTACAGATAAACAAATTGCTGTTGTTTCTGTCGATCCTTCCAAACGCAAAACAGGTGGGGCGCTGTTGGGGGACAGAATTCGGATGAATTCTATAAAAAGCGATCGCGTATACATGCGTTCACTAGCAACACGTCAATCCAATTTAGCTCTATCAAAACACGTTGCAGAAGCAATCAGTATTTTGAAAGCAGCCAACTACGATTTAATCATTTTGGAAACTTCTGGTATTGGTCAATCCGATACGGAAATTTTGGATCACAGCGATGTTTCATTATATGTAATGACTCCTGAATACGGTGCAGCAACTCAATTGGAAAAAATTGATATGTTGGATTTTGCTGATGTCATAGCACTTAATAAATTCGACAAACGGGGGGCTTTAGATGCCTTGCGTGATGTTAGAAAACAATACCAACGCAATCACAATTTGTGGGAGAAAAACGT
>CAZTFG010000007.1:29381-48649 GCA_964612725.1 uncultured Lishizhenia sp. | reverse complement strand
GTTCGGTTTCCATCCTGGATATTCACCCCCTTGAACCACATCGCAACCCGCATTTTCAAACGCACAACGAATGGTCATAGCTATTTCTGATTTTGTCGATTCAACGCTACTTCGCTGCAAGGATTGACTCGTAAAAGAACCAGTTGAAATGATAATCCGCGCCAAACTAGATGATGCTTCAACCAATCCATTTATATCCGGACTCATACGAAAAACACCATTCTGAACCGAGCAGAGTAAATTAATCACTTTCTTAAAATCTGCTTCATTCATTGCGTTGGATGATCCTGCAATTTCTTTGGCTTGAATATTTATTGCCGATTCAATACTCTTATACTCTTCTTTATAAATTGAAACTTGTTTGTCAAATTCGGTGTGAAACTTATTGGCATCAGCGGCTAAAATCGCAATTACAGCAGTTGCTTCGCGCGGAATAGCATTGCGTAAACTTCCACCATCAAAAGAAACCAATTGGATAGGAATACATTGGCTTATTTCCCAAAGTATACGTGCCATCCATTTATTTGCGTTGCCTCTTCCTTTATCAATATCCATCCCTGAATGTCCACCCAGTAATCCTCTAATAGAAATCTCCACCGTTTTACTTTCAGCGATAACCGGAACTTCTGAATAAGAATAAGAAGTATTTGTATCAATTCCGCCTGCACAACCAATGGATAATTCATCGTCATCTTCCGTATCGATATTCAATAAAATTTCACCTTCAAATAATGATCCATCCATTTGCATAGCGCCTGTCATGCCTGTTTCTTCATCAATCGTGAAAAAAGCCTCGATGGCAGGATGCTCAATCGTGTTAGATTCCAACACGGCCATAATTGCTGCAACTCCAATTCCATTATCCGCGCCTAGTGTTGTTCCATTTGCTCTGACCCAATCACCTTCAATAATCATTTCTATTCCTTGAGTATCAAAATCAAATACGCGATCGGCATTTTTTTGATGCACCATATCCAAATGCGATTGAAGAATGACCGTTTTTCGGTTTTCCATCCCTGTAGATGCCTGTTTTTTAATTATGACATTTCCAATTTTATCAACCAATGTTTCCAATCCTAACTTATTTCCAAAATCGACCATGAATTGTCTAACTCGTTCTTCTTTTTTTGAAGGACGGGGAACAGCATTTAACGATTCAAAATGAGACCAAAGTTCGGTGGGTTGTAATGAGGAAATATTCATAACTTTAATTTTAACTGTAAAATTGCAAATTATTTACCTATTTCGGAGGAGCATTTGGGATTTCAATTATTCACTTTACTTAAAATCTGTAATTTAGTAGGTATGAAATCAATATTGGCATTCTTTTTTATCTTAACCATGTGGAGCATGCTGTGCTTTTCGCAAACCATCAATCAGAAGGATGGACAAGGAAAAAGAACCGGCAAATGGGTAATTTACCAAAAAGGTACCAAAACGGCATTTGAAGAAGGTACTTTCGTAAATGGAAGAAAAGAGGGAAAATGGAAAAGATATCATTCGGATGGTAAAACACCCCAAATTGAAGCAGTATATAAAAACAATCGACCAATGGGCTCATATACCAAATACTACCCCAATGGAAGAATCAAGGAAAAAGGAAATTTGGCTTTAAATATTTATCAAGATTCGCTGATACGCTATTATGAAAACGGAAACATTGAATATGCTGGAAATTTTAATGAAACTGGTAAAGAACAAGGGAAAATCAAGTATTTCTTCGAAAATGGACAAGTAGAATATGAATATGACGCCATCAATGGTTCGCCTGCTGGGAAAGCAATACGGTATTTTGAAAATGGAAAGATTAAGGAGGAAATAAATTACAATTCAAACGGCAACATATCATCATCTGTAAAAACCGCATCAGGAAACACAAATGGCGTGATTGAATCTCCAAAATCCGCGATAAAAGCTCCTACACTAGGTACACCACGAACACGCGGCAAGCCCTTTTTACCCAATGGATATAATAAATGTTATACCCCAAACGATGAAATTTGGCAAGACGGTAATTTTAAGAATGGGCAATTATGGGAAGGTAAAGTGTATGAATATGATAAGGATGGGATTTTAATCAAAGTCAAAATCTATAAAGCAGGATTTTACCACTCAGATGGCCAACTTTAACGTTATTTTTTTTGAACCAAATAAGCCCTAAACGCCAGAATTCCTGGTAATCCAAACAAGAAAAGAAACGCAACCATTTTTCCTTTCCATGTTAAATAAAAATCGGTAATACCTAAATCCTCCAAATCTTGAGGGTTGTAACCAATTCCAATAAAATAGGATAAACTTAACGGAACTTCTTTTTCTACTCCTAATTTACCAATCACAATACTGCCGGGAAATAAATTAATTGGAAACAGAAAGAGCGGGATAGAAATAATTAAAAATACAAGTAAGAAAACTTTTAATGGGCCTAGTTTAAATAACGCTTTCATGAAACTCAAATTGGTATGAAAAAATGCAAGGTAGTAATTTTTAATACAAAATACCGATTAGATAGATTATTTGAGGACAAGCTCAAAAGGAAAAGAAAATTGATTTTAAAGTTGATAGAATTATGTTTATTTTTATGTACTCTATGGGATTATATTCAAATAAGCAGCGGTGGAAAATATTTCTATTAATAGGCGCCTTGGTGTTGTTTATAATTTCGTTGTATGTTTCTAACGTAATGGTTTCTGATTTGAGCAAGCGCGAGCGAGAAAGAGCAACTCAGTGGGCAGAAGCAATTAAAAAAAAATTGGAGTTAGTCAAATTAACAGACCGCACTTTTATCAAATTAAGGAATCGTGAAAAACAAGAGGTAAATACTTGGATAGATGCCACCCGATCCCTATTCTTATCTCCAATTGATGGAGACCCAAGTATTCAATTAGCCTTTTCAATTATCAACAAAAACACAGACATTCCGGTCATTGTGTTAGATGACCAAAATAACGTTACAAATTTTAAAAATACCCCCATAGATACAGCTGAAATACGAGCATTATACCCCAATAAAACAACTGCTGAACGCTCAAAACTATTAGATGATACCTTACAAAAAATTGCCCTCGGATGGAAAAAATTGGGTCGGTCATTTACGGCGGATGTGTTTGAGGGAATGACAATGACATGCACCTACTTTGATTCCAAAGAGCTTATACAATTGGAAAAAGAACGCGATTCTATCATTCAGGCGTTCAACAAAGAATTAATTGAAAATCAAGACCAAATTCCGGTCCTACTTGTAGATTCAAAAAGTGGGAAATCCATCGGTGACAACCTAAAAACCAATCAATTATCTACTGCGCAAAAAAATGAGTTCCTTGCCGCATTTAAACTTAAAAATCCTCCCATTACAATAGATTTCAAAGATGGATCCAGAAACCTTATTTACTATGATGAAAGTGCTGAATTAAAAAAACTTCAATGGTATCCGATGATCCAATTCATTATAATCGGATTATTTGTTTTTACCGCCTATTTAGTGTTTTCTACTTTCCGAAAAGCAGAGCAAAATCAAGTCTGGGCAGGAATGGCAAAAGAAACAGCACACCAACTTGGCACTCCTCTTTCCTCATTAATGGCTTGGGTTCAATACCTGGAAACACAACAGGTTGATCCAATGGTAGTGAATGAAATGCAAAAAGATGTGGATCGATTAGAAATTATTACGGACCGGTTTTCAAAAATAGGATCTGGAGCAAAAATGGAAAATAAGGATCTTGTTATTACCATTGGTAATATATTAGATTATTTACGCACACGCATTTCAGACAAAGTGACCATTGATTATCGGATTGTTAATGAAGGACCCATTTTTTTAAAACATAACCCATCCCTGATTGAATGGGTAATAGAAAACATTTGTAAAAATGGCGTAGATGCTATGGAAGGAAAAGGGAAATTACACGTTCAAATTGCCCAAGAAAATAATTGGATTCATATTGATATTACCGATAACGGAAAGGGAATGTCGAAAAACCAATATGCGCGTATTTTTAAACCTGGATATTCCACTAAAACAAGAGGCTGGGGATTGGGTTTAACCTTAGCTCACCGAATCATCCAAAACTACCACCAAGGTAAGCTAATTGTATTACATTCAGAAGTAGGAGTTGGTACTTGCTTTAGAATTTCTTTGCCTGCTACTCAGAATCGATAGCCGAATTTTAAGCCCACACAAAAGTGAAGTTTCACATCAAATGTTCGGGCTTTCGCAAATTCCCATTCATTAGTAGTTTGATTTAATTGAGGCACCATGGTTTGATCTGTTAACCCTGAAAAGCCTACTCCGCTATAAAAATCCAAAAAGACACGATCATCTAAACAATAGAGATATCCAATTCCTAATCGAAAAATATTTTTTTGCGAATATTCATTGAAAATTAGAGTTTCATTACCCATGGTAGAAACCGTTTTATATTGCGTCCTATACCTTCTGAACTTATAATCCATACTTAAATAAACCGCCTCGCCAGGTAAAAATGGATAATATTTAATCCCTGCATTCATGCTCGTACCCAGTAAAATTCTTCTACTTTGAGGCTGAGTGGTTTCTTGAACAAAATCATGAATGTAATTTCTTAATACCAGCCCAGAACCAACCTCTACGGCAATTTTTTTATTTAGTACGCGCTCGTAGTAAGCGGACAAATCTCCCATAAAAATATCTTGTACTCCAATCTTTACTCGGTTTTTGTGGATTGTGAAAAGTGACTCTTGTTTTTGAGCCACCCCACCAAACGCGAGTAAGAGAAATAAGAAAATATATACTGTTTTATTCATACGATTAACCGTGTATACGATTAATCTTAAAAGAGGTTTCTTTTTTCTATTCCTATTCCCTTAGAGATCAATTTCCATTCTGAAATTTCCAACTCAATTTCTATTAATTGAAAGGGATTCATATCTATCCGTTCATCAATTAAATAGCTCACTAAATCGCTTAATCCGGGGTTATGGCCCACCAATAAAACTGAGGTAGCAAAAGGCGGTATTGCTTGTAAGAAAGAAATTAACTCATAAGTGGTTGCGCCATATAATTCATCATGAAATGAACACGCAATGATTGGAAGATTCAATAAACGAAGGGTTTCACGCGTTCGATGGGAACTACTGCAAAAAACAGCCTCCACATTCAATACATGCTGATACTTTTCTTTATAATGCAGTATTTTTTGTTGTCCCTCCTGAGAAAGTTTACGATCAAAATCCTTTCCACTTTTGGAGATGTATTCTGCATCCGAATGGCGTAATAAAAAAACCTTCTTATGGTCGGAAATTGAGATCATTACTTACGCGTTGGCCGTTTTTGAACATTACTTCTTTGGTTAATTTACCCTTTTCATTATACAAACGCATCGGGCCATCCAATCGACCATTTTTATAAACCGATGATTGAATTCTTTTACCTCTTCGATCAAATTGCTGAGATAACCCATTCAATTTGCCATTTTTATATTCATTTTGTACAGCAATTAGCCTTCCCCCTGGATGGTAGGCAAACCAAACGCCGTGTTTTTCGCCATTTTTGTATTTCCCCTCCTCTGTTACCTGAAAATCTTTATTTGAAAAAGTAACAAATTCACCATGTTTCACTGAAAGTTGTTTCACCCTACCTTTGAGAACGACATCATTTGCTTTGGATTTTTTCCGCACAACTTTGTAATTGATGATTTCTTTTACCCTTCCGTTTTCATACCACTCCGTCCACCTCCCGGTTTGCAGATCATTTTTATATTCTCCCTCAACTTTTAATTTACCAAAAGGAGAATAAGAAAGCCATTTTCCCTGTAACTTTCCTTGAGAAAAAGTAGTTGTGTTTTTCAACTTGCCATTATCCCAGTAATTATTCCAACTACCTTCTTCTTTGTCCTTCAAATACGCACCTTCCATTAACAAAGCACCATTTTCATACCATGTTTTCCATGTTCCTTCTTTGAGGTCATTTGCATAATTCCCCCTTTTAAATGGTCTATTTTTACTGTAAAAATATTCCCACTCCCCTTCGCGTTTTCCTTTAGAAAATTGAGCCCGATAGGAAAGGTCACCAGAAGAAAAATAATAATTCCATTTTCCATCTTGTAAGTCATTTTCGAAGGTACCCTCAGAATCAAGTTGTCCTTGCTCATTATACCAAGACCAATTACCCGTTTTTTTACCTTTAGAAAAATCACCATGTATTTTTAAAAGTCCATTTTCATAGTAAGTAAAATATTCCCCGTACAACGTATCTTGTTTATAACAAGCAATTTTCTCAACCCGCTCGTTCGTATAGTAAGTTGTCCAGCAACTATCTTTAAATCCATTTTTAAAAAACCCATCCGTTAACAAGGCTCCACGCGCACTATATTCCTTGTACGCTCCATTTTTCAATCCTCTTTCAACGGTAAAAACCTCCTTCAATTTTCCGCTTTTAAAAAATGTCTTGGTGCTTCCTTTACCATTAGTAATTGTTTGAGAATGAACACTATCATTCAACCAATAATTTTCCAATAATCCAACCCCAGCGATGAATTTCTCTTCCGCCATTGGTTTACCATTGTCGTAATAACTGTACCAAACATCAGCCTTGCGACCATAATCATAAAAACCATCCAGCACTAATATCCCTTTTTCATTCCAGTTTTTATAGACACTATCTGGTACGCCCATATAGAAATAGGATTCTTGCTTAGGGGTTTTTCCCTCCCAAAAACTCACAAATCGACCATGAAGCGAATCGGTGAAATAATTAATCTCTTCGTCTAAGAGTCCCTCCTTGGTGTAATACCTCCATGTGCCATGTTTTTTAGTTGTACGATTCACCTTATCCTTATAAAAAGAGCCTACCCCTTTTACGACTGTTTTATTTTTATCCCAAAATTCATATTGAAGTTTCGTGAGGTTTTTTTTATCCACCTTAACTTGACCATGCAAAAGCGCGGGCAAAAACAAACCTAAAAAAACAAAAGACAAGAAAATTATTTTCATTGTGGAATATCAATAAATGATCGGAGAATTAAAAACAAGCCAAATAAGCCAAAAACAATCCCAATTAGCTTATTCAAACCGTTTAATAACTTATTGGTTACAAGTGGCCTCAAATATTTTGCCCCCACTATTTTTAAAATATCAAAGGAAAAGAAAGTAATTAATATGATGGAAAGAAAAAAGAAAATGGGATATTGGATCGTAGTTGATTCATTCACATAGGTCGTTCCAAGTGTCATAATACTAAACCAATAAAAGATCACCATGGGATTGGCAAGGTTAAGTAAAAACCCTTTAACCATAAGCACAACCATGTCCTTAGAATTTGGGATAGCCGGGGCGGTAATCGTTTCGTTATCGGTGTTTGCTTTTTTGAGTAATGTAACAATCCCATAGAGCAAAAATAAGGCTCCACCGACAATATTCATTATCAATCGATTGTCTTTACTACCTAAACTAGCCACCTCAGAATAAAATACATATGCAATCAGAATATAGAGCAAATCACTAAGCAGCACACCAAAATCCAATGCTAATGCAGCCCGAATACCTTTGGTAATACTCGTTTCCAGAAGTACAAAAAAAACGGGACCAATCATAATACTGAGAATAAACCCAGTAACCACTCCCTTCAAGATTAAATCGAAATAGGTCATACCTGCTTTTGACAAAGATAATGCAACAGAAAGAATTTGGCTCGAAAAACAATCAACAAGAATTCGTTTAAAACATATATATAGGCAATGAAAGAAAAACATCATTATTTAACAGATTATATTACTTTTGCAATCAGAATTCAAAACTCTTTTATGAAAACGCACGTAGCAAATGAAAAATTAAATTCAATTCTTGAAAAAGTTGAAAAGAATGGGGTTTCCGCATCGGGACTTATAGATGATTTGAAAGACCTGCGTGAAATCGCTCAAAGAGAACAAGATCCACTTGTAACAAAGGTATTGCGTTTAACTTACGAATATTTGCAGGAAAATTCTGCATTTGATGTTCAAGCACAATTTGAAGAAGATGAAGAAGGAAACGAATATCCTATTGAAATTGAGGATAACGAAAACTTACTTTATTTGTTGAATTTGTTAAGAAATGCAGACCACAAAGTCAACCGCGAAGAAATAAAGGATTATAGAACTTCATTAAAAGAATCGTTGTATTAATCTTTTTAAGACATTATACACGATATTTCTGGGTTTTTTCGAATTTTATTCTATCTTTGCATTCCCAAAAACAAAGGAATTTCGCCTAGTTTTTGTAAAACATTGATTTATAACACTTTAAGTATAAAATATGCCAAGCGGAAAAAAAAGAAAAAGACACAAAATGGCTACGCACAAGCGTAAAAAAAGACTTCGTAAAAACCGTCACAAGAAAAAGAAATAATATTTTCTTTCAACCCACATAAGGTTTGTGGGTTCTTAGTTTTAACTTAGAATTTCATTAAGTGAATCTCGAATTAGTCGTAGAGGCCCGATCTGGGGGTGTCTGGATTGCTTTGTTACGTGATGGAAAGCTTATAGAGCTTCAAGAAGAACAAGGGAAATCAGATTTTTCAGTGGGTGATATTTACCTTGGTAAGGTGCGCAAACTTGTGCCTAGCTTAAATGCTGCATTTGTTGATGTAGGGTATGAAAAAGATGCATTCTTGCACTACTTAGATTTGGGAGCGCAATTTAATTCGCTCAACAGATTCACAAGAGAAACCATAAAGGGAAAGCAAAATGTTGGTGATTTACAATATTTTAAGCTCGAGAAGGAAATAGAGAAGGATGGTAAAATAGATTCTATCCTATCTGCCTCTCAACCTATTCTTGTTCAGGTTGCCAAAGAGCCCATTTCTTCTAAAGGCCCTAGACTTTGTTCCGAAATCACGTTGGCAGGTAGGTACCTCGTTTTGGTGCCATTCTCAGAGAAAATTTCAATTTCTCAAAAAATTAAAGAACAGTCAGAGCGTGATCGATTACGTGATTTAATGAACCGCATTAAGCCTAAAAACTTTGGGGTCATTATCAGAACTGTTGCTGAAGAGAAAAAAACGGCAGATTTAGAACAAGATTTATTTGGTCTTTTAGATAAATGGAAGACCATGCATCAGAATCTAAAGAAAGCCACTCCTCCTTTCCGCGTCTTGGGTGAATTAAACAAAACGAATTCTATATTACGCGATCTTCTAAATGGAGATTTCTCGCACATTCATACGAATGATCAAGTGATGTTGGATGAAATGAAAGAATATATTTCTGACATTGCTCCAGGAAAAGAGAAAATCCTAAAACAACACGATAATCGTATTAGTTTATTTGAAAAATTTGGAATAAACAAACAAATCAAAACCTTGTTTGGTAAAAAAGTTCCATTAAATAGCGGTGGATATCTAATCATCGAACATACGGAAGCGATGCACGTCATTGATGTGAATAGCGGAAATAGAAAAGGAGCAGATGGACAAGAGTCTAATGCGCTTTCTACCAATACTGAAGCAGCTGAGGAAATTGCTCGATTGCTGCAGTTACGTGATATGGGGGGAATTATTTGTATCGACTTTATCGATATGCACGACAAAGAAAACAATCGAATTCTTTTTGAAAAAATGAAAGAATTCATGAAATCGGATCGTGCTAAACATAATATCTTACCTCCATCTAAATTTGGTGTAATTGAAATAACGCGTCAACGGGTAAAACCGGAGACCAACATTCAAACTTCAGAAAAGTGTCCTACATGTAATGGTACAGGAGAAATTCAAGCTAGTATTTTGTTTGCTGAAGAAATTGAGCTTAATTTGAATTATTTAGTGCTTGATAAGAAAGAAAAAGGAGTTTCACTTGAGGTTCATCCTTATTTACACGCCTATTTTACTAAAGGATTTATTTCGCGCCAATGGAAATGGTTTTTTAAATACAAACAATGGATTCCCGTTAGAGGTCGAACAGACAATCAATTATTGGAATATCGTTTCAAATCTAAAGAAAACATTGAAATAGAGCTTTAATGCCAGCTATTCCCTCTGAATTCAAAGAAGAATATAAAAAAGTTGAACGGTATTGCGCCTTTCAAGAAAAATGTGCTTTTGATGTCCGCAAAAAACTGCGAGACCTATCCGTTCCCATGGTTGAAATCGAGGAAATTATTCTCGTATTAATTGAAAATGGATTTATCGACCACACAAGATACTGTGAAGCATTTGTTCATGACCACATTCATATCAAAAGATGGGGAAAACAAAAGATAAAAGCAGGTTTAAAAGCAAAGTCTTTACCATCTAGAGATATTGAACAAGCATTATCTAAAGTACCCACTAGCGTTTTTAAGGAAAATATGATTCATTTGATGAATCGTAAAATGAAAGATCTTTCCCATGAGCACGATCCACAAAAACAAAAAGCCAAACTCATTCGATATTTGGCGTCTTGTGGGTATGAACTCCCTATGATTTTAGATTTGTTAGACTAATCCTCGTCTTCCAACGCCGATTTTTCTACATTATCACGTAGTAATCTAGAACTTGTCTCTCCCGGTTTTTTCATGATACAAGCTCCTTCAAAGAAACCACCTTCTTCAATGGCTAATCGAACCGTTTCTATATCACCTGTAATGCGGGCTGTTGAGCGAAGAACAAGTAAGTTTTCAATTGTCAACTCCCCTTCTAAAGTTCCCTCTATGTCGGCATCAATGCAAACCAGGTTACCTGATATTTTACCGGTGTTACCGATAATTACCTTACCTGAACAAGAAACATTACCAATCACATCCCCTTCAATAATGATGTTTGAATCAGACACAATATCTCCGGTAATTTCAGTGCCTTCAATAATTTTATTGAATCCACCGTTGTTTTCAGAACCAAAAAAATCTCTTTTTATCATGATTTAATAATTTTCGTCGTGAAACAATTCATATTCCTCCATATTCTTTAATTCCAATAATTTCTTCAAGTTCTCAGCACTAATCAATACTATTTTTAATTCATTGAATTTTCCGAGTTCTCGTTTACTAGTTTTAAAAGTAGAAATATATTCTTTTCCTTTTTTTAATGATTTGAATTCTTTTAATAAAACCAAACTTTTACCATCGATTAATACGAGCGTTGATGATTTAAGTTTCAAATTAGTAAATTTTTCTGTGTTAAAGGTATTTACCTTATTTTGAACATCCGTTGCATTCATCGATTTTTCAGTAACAATTATGACATAATGCACAGCATCATCTACATAAACATATGGACTTTCCTTTTTAGTAGGAACGGAATCATTTTTTGAAAAGCCCGTTTGAATAATTCGTATCATTTCATTGGCACGCTTTTCTTCATCTGAACCTGGAAACTCCTTGGTAATATCAGTCAAATCAGGAATAAGTGTTTTTTTATCCGGTGTAATATTAGCCAAGGCATTTACCCGCAACAACTTAAATTTGGCATTTAACGAAGATTTCACCGCTGTTTTCAAAAATTCATCGATAGCTGATATCACGGTTGAGAATTGCTTCTTCTGATATTTTTCATAAATATCCAGGTATTTTTTTTCCTCTTGTGCCGCTTGATTTTTGAGTTTTAAGAAAAATTCAGGGTCTTTTAAGTAAGAGGCATAGTCAGAATTTGGGTAGTTTTTCAAGATGTGAGTCTTGTACGTTTCTGCCGCTGGATTTCCATCATTGATTCTGTACAACTGAAAAGCCGCACTTAAATCTAAGTCATTGACATACTTTTTATCTAATATCTTTTTAAAATAAGTAACCGCTATTTCTTCCTCATTGAGCTGATCCTTATATATCACCGCAGCATCAAACCAAGCATTAAGTAATTTATCAATGGATGTTTTCATTGCTTCTTCGGTCAATGGCAGATTAGCCGCCAAAGACTCAATTGTCAGTGAATCTTCTTCTTGAATATCGGTTTTTGCATCTGTGCTATCGATTTCTTTATCAGCAAAGTTGGAGGATATTTTTTCACTACGTCTCCAATCATCCTTATTTTCTCGATCCCCCCAATTCTTTTTAAATTCTGCTAAGCCCTCTTGAAGGGTTTTATTATTGTTCCAATATCCTTTTTTGCCGCTTGCCTCATTTTGTTTGTTCAAGGCCTCTTGCATTTCTTGCAGTTTTTGAGCCTCTAACCTTTTTTTACGTGCCAGGTCCTTTTTCATTTGATCCAAAACATCCTCCAAATACTCTTTACGATCAGATTCAGATAAAAGCGCTATTCGTTGCACACTGTCTTCAAATGTTGCTGTTTCCACTGCTTCAACTAATGATTTGAGTTTAGCAGCCTTATTTTTTATTTCTTCCCCGTTAGGATAGTTATCGGGCATTACGGTTGAACAGGAATCAAAATATTTTTGTGCTGCCACATAATCACTTTTGTCAAAAGATAAATCGCCCAACTTTTCATAAGACATTGCTTTCTGACGTTTGTTGGTGGTGGTAGCTTGGGCAGATTGTGTTAAATAAACCGTTGCTTGTTTCTTATGGCTTTCTTGTAGTTCAATAGCCGCCAATGCGTAATATATTTGATCACGATATTCCACGTTTTTTGCCTCCTTCAACATACGTAATAACTGAGGCTTAATTCCTTTATCTTTACCGGATAATGCCTTGTTCATTTTTGCATTAAAATGCATGACATATGGAGCGGGATATTGCAAGCACTTGGAATAATTTTCGTTGGATTTCAATGGTGCCTTATTGGCTGCGTTTAATTGTCCTAACACAAAATAAAGCCTAGCTTTTTCCTTTTTTGGAGCAAGAACTACTGCTTTTTCTAATGCCGCTATTGCCAGCTTATTCTCTTTCTTTTTTATGTAATATTCGGCTTTTACTCGTTCTAAATCGTCCCGCAAATACTTAGGAAATTTTGCTGGTTCTTTATCTTTGGCTTGCTTGGATTTCGATTTTTTCTTCTTTGATTTCGAAGTAGGTTTTGATTTTTTCTTGTTTTCTTTAGCATCTTCACCATATTGCTCGTCCACAACATCTTCTAACGATTCAATAGCAATTAACGCATCTGAAAAATTTCCCACTTCAATATCTATGCGTGCTTGCCATAATTTTGCAATGTAATTTGACTTATCCGTTACAAAAAGACGCGACACGAACTCAAAATTCCGGGTAGCACTTTCAAAATTCCTTTTGTAGAAATTGGCTTGTCCCACCGTTAAGAAATTCTCATCAATATACGTGTTATATTCCACTTTTTTGTAAGACCCTTTGATGGAGGGCATACTGTGATTTTGAATTACTTTGGTACATTTGGATATCGCTGTATCGATAGCAGGTAAAATCCCTTCTACTTCTTTCTCACTAGGGAGCCGTTCAATGGGTAGTTGAAGATAATAATCCTCTTTGTAAGAAGCTTTGTAACTTCTTATCGCTTGATTAATCAGTTCATTTGCATTAAAATACCCGTTATATTTGGCTGTTACAGAATGATACTTGCGATTCACCAAGGTGTTTTTTTCTGTCGAGCAAGAGCTTGCAATTACGATAAGAATCAAAAATAAAAGCGATGAACGAAAAAACATCATGAAAGTAACAAGGTATAATCTAACTGTAAACGACTAAAATACTGATTTATTGCTGGACAAAAAAATTAAGCAATATTGGTAAATACCTGTTGGATATCATCGTCATCTTCAATTTTATCTAAGACTTTTTCAATATCAACGAGTTGTTCTTCCGAGAATTCTACGGGAGAGGTAGGAACTCGTTTCAAGCTCGATTTTTGTACCTCAATATTTTTATCTTCAAGTGCTTTAGCGAGTGTTCCAAATGCTGTATAATCGCCCCACACCACTAATTGGTCGTCAGTCACTTCAATCTCTTCACACCCTGCATCAATTAATTCGAGCTCTAACATTTCAGCATCGATTTCTGCAGATTTATTGATTTCGAAAACGCTTTTTCTTTCAAACATAAACTCCAATGAACCGGTTGGTACTAACCCACCACCACTTTTATTGAAATAGGATTTTACATTGGCAACCGTTCGTGTTGGATTATCTGTAGCACATTCTACAAAAATTAAAACACCATGCGGCCCTTTTCCCTCATAATTCACTTCCGTAAAGGAGGCTATGTCTTTTTGTGCAGCACGTTTTATTGCAGATTCAATATTGTCTTTAGGCATGTTTTCTGCCTTCGCATTTTGAATTGCTGTACGTAATTTTGCGTTGGTTGTAGGATCCATTCCGCTTTCCTTGGCAGCCATGGTGATTGCTTTTCCTAATTTCGGAAACATTTTAGACATTTTATCCCAACGTTTCTCTTTTGCTGCTCTTCTGTATTCAAATGCTCTTCCCATTCTTCAATTTTGTCCCAAATTTAAGGAATCACAAACAAAAACGGACATAATTTCATGCTTTTTTGCATGTAAAACACAACAAATGGATGAATGAATTTAGCTATTTTTGCAAAAAATACCATTTATGCAATCTATCCACACCTATTCTTTCGCTAATAAAAAAGCACTTATTCGAGTTGATTTCAATGTTCCATTAGATAAAACAACTTTTGAAGTAACAGATTCAACCAGAATAAAAGCGGCTGTTCCAACTATACAAAAAGTACTTTCAGCGGGTGGGTCTGTTATATTATTATCGCATTTGGGAAGACCAAAAAAGGGGCCTGAAGATGCCTTCTCATTGCGACACATTCTTAAAAGCATTGAAGAACTTTGTCAGGCTCCTGTACTTTTTTGTTCTGATTGCATCAGTGAAGAAGCTCAAAAAATGAGCACAGAATTAAAACCAGGTCAAATTTTACTACTTGAAAATGTGCGCTTTTATGCCGAAGAAACAGCTGGTGATGCAGAGTTTGCTAGAAAATTAGCATTACTTGGAGATTGCTATATCAATGATGCTTTTGGAACAGCACATCGTGCACATGCCAGTACCACGGTGATTGCAAATTATTTTCCTAACGATAAAATGTTTGGTTACCTTCTTGAATCAGAAATTGTTAGTGTAGATAAAGTACTAAACAGTACCGAAAAACCAAAAACAGCCATTGTTGGAGGGGCTAAGGTTTCATCAAAAATCACCATTATTGAAAACTTGATCAATAAAATGGATAATATAATTATTGGTGGAGGGATGGCTTACACGTTCATTAAGGCGCTAGGAGGCAAGGTAGGTGCTTCACTCGTTGAAGATGATTATTTGCCAATGGCATTAAGCATTTTAGAGAAAGCCAAAGCAAGAAATGTTCAAATTATTTTACCTGTAGATACATTAATAGCCGATTCATTTTCCAATGAAGCAACAATAAAAGAAGTGAAAATCAATGAAATACCGGAGGGGTGGTTAGGACTTGATACTGGTAAAGAATCCGCAACGATATTTGAACAAGCCATTCAATCTTCCAAATTGATATTATGGAATGGTCCGATGGGTGTTTTTGAATTTGAAAATTTTCAAAACGGAACGAAACAAATTGCACACGATATCGTAAAGGCCACCCAACAAGGTGCGTTTTCGCTAGTTGGCGGGGGAGATTCGGTTGCTGCAATTAATAAATTTGGTCTTGCTGATCAAGTATCATATGTTTCAACAGGAGGTGGTGCAATGCTTGAATATTTAGAGGGTATTGAACTTCCGGGTATCAAAGCAATTCGAAACAACTAAAGACAACGCTCCACCAAAAAGGGTGAAGCAAATATGGTTTTTTCTAGTCTCGTTTTTTTATACTTTTTTCTGCCTATTAACCTGATATTGTATTATGTATCAGGAAATTTGATGTACAGAAACATCCTATTAACCTTGTTTTCCTTCTTCTTTTATGCTTGGGGTGAACCAATCTGGATTGTTTTACTCTTGTTTTCTGCCCTTTTCGATTATGGAAACGGGATTTGGATTGAGCGATTAAACAACAAAGCCAAGGCGAAATGGGTGGTCGTTTTTTCCATTGCAGTGAATTTGGGTTTATTGATTGCCTTTAAATATAGCGGCTTCATTTATGATAATATAGCTGCCATTATTAGTCTTCCGTTTGATCGTCCAACCGTAACATTACCCATCGGAATTTCATTCTATACCTTTCAAACTATTTCTTATACAGTGGATGTTTACAGGGGTGACGTAAAAGCACAACGAAACCCGATGAACTTTTTACTTTTTGTGAGCTTGTATCACCAGTTGGTGGCAGGGCCAATCGTACGCTACAAAACCATTGCGGATGAAATAAATGGTCGGAAATTTCATTGGGATGATTTTTCTTCTGGAATTGGTCGTTTCAGCTTAGGACTTTTCAAAAAAATTGTAATTGCCAATGCCGCTGGGGCCCTAGTAGATAGTTATTTAATTAATCAATTTGATTCGTTGACAAGTGTAACCGCTTGGTTTGGTATAACACTGTTCGCCGTTCAAATTTATTTTGATTTTTCAGGCTATTCCGACATGGCAATTGGGCTGGGGCGCATGTTCGGGTTTCACTACGATGAAAACTTCAAAAACCCGTATGCCGCCAATTCAATAACCGATTTTTGGCGCAGGTGGCATATCTCTTTGTCAACGTTTTTCCGCGACTATGTGTATATCCCATTAGGAGGAAATAAAAAAGGAGCTGGAAGAATGTATGTAAATATTTTAATTGTTTGGACACTCACGGGAATGTGGCATGGAGCAAGTTGGAATTATATGTTGTGGGGATTGTATTTTGCCTTGTTAATGTTTGCGGAAAAAGCATTTTTGTTAAAATTATATGGTATAGTACCATCTATATTTCGTTATACAATAACCTTAATTTTAGTTGTGTTTGGGTGGTCCTTGTTCTATTTCGAAGATCTTTACAAATTTGGTGAATTCTGTATGGCATTAGTGAATTTTGCCCCCAATGAATCGGTATCTTTTTCCTTTGATTTAAAACAAAATATTTTCTGGTTTGGACTGGTCATAATGTTTTGCATTCCGTGGAATGAGTTCGGGTTTGTGAATCAACGATTAAGTTCCCTGTCAACACATCCTGTTCTCCTTTCTGGAAAAATCATCCTTCACATTGGTGTGTTGTTAATTTGCACTTCGTTTTTGGTGGGTAGCACCTACAATCCATTTTTATATTTCCGTTTTTAATGAAAGCACTTAAAATCATACATGCAATCGCCTTTTCTGGTACATTAATCGGTGGATCCGTGTTGTTTGTTTTTTCAGAAAAAAAGGAAATTTCTGAATCTGAAAAGCGAAAACTTACTACTTGGCCTGGCATACACCTTGCTGGATTATTGGATGGCTCGTTGATGCATCAATACCAAAAGTATATCGATGATCATTTTCCGTTTAGAAGTTCATTGGTGGAATTGGCTTTTTTAATGAATGAAGGAAAAGGAGTTAAAGCTGCCAACAATGCTCGGCTGATTGTAAAAGAAGGAGCGCGAAAAATTGACGAAAAGAAAATTGATTTAGATAAAGCGGCACGCGATGTTGACTATCTGGTAAATGCAGAATCATCTGCCTCTCATGGTTTATTAATCATTGGTGGACGTGCGTTTCAGGTATTTGGAGGAAACAAATCTTCGGTGAAAAGTTATACAGAGGTGGTGAATGAATACCGCAAATTGCTCCCTTCTGAGGTGCGCGTTTTCAATTGCGTAGTTCCCACCGGTAGCTCCTTTGTCTTTGTGAAAGAATATGACTATTTACGAAATAAAGAATTTGCTAATATTGATGACGCCTATTCTTTTTCTGAATCTGGTGTGATCAATGTGCGCGCCAAAGAAGCCTTGGTACAACATCAAGATGAGTATATCTATTTTGCATCGGACCACCACTGGACGGGATTAGGAGCGTATTATGCGTACACAGCTTTTTGTCAGGCAGCAGGACTCAAACCCACTCCTTTGTCAAAAATGACTAAAAAAGTGAAAAAGAATTTTTTGGGGACGCTGTATAATTTAACCAAAGATGAATCCATCAAAAACAATAAGGATTCCGTTGAATACTTTATTCCACCAGTGACAACAGATACTAAAATATTTGCAGAATATGCGGCCGGAGGAAATTCATATGGCGTATTTTTAGGCGGTGATATACCACACATGAAAATTAAAACATCTATCAAAAATGGTCGAAGTGTGGTGTTGATTAAAAATTCATTTGGGAATCCGTTTGCTACTTTTTTGGTAAACAATTACGAAACGGTACATGTGGTTGACTACCGCTATTTCAACAAAGGATTATTGAACCTCATCAAATCAGAAGGCATAGACGATGTGATCTTCTTCCACAATGTTTTTTCTGCCAATACACTTTCTCATACGCAACGACAACGAATTATCAAACACGCAATAACGGATAGTGGAAGTGCTAAAAATCCTGCTAATACAAAAGCCAAAAAAGAAATTAAATCTGTTGATATTAATGGAAAACAACTATCCGATTCCATTAAATAACAAATTACTTATTTTTATTTCAACACATTCAGCACCCAACTATTTCCCGTTTTTTGGGTAAATGGCTTGAGGTTTTTTTCAATACGTGTTCTTGTTGGTTCCTGAACATACAATAACGACGTTGCAGATTCAATAGCAATTCGGCTAAATGTTTCATTGAAATGTGAGGTTGAAATGGATTTTGGATTACTCACTGTATGTTGTGTATCAACATATGCGTGGCAAACAAATTGAACAATCAAGTCTCCTATTGAGGAAACCCTACCTTCCATAGCAAGAAACACGTTAAAAACGCGCTCCTTTATTTCTGTAATGTTTAGGACTTCTTTTAATAAACCAATGTGTGCAAGTGCTTTCAATGGTCTTGCAATCATCCAACATTGATCCGCATTTCTAAAATGAGGTATAATTTCAAACAATTCGGCAACAATTTGTTGGGTTTGTTGTAAAGGATTTAAATTCAGTGATGAAAAGAGAATTTTTAATTCAAACCAGCGTGAAATTTGATGAAAATGTAGTTCTTTAAAATTCAGCCCCAATAGTTCAATAGATTTCCATTCGGCAACGTTAAATTTATTCTCTTGATAAATCTGCTTAGCCAATTGAAAACAGACCTTAAAAATTTGACTACCAATATCTCTTCGGTAATTCGAACAAAACGAAGTAAGTGCATGCGAAAAATAGCCGTCTGGGTCGTCTTCATCTACAAAGCGTTCAAAGAAATAAACTCTTCCCACTTCCACATCCATCAGTGCTTTAATAAACTCATTGCGCTCTGGGTGGTTTCTAACAATGTTTCCCAAAAACATAGGGAATTCATAGTCGTCTTTGTGCGGATTAATTTCTTCCAAAATCGTTTTTACCATTTTCCAATCCGCTTGTTGGCAGGCTAGTTCCAAGGCTTGAAAAGACCCATTTA
>CAZTFG010000007.1:0-29371 GCA_964612725.1 uncultured Lishizhenia sp. | reverse complement strand
TTCAAACGACGGGTTGTACAAGCGAGTACCCACTAAATCGGAAGTGTCTACGCAAAACGAAGAAAAGGATTCGTAGCCCAAAAAACGAGTGAGTAAATCTAAGGTACTATTGTAGGGGCGTTTTGTGTCTTTAAAAACAGAAAATAAACGACCAATTGTAAGGGGAGAAAGTGAAATTTTATCGAGTTTAAGCCGCGCGGATGCTTTTTTACAATCATGATAAGTCAAGACAGCAAACCCCAACTTGTACTCAAGGTTTTTCTTTAACTTCTGAATATTCTTATCAAAAACAGCATCTGTGCTCATACTAACAAAAAAAGTAATTTAAAGTTAACTGTTTTTCAGCCTAGAACAACTTGGAACAAGTTGAAATAAAATTGAAATGGCGAAACAAGGATAAGTGGGTAGATTTGGAATTGAAAATTTAAAATCAAATTTCATTATTGTGGCAAATAATACAGAAAAATATTTACTTGGTTTAGCGGGCGAATATGCAGTATGCTCTGAACTTGCAAAACGAAAAATTCAGGCGAATTTAACTCTAGGGAATAAGAAGTCTATTGACATTATCATTGTTGATGAGAATAATACTGCTACAACTATTGAAGTTAAAACCACAAATAAAAAACGGTTTGTGACAGGATTTTTTCAGAAATACAAGAGTCCAGAAACGCCACACCCCGATTTTTGGATCTTTGTCATGATCGATAACGCCTTTAGCAACCGGTTCTTTATTTTAAAACACGAAGAATTAGCAAAAATTCAAATGGCACGAAATAACATGACCTCTTGGGCAGAAAACAAAGGTGGAGTTGATAATGTGCTAGTGGAGCATGTTATTGATTTTGAAAATAGTTGGGAAAAATTAATCAAAAATCTTTAATCAAAAATCATGAAAACCTTAATATTTAATTCATTTTTTCTTGTTTCATTTTATCATTTTTCTCAATCTTTTGTTAATGACCAAACATTTACATCTAGTCTTGATTCAGGTTCTATAGTTTATGACACAGAGATCCAAACTGATGGTAAAATTGTAGTAGTTGGATCAGGCTATCTATCCTCCTCTGTTGCTTTAGCTCCAAAAATAGCAAGATTACTTTCAGATGGTTCTATGGACCCAACCTTTAATGTTGGTTTGGGTTTTAATGGATCTGTTCGTACGGTTGCCATTCAAAATGATGGAAAGATTCTTGTTGGCGGTAATTTCACCGAATATAATGGGTTACCTGTAAGTAATTATATAACTCGATTAAATGTTGATGGCTCCATGGACAATACATTTAGCAGTATTCATTTAGAAAACTTTTGTATCCAAAACTATGGTTTTTTTTCTATTTTTCAGGATCCACCAGTAATTGAAATACAAACTGATGGTAAAATTCTAGTTGGTTTACAAGAATTGGGGCTTTTCCGATTGAATTATGATGGGACTATTGATAATGCCTTTATTCAAGGGGATAGAGGATATGGTAATGACAGAATACGAAAAATATTAATACAGTCTGATGGAAAAATTCTAATTGGGGGATGGTGGTTCGGAAATAACAATGGTAGAATTTGCAGATTTAATTCAAATGGCTCAGTTGATCCAACATTTTCTGATGGTACAGGATTTAACAATGAAATTTACGATATGATTCTTCAACCCGATGGTAAAATTGTAATTGGGGGTTCATTTACGTACTTTAATGGAATAAATCAAAATTGCATAACTCGGTTGAACTCGAATGGAGCAGTTGATAATAATTTTAATATCGGAACAGGTGTTGACTTTGCTGGAGGAAGTACACAAGTTAATCGCCTGGCCTTAAGATCTAATGGAAATATTATAGTCGAAGCATATGCAGCTACATATAACGGAAATTATATCAATTCATACCCGTTTTGTTTGAATTCTAATGGTACTTTAAATGGTTCGTTTAATGTGCCGGGAATAACCTCTTTATATGGTTGGCATATTAACAAAATATTAATTCCAACCAATGGAAAAATACTTTTATCCGGAGGTATAACGTACATAGATACCATTCCAAGAAATGGTATAATTCGCTTAATCGAATGTACAACTCCTCCAGTTTACCAAACTATAGATACAACCTTTTGCGGGTCCTATACAACCCTACTAGGCCAAGTCATTACCCAATCTGTTACTCTCCAGGAAAATATTCTGAATATCATAGGTTGCGATAGTTTAATAATAACCTATAATTTAACCTTGGCAGGAGATGATTTCAATGGAACAACACCACAACTTACACCAACCAACTGTATTCCTGGTTCAAGTGGAAGTGCAGCAGTATCATTTAACCCAGTTATAGTAGCAGAGGACCAAAACCCTTGGTTTGGTGGAGGCCCCTTAATTTCAGAGTATTATTCTGGTTCAGGTCAAATTCAAGCCATTGAGATTTATAATACAGATGGGGGTAGTATTGATTTAGGAGGGTACAATTTGGTAAATAGCTCTAATCAAGAATATTATATACCTCAAAATACAATTGTACCTTCTCACGGCACGTTAGTTGTTACACATCCAAATTCAGGATTAGCTGGAGACTTATCTACAACTGTTATAGATGGAACTCCAATAATATTACGTGTCATAAGTCAATCGCCTATTGATACATTTAATTATGATTATGCAATTCCTGTAACCAGTCAAACTATAATACGAAAACATACAATTGATTTGTATTCAAATGAATATTTGTATAGTGGAAATTATACACCCTCAGAGTGGCTTACTGTAAATCTTAACCAAAACACGCTCGGTTCTCACTATGATCCAACTCCTTTTTATTCGGTTGTCTGGGAAAATGGATTTACTGGAAACACATTAACTAACTTATCTCAAGGGGATTATGCATATTCCATTATTCATAGCGCAAGCGGTTGTATTGTGCAACAGGATACCATATCAATCACGTCTATCCAAAATAACAACATTTCCATCACCCCCAACCCTACCTTCGGAAATGCTCCTCTCAACGTTGCCTTTGCCAATCAAACGGCCAACTTGAGCAACTATAATTTTACCTGGTATTTTGGAGATGGTACTTCACAGCAATCCAATGCACCTTTCTTGAGTCACATTTATACGCAAAACGGCTATGCCGATATCACCGTTGTGGCTGATAATCTTACTACGGGTTGCAGCAGCTCACAAACCTTCAATGATATGATCTTTGTTATTGGTGGGGTTACTTGTACACACGCGGCAACGATCAATCAAACTGGTCCTCTAAGCGGCTGTGCAGGAGATTCACTGTTGTTATCTTGCAACACGGATCCATCTTTCACCTATCAATGGAACAGAAATGGAATTCCAGTGAGCGGAGCTACAACTAGTTCATTTTACCCAACCCAAAGTGGATCGTACACAGTTACCATTTATCAAAATAATTGTCCAGTAACTTCGGCTGGTATATCTGTAACGATTAATCCACTTCCATCAGTTCCTACAATAACTTCAAGCGGAACAATTACACCATGTTCGGGAGGTTCAATAACTTTAACTGCTCCTAGTGGTTTTTCAAGTTATTTATGGAATACGGGTTCAACGGCAAGTTCTTTGGTAGTTTCACAATCCGGTAATTATTCTGTAACTGTTACAAACAACAATGGTTGTTCACGAACTTCCAATCCATTTGCAGTAAATGCTTCTTTTATGGCAGCTCCGCAAGTCTGTATCGTGGGAGTAGATTCCTTAACCAATGAAAATCGTGTGGTTTGGGAGAAACCATTAACATTAGGAATTGATTCGTTTTATGTGTATAAAGAAAGTAATGTGTCGAATGTTTACACAAAAATTGGCGCAACGGATTACAACGATTTAGCTGTGTTTTTGGATGTAAATTCAAATCCTGCTGTGCAAGCGTATCGCTATAAAATTTCAGCACTAGATACATGTGGTGTGGAAACAAACGTTGGTGATTTCCATAAAACGATTCACTTAACCATCAACCAGGGAATTGGCGGTGCATGGAACTTAATTTGGAGCCATTACGAAGGATTGAATTTTGGAAGTTACAACATTTACCGAGGAACGGACCCATCAAATATCAGCTTACTCACAACTATTCAAAGTAATCTGAATTCGTACTCCGATTTAACGCCACCAACAGGTCCGTTATATTATCAAATTGAGGTTGTAAATCCAGTAAACTGTGATCCGACGAAAGTATTGAATTACGGAGTTTCACGCTCAAATATCGTAAACAATGGCGTATCGGGTGTGATAGAAATCTCGAACACAAACATTCTTGTCTACCCAAATCCAACAAACGGCAACATTACGCTTGAGGTTTCATCAGAATTAGTTGGAAGAAGATTTTCAATCCAAGATTTTTCGGGTAGAATAATCCTCGATGGAAAAATTAGTTCAACTCAAGAGCAAATTGATTTGCAAGATGTTGCTCGCGGTGCATACTACTTGTCAATTGAAAATAGTACATCTGTCACGAAGCTCATCAAGCAATAAAAATTAACAAATCGCTGCATTCCCTCATCGCGTTCAAAACGGTGGGGGAATTTTTGTTTTCTGTAATTTTTTAACGCTGATATTCGTTGAATTTGAATTCTTACAATCATTAAAACTCGTAAAAAAGAATAGTTTTAATGATTTATTATGTATTTTAGCTTCATGATTAAATACACAGGTAGAAAACAATACATTGAAAAACTATTATCATACAAAGATCAGGACTTGATAAAAGTAGTGTCTGGATTGAGGCGATCTGGTAAATCTACGCTTTTAGAAATGTTTCGATCTGAGCTACAGAAACAAGGTGTCAAAAAAAAACAAATCGTTTCTTTGAATTTTGAGGAAATGGAATTGCGGACATTTCTTGATGATATTGACAAATTATATAAATACATCATTGACCAATTAGATTTATCACAACCATGTTACGTTTTTTTAGATGAAATTCAAAATGTAAATCAGTTCGAGCGTTTGGTAGATGGATTATTTGTAAAACCCAATATTGATGTTTACATAACGGGGTCAAATGCATTTTTATTAAGTGGAGAATTAGCGACATTGTTAAGTGGTCGTTATATTGAGATTTCTATTTTGCCTTTTTCATTCAGCGAGTATCTTGAAGCACGGGAAATTGACGCCAAAAACAAATACCTCAATTATGAAGCCTTGTTTTTTGAGTATGTAAATGAAACATCTTTGCCTGCTGGCGTTAAATTAAGGAGTGGAGGTTACGACAAAATCTTTGAGTATCTGGAAGCCATTTACACGACAATTATTGAAAAAGATATCGCACAACGCCATCAAATTAATGATAAACGAGCTTTTGGAAATATCGTCAAATTTGTTGCCTCCAACATTGGTAGTGCATTATCACCTGGCAACATTGCTAAAACGTTAAAACAAGATGGCCAAACTACACACAATACCACGGTGGAAAAATATTTAGAATACTTAGAAAAAAGTTTTGTGTTTTACAAGGTAAATCGTTTTGATTTGAAGGGCAGAAAACAGCTAGCGACTCAAGAAAAGTATTATCTCGTTGATGTAGGATTATTAAATGTTCTCGTCGGGAAAGATCGGATAACAGATCGGGGACATATTCTTGAGAATATTGTTTATTTGGAATTGTTACGTAGGGGAAATAAAATTTGGACAGGAGCGAATATAAATTCAGAGGTGGATTTTGTTTGTAAAACACCAAGTGGTGATATTAATTACTTTCAAGTGGCCTGGCAATTATCCGATGAAAAAACAAGCGAACGAGAATTTCGATCTTTGGAAAAAATACGCGATAATTACCCGAAATTTTTGCTAACAACTGATAGTTTTACTCAAGATCGTTTTGGAATTAAACACTTGAACGTATTCACGTGGTTACTCGAAAATGAATAAGGAATTTATTTTTCTTCCCTCATTTTCTCAAAAAAGGTGGGGTATCAGTTCGAATAGAACTTTCATGGTGAAAAGCATCGTAAGATTGAAACAATTCAACCCAATTTTCAGTATTACTGATAAAAAGTAACATTTCCATTTTTAGTTAATTATACTAAATAAAAAATTGGATGCTCGAAACTAATATTGACTGTGACTAACATTTTCTTAACTTGCTGTAAAATCAACATGACTAAATTCCTAATCTTACTTTGCATATTGAGTTGGACTTACTCGTTCGCTCAAACTTCGTCTATTCCTGATGCCTTACAAGTTAAAAAAAACTATAATTTTCTTCAGTACAGCGATCAAGGACTAATGAAGCAACTTATTTCAGGACTTCAATCCGCGAAATCGAATGGATATACCATTGTACATTTTGGAGATAGTCATATTCAAGCGGAAAACCCAACTGCAGTTACACGTAAAAACCTTCAAGCTGAATACGGAGATGGTGGAAAAGGAATGATGTTCGCTTACTCTGCTGCTAATTCATACTCTTCTGTATTATATTCTACCAGTCATACCGGGAATTGGACTTATGCAAAAAGTTTTCAGAGTGCACCAAAATTGCCACTAGGTGTTACGGGTATGACTGTTCGCACAGACGAAAAAAATGTCAAGCTAATCTTCACCCTCAAAAAACCATCTCCAAGTTATCAAAACCTGAAAGTGTTTGTGAAAAAAGACACCTCATCCTTTGATTTTAATTTAATCACCAATGAGGCTACCATTCGGATTCACATGGCAGATTATTTATCTTCTTCTTTGCCCTATATTGAGATTCCAATAATTGGCAATCAAACCAGTTTCACTTTGGAAACAGTACAAAGTAAACCAACTCAAAATCAGTTTGAATTCTACGGAATGTCCTTGGAAACCCCTTCCAAAAAAGGAGTGTTATACCATTCTGTGGGTGTTGGTGCATCTCAATATGGTTCTTTATTGCTAGAAGAACTCTTGGATGATCAATTGCCTGCACTTTCACCTAATTTGATTGTATTAGACTTTGGAACGAATAATTATCTCTATGACAATCAAGTGAAACCTGAATTAGGTGGACAAATAGAAAAAATCATTACCGATTTACGGGTTATGTGTCCGAAAGCATTGATTTTGTTAACGAGTACACAAGACTTATATTACAAGTCGAAACATGTAACAGAGGGAATAACCTTTCGTCATTTGGTAGATTCATTGGCAAAAAAAAATAAATGTCTTTTCTGGGATTGGTATGCTGTAGCAGGTGGAAAAAAATCGCTTACTAAATGGAGAGATGCGGGCTATGCACAAACAGATTTGGTGCATTTAACCAGCAAGGGGTATGAATTAAAAGGACAATTGTTATTTGAGGCAATTAAAAACTCAATGGATTCAATCCAAAAAAACCCTGCCGTTTCTCAGCTTTTATTTACCTACACAGAATCGAAAGATAATGTGCAAACAACAGCAGAAGCTCCCAAGAAAATTGAGCCGGCAGTGGAGGCTCCTAAAAAAGTGGAAAAACCTAAAACGGAAATAAAAACACCTCCAGTCATTAAAAAACCAGAGGTGAAAAAACCGATAGCTAAAACGAAAAGTCACACAGTTAAAAAAGGTGATACTCTTTATGGCTTAGCCGCAAAATACAAAGTCTCAGTAGCGCAAATTAAAAAGGCGAATCGATTGAAAAGCGATAACCTACAAATTGGCCAAAAGCTACTAATTCCTTAAATTGGAATTCTAAATAAATGGATAATACTGTCGGTTATCATTTGAATTCCGATAGCTAGTACCAAGAATCCCATAATTTTTGAAATAGATTTCAGCCCTGTTTCTCCAATGTATTTAATTACTCTCGGTGCCACAGTAAATAAAATAAATATAGCTAAAGCAACCGTTATTATTGCCAGAACAATCATGGCTTTTTGTTCCCATAATCTTGCCTCAATTGACATGTTAATTAAAAGGGAAATTGATCCGGGACCCGCCAATAAAGGCATAGCCAAGGGGCTAAATGATATGTCTTCCTTATGAAGTGATTCCTCCTTTATTTTACCCTTAACATCCCCTTTATGTTGCGCATTTAAAAGCATAAATCCAGAACGAGCAATTACAATTCCACCGGCCATTTTCAATGCATGAATAGAAATTCCAAAAAAGGATAAAATGTAAGTTCCGGCATAAAAAGAAACTAAGCAAATTAACACGATGTACATAGCCGTCTTTCGTATCTGATAATTCCTCCATTTCGTTGGATGATTGGCTGTCAAGGAAATAAAAACCGGCAACGCACTCAATGGGTTAATCAGCGAAAAAAGGGAAATACAACTCGCTATAAATAATGATAGATACATTTGCTTTTTTGGGCAAAGTTACGGTTAGTTTTCACAAACAAGATTTTTAATACGTGGTAAAATTGTTAACTAATTATAACATCAATACGAGCTCGTTGCACCGCCAATATTCTCAATGGGATGCCACGTTGTTTTTACTTCTTGAACATCTGTTATATAGTGCATCCCTTGTGCTGCTGGAGCAGACCAAACTGCATCAAAAGAAATAACCCTTTTTAAATTCTCGACTGCTTCAACTTGAATCATGCTTACATCAAGCTTCTCACCAACAAGTGCATTTACGTCCATATGTGATGCTAAAGTCGGACTCAATTCGGCTGAACTCCCGGTTAAAATATTAACTACCCCACCTGGAACATCTGAAGAATTTAGCACCTCAGCAAAGGTAATGGCGCAAAGTGGTAATTTTTCAGAAGCAACTAAAACTGCTGTGTTTCCACCCGTTATTACCGGTAACAATAAGGAAACTAACCCTATTAAAGAAGTATCCGCTGGTGCAATTATCCCAACAACACCCATAGGTTCCAAAACTGAAAAATTAAAATGTGAACTAGCAACAGGGTTAACAGAACTTGCGATTTGCTGGTATTTATCAGCCCAGCCAGCATAATAAACGATGCGATCAATCGCTAAATCTATTTCTTCAATGGCTTGTTTTTGGGAAATACCCTGTTTTATTAATTCTTGAATAAACTGATCTCTTCTTCCCTCAGTCATTTCTGCAATTCTATACAGAATTTGACTCCGATTAAACGCAGCACGTTCAGACCAGGCACCTTGTGCTTTACGCGCAGCAACCACTGCATTTCTAACATCTTTTCGAGAAGAAAGGCAAATATTTGCTAATGCTAGACCCTTTTGATCGTTTAACACATAATACCTGCCCGATTCAGTTCTAGGAAACTGTCCGCCGATATATATTTTGTATGTTTTAAGAATTTCCAATCTTGGCATAATTAACTATTTATACTGTAAAAACCTCAACTGAGTTTAACGTAACTACTCAACCCATGTACACCACCCTCACGTCCAAATCCACTTTCCTTGTAACCACCAAAAGGAGAGGTTGGATCAAATTTATTATATGTATTTGCCCAAACCACTCCGGCACGTAACTTAGTGGTTAAATTAAAAATTCGTGAGCCTTTATCCGTCCACACACCGGCAGCCAAGCCGTAAGGTGTGTTATTAGCCTTTTGTATTACCTCATCCACCGTTCGAAAGGTTTGTATGGTTAATACAGGTCCAAAGATTTCTTCTTGCACAATCCTACTTGATTGAGCGACATGGATAAATAAGGTTGGAAGACAATAAAATCCATTTTTAGGTAAGTCACAATCAGGTTGATACATTTCAGTACCTTCAGCAATACCAATTTTTATATACTTCTCGATTGTATATAATTGTTCTTGACTATTTATTGCGCCGATATCTGTATTCTTATCCAATGGATCACCCACATACAAGGTTTGAATGCGTTGTTTCAATTTTTGTATTACTTTTTCTGCTATAGATTCTTGAACAAATAAACGCGATCCAGCACAACAAACATGACCTTGATTAAAGAAAATTCCATTCACAATTCCTTCAACAGCTTGGTCAATTGGAGCGTCATCAAAAATAATATTTGCCGATTTTCCTCCTAATTCCAAGGTGGCTTTTTTATCGGTTCCAGCAATTGCTTTTTGAATGATTTTACCAACG
Source organism: uncultured Lishizhenia sp. (assembly GCA_964612725.1). Taxonomy (GTDB): domain Bacteria; phylum Bacteroidota; class Bacteroidia; order Flavobacteriales_D; family Crocinitomicaceae; genus UBA952. The sequence goes on along the minus strand of CAZTFG010000007.1, from coordinate 19,417 downwards.
GCAGTTGAACCAGTAAAGGCGATTTTATTAATGTCCGAATGATTAACAATGGCTGCTCCAGTATCACCAAAACCAGTAACAATGTTTACCACACCTGGAGGTAATCCGGCATCATGAATTATTTCTGCCAATTTTAATGCGGTCAATGAAGTGGTTTCTGCAGGCTTTAAAACAACGGTATTACCTGCAGCCAACGCTGGAGCAATTTTCCAAGCGGCCATTAGTAAGGGGAAATTCCATGGAATGATTTGACCGGCAACACCTAATGATTCAACCTTTCTTGTAGGAAATGCATATTCCAATTTATCTGCCCAACCAGCATAATAGAAAAAGTGATTACAAGCTAACGGAATATCAATATCACGAGATTCACGGATTGGTTTTCCGCCATCCAAGGTTTCAATAACAGCAAGCTCTCTCGCTCGTTCTTGCATCAAGCGTGCAATACGATAAATATATTTTCCGCGTTCTGCTCCAGATAGTTTCGACCAAACTGTTTCGTATGCATTTCGAGCTGCTTTTACCGCCCTGTCCACATCTGCATCGTTTGCATGAGCTATTTGTGCGAGTTGTTTTTCATTGGCAGGGTTAATGGTATTAAAATATTTACCAGAAAGAGGTTTTTCCCATTTCCCATTGATATACAACTCATATTTCTCTTTTATTTCAATGTGAGAAGTGCTTTCAGGAGAGGGTGAATAATTCCATGCTACAGGAGCATCTTTATGCTTTTTTTTTGTCATGTCTAATCTATAGTAAAATAATCTGTCGACTGATAAACACCTGTCTGGGTTTTTCCAATTTGCATTAATACATCATTCGCTAAACTACTTGCACCGAAACGAAACCATTCATTTGTGAGCCATTTTGGACCAAGTATTTCATTGACCATGACTAAGTTATGTAAAGCTAATTTAGCCGTTGAAATTCCACCTGCAGGTTTCATTCCTATCATTTTTCCAGTTGAGTCAAAATAATCTTTTATAGCTTGCAGCATTACATATGTTACTTGCATGGTGGCTGCTGGTTGAATTTTTCCGGTAGATGTTTTAATAAAATCTGCACCCGCATGGATAGCTATATCACTTGCTTTTCTAACATTATCCAGGGTGGTTAATTCACCCGTTTCTAATATCACTTTTAGGCGTGCATTTCCACAATTTTCTTTAATGGTAGCAATTTCATCATACACATAGCCATACTCCCCTGCCAGAAATTTACCTCTAGAAATAACCATGTCAATTTCTGTTGCTCCTTCAGATACAGCAAATTGAGTGTCTCTAATTTTTACATCTAGCGGTGCTTGGCCACTTGGAAAAGCAGTGGAAACGGACGCAATTTGAATGGATGTATTTTTTAGTGCATGAGCAGCAATTTTCACCATGGATGGATAAACACAAACAGCAGCTACGGTTGGTAAATCTGGATAAGCATCATGCAAATGAGCAGCTTTAAAACACATTTGCTTAACTTTTCCAGGTGTATCCTTTCCTTCCAAGGTTGTGAGATCAATCATGCTCAATGCCATTTTAAGCCCTTGCATTTTTGATTCGTTTTTGATGCTTCTTGTTTGAAAACGAGCCACTCTTTCTTCCACCCCTACTTTATCAATTTGTGGAGTTGACGCAAGGATGTTATCAAGAACGTTCATGCTTTTCATAGTTAAGAGAATAAATTCAAATATACGAGAATCAGTGGGTTCTCAAATAGTAAGAGCGGAATAAAATTACTTTTTCTTTTTCTCGGACAATAGTTTGTCTGCAGTTAAAAAATCAGGAATTCCATAACCCATTTCAGCGGTTGGGTTTGCCGCTTCAGAACTAGAGGCCTCCACCGCACGCATCATCAATTCGGGTTTCATGTTTTTGTGATTTTGCATTAAGCAAGCCATTGCGCCGCACAATATTGGACTTGAAAAGGAAGTTCCGTTAGCTGATGCAACTGCACCCGAAGAATTAATTACTGCTGCATTAGCCCCAAGAGCCATCACATTGGGTTTAATTCTGCCATCTGAAGTTGGACCCATTGAACTAAAAGCAACCCGTTGGTTTGATTTATTAGTTGCCCCTATGGAAAAAACTTTCTGTGCATCCGCTGGAGCGCCAATGTATTTCCACGCATCATTTCCAGAATTTCCAGCACTATTTACCACCAAAATTCCCTTTGAAACCGCTTTATCTGCACCTCGAGAAACTAATGCAGTTTTCCCGTTCATATCTGCATAGGTGTAACTACCACTATTTTTATCAAACTTCGTATATCCGAGTGAACTATTAATTAAATCTGCTCCGACACTGTCTGCATATTCTGCTCCCGAAACCCAATTATACTCCTCTGAAACGGTTTCTGATGCTCCCTCTTCAGTTCTTAACAGGTAATAGGATGCCAAAGGTGCTGTTCCCAAAATTTTAGAATCAACATATCCAGCAAGACATCCCAGCACCATTGTACCGTGTTCGCCATCACCATACACTTCTGTTTCATTCGCTGCAAAATCGTACGTGCCTAGAATTCGATTGGTTTGGCGCAGGTGATGAAATGCCTCAATTTTATCGACATTACTAAACCCACCATCCAAGACAGCAATTACAATTCCTTGTCCCAACTGATTTTTTTGATGTAATTCATTTAATTTAAGCGATTTTACTTGAAAATCAGCAGCTCCATAAGGAATATTGGATAGGTTCAATTTTGAAATATCACTACCGGAAATGGAAGGGGTAAAAACGCGTGTTTCAGTAGTCTTGGGTTTTCTACCGGCATAAATTAATTTACACGCTTTGACCTGACGCAATGATTTTACTGATTGCAGCCAATTTGTATCTTCCGTTTGAACAACGATATAATTAAACCACCGAGAATCATTTACAATCCTAGCATTGGGGATTTTTGATTTTATTTCAGTTATAAACCTTGGGTTAACTGGTAAATCTTCCTTCGTAATCGAGATGTTCATTATTCGCTTACGTTCAATCGAACGAGCACTTAGAAATTGTTGGGGTTTCCTTTTTGAATATGGATTATCGATCCCTTTATTTTTGAAGAAAATAGCGTATTTGAAGACTTCCTGGCTTTTCAACGTTGGAATTACACAAATAAATAAACAGATGGAAACAATAAGTTTTATTGGCATATTAAAGATCGTTGCGTAATATTTTTTGCCACTACTTATTCATCATCATCCTCTTCGTCGTCTTCCGGTTTATCGTAATCATCTTCCTCTTCGTCATCTTCCAAATCGTCATCCTTCAAATCCGGAACTTTTCCATCCAAGTCATCTTCAAAATCATCATCATCATCATCAGCAACCGGTTTTGGTTTACTCATTACTTTATTGATTTTTACAAGATAAATTACTTCTTCTGTCTCCCAAATTAATGCATCCAAAATTTCTCCCGTTGGAGTTTTAATTGTCGTTAAATGATTAATATATCCATCAGGAAACTCTTTTAAGATTTGCTTTTTTTGCTCAATAGTAAGTTTATCGTAACTAATTATGGATCTTCTTTTTGACATATTTTATCGTTGATTACAAATTCACGCGGCAAAATTAATGGATTTGTTCACTCTTCAAAATCTTTCTAAAAAATCTAGTTAAAAACTTTTCAACCTTTAATGGTTAGCAAATGAATTGATGTTATTGAGTATATTTCTTATACTATTTTTTCGAGTTTGCATGTTTCCTGAAACAACGGTATAATTCCATCCGAGATTAATAATCATTTGCTCATATAGATCAAACAACTGATCTCGCTCACGTTCAGATTCGCGCAAATCATCGGGCTCCCATGGAATATCTGGTTTGCACAAAAAATAATGATCAAATTGTTGGTTATTCACTGCTGAAACAATAAATGAATCACATGATTTATATTTCCACAAACTCCAAATTTGAATCACTAATAGTTCCGTGTCTGCAACCATCGAATGGATTGGAGATGCCTTATTCCATATTTCAAGCTGTCCTTTTGCCATATGAGTAAGGTCTTCCGGAAAATAAATTGACTTGGAATGTAAATACTGCCGAGCGTATTCCTCACAATAAGTTGCTGAAAACTCTTCTGAAAACCACTTTGCCAAGGTAGTTTTACCACTCGATTCTGGTCCCGTAAATGCTATTCTAACAACACCCATTTTTATTCAACCTCTTTTTTCCAATTCAAATAACCCCAAATAGACAATAAAAAATAGCCCACATACAAGAAAACGGTTACATAAAGACCCTGATAAGCATATAAAAATATACTTAACAGATTGATTATCATCCAAATCACCCAATTTTCAATTCTTTTCTCTGTGGTTAAGTATGTTGCCATCAATCCAAAAATACTAATTGTGGCATCCAAATAAGGTAATACTTGATTCGAGTTGCTAAGCAATTGACCCAAGAAAAAGGATAACCCTGCTCCTCCTAGCAAGAATCCGATTCGAACGGAATTGGAAATTGCCGATATTGAAGATTTACTTAATTTCCACCGAAAAAAACCAAAAATCCCCACTAAGGCATATATAGATTGGAGACCAGTTTGAATAAAGAGATCGTTTCTGTAACAAACCTCAATATAAAGTAAGGAAGATAAAAAACCAAAAAGCCACCCAAAAGGTTTTTCTTGTATTATCAATAAAATATAAACAAAACCAAAAAAAGCGGCTAAAAATTCGGTAAAATCAATCACTTAATAAAGCAATTGTTTTTTTGACGTATTTCTCCATCCTGCCTGACTTTCGTAGTCTACAAAATAAATTTTCAAATCGGCTTGGCTTTCATAATCTACAAAATAGATCTTTTTCTTAGCCTGACTCTCATAGTCTACAAAAAACCATTTCCCATCGTTGCTTCCCGCTTGACTTTCGTATTTAACTTTATATACTTTCAAGTCCGCTTGACTTTCATATTTCACCACATAAACTTTTACATTGGCTTGGCTTTCATATTTTACCGTATACATTTTTTGAGCCATAGAAACGCTTGCACCTGACAACGCAAGTAGTAATACAAAGAATTTTTTCATGCTTTTATTATTTGATTCAACTAGTTAAACAAGAACTAAAGTTACTTAATTTTAGTTAACAGCTGTACAAAAAACCCAATAATATCCATACTCACTTTTTTCATCGTAGCATACCCCAATTCCTACTTTTGTGGCTGATTCATTAAACATGTTCGCATAATGTCCTGGGCTATTGAACCATTGATCATACGTGCCTGCTGCGGTTGAGCTGCCTGCTGCAATATTCTCTGTATTTGCTCCTTTAGGGTAAAATAATGCAATACGTTCGAATGCTCCGATGGATTTGGTAAGTTTGCCGCTTAACTTATTGTGGGTTGAATGGTTAAAATAATTTTCTATGGCCATGTCTCGCGCATGATATCGAGCTGCACGAACTAAATTGGGATCAATAGCCAAAGGTTGAAGATTTTGTTCTATTCTGGCTTCGTTTAATTGATCAATTAGTTTTTGCTCTTCCGCTTCATTGAAAGATAAGAATTGTTCCTTGCCATTTGGTACAGCGGCAAAATTCACTTTTATTGATTCGGTTTTAATAGATGGAAATTGATGAGTTGGAGAAACAAAGACTTTTTTTTCTTGAGCGACATTCTTTTCATTCATATTGGCTTTTGGGGACTCTGTTTGTCTAAGTTCCACGAATTCTACAGGTACTTCTGAAAAAAAATTAGAGGCTTTATCTTTTAACTTTTTGAAACGAGCATCATTTTTTTCTGTTTTTAATTTGGTTAAACAAGCGATAACTTTTACCCTTAACGCTTCTTTTTTTGCTGTCCAATCAGTTTGAGTTAAAAGAGACTCGCCAGCTTTTTTCTCAAACGAACTTCCTGCACTGATTGCATTACCTAATACCAATGCTTGATCCTTAGTGGCTTTTGATAAATCAGCTTTCTTACCGTAAACTAAAAATTGAAAATAATAAGGTGAGGCCAAATTTTTATCCTTGGAATTGATTTTCTTGGCTAATAAAAATGCCTTTTCCGTATTTTTTTCATACAGTTTATTTAACCGTTTAAACGTTCGCGCTTCTTTGCTCAACAAAAAAGGAAAAACAAGTAACAAGATTCCGAATTTCATGGTGCTGATTTTAAGGTTATATCCCTAAAACCTAATCACTAAATTTAGTTACATATCACTACCGAGCTTATACAGATTGTTCTATTTCTGCATCTAAATAATCTTGCACAATATCAATTGCATTATCAATTACATCGCTAAGGGCAGTAATGAAAGTTCCTTCCTGTGCCAAGGAAATAGCATGTTTAATCGCTTCCACCTCCAGGGTTACCACCTCGAATGTGACCGTGGTATCTGTTTCCTTGATTCCTTCTAAAATGAGATTAATGATTTCATCTTCTGTTCGGCCACGTAAATGTTTTTCTTGACGGATAATGATGTGATCAAACATGCGGGCTGCAATACGAGCACATTCTTTTATATCCTCATCTCTTCGGTCACCCACACCAGAAATAATTCCTATTTTTCGGGTTGCATCCACAGATTGTAAGAATTCCTCAATTCCACGATACCCACTTGGGTTGTGCGCAAAATCAATCATTACCTTAAATTTAGAAAATTCGAAAATGTTCAATCTTCCAGGCGTTTGAGCTGCGCTCGGCAAAAAGGTGTTTAACGACAATTTTATATCTTCCGTTTTGAAGCCCCACAAATAAGAAGCTAATGTTGCAGCTAATGCGTTTGCAATCATAAACTTAGCTTTTCCGTTCACGGTTAATGGCACATGTGTAATGCGTTCAACACGGATTTTCCAATCCCCTTTTTTAATGGTAATGTACCCATTTTCAGCAATTGCTGCTATTCCTCCTTTTTTACAATGATCAAGGATAACCGGATGATTTTCATCCATACTGAAGTAAGCGATATGACAAGATAATGTTTTAGCAATTTCCACGCATTTTTCATCCTCCGCATTTAAAACTGCCCAACCATCTTTTTTAATACTTTGAACTACGACCGCCTTTACCCGTGCCAAATCACTTAAATCATGAATATCACTCAATCCCAAGTGATCTTCTTGAATGTTCGTAATTATTCCAATATCGCACCGAGAAAAACCTAATCCGGCACGCAATATTCCACCCCTTGCCGTTTCTAAAACAGCAAAATCAACAGTTGGGTCTTTCAATACATACTCAGCGCTGATCGGTCCGGTAGTATCTCCTTTTTCCATCATATGATTTTGAATGTAAATTCCATCCGAGGTTGTAAATCCAACCTTAAAACCATTGTTTTTAACAATGTGGGCTAGTAAGCGGGTGGTGGTGGTTTTTCCATTCGTGCCGGTTACAGCAATAATAGGTATTCGAGAGGGTTTTCCCGGCGGATACAACATATCAATTACGGGTGCAGCAACATTTCGGGGTAATCCCACCGATGGGGCTAGGTGCATACGAAAACCAGGTGCTGCATTCACTTCTAGAATAACACCACCATTTTCTTTCAACGATTCAGTAAGGTTTTGCGCCATAATATCGATACCACAAACATCTAAACCTATTACGCGTGAAATTCGTTCAGCAATAAAAATATTCTCAGGATGCATCATATCCGTCACGTCAATTGAAGTACCGCCTGTGCTCAGATTTGCAGTAGATTTTAAATAAACAATCTCTTCATTCCGAGGAACTGTTTCTAAAGAATACCCTAATTTTTCTAACAATTCCTGGGTGTCTCTGTCCACCGTAATTTCGGTGAGTACATTTTCGTGTCCATATCCCCTGCGTGGGTCTTTATTTGTTTCATCAATTAGTTGCTGAATGGTGGATTTTCCATTTCCAATAATGTGGGCAGGAACTCGTTGTGCAGCTGCAACCACTTTATTATCAATAACTAAAACGCGAAAATCAAATCCAGAAATAAATTTCTCAACAATTACTCTTCGGGAATATTTTTTCGCGTGAGCTAAGCCCTCAACAGCATCTTCCCAATTGATGACATTTATGGACGCTCCTTTACCATGATTTCCATCCAGTGGTTTGATAACAATGGGATAATTGATTTTTTTTATTGTCCGCGCCAAATCTTCTTCGTCTACACAAATGGATCCACTGGCAACTGGGATGGATGCCGCTTCTAACATGCGCTTTGTTTCTTCTTTATTACAAGCAATATCAACTGCAATGTTACTCGTTTTACAAGTGATTGTTGCCTGAAAACGCATTTGATTGATGCCATATCCTAGTTGTACCAAGGAGTTTGTTCCTAATCTGATCCAAGGAATGTCGCGGGCTACTGCCTCTTCAACAATACTGCCAGTACTTGGTCCAAGTCTCACATCCTCCCTAATTTCTCTCATTTTTTGAATGTCAAATTCTAAGTCATATGACTCACCCGAAATTAAGGCCTCGGCAATTCGAACAGCTGATTCCGCAGCATAAACTCCCACTTTTTCTTCAATGTAATTGAAAACCACGTTGTAAACGCCAGGCGTTTTTGTTTCTCTCGTTCGTCCATACCCAACATCCATACCAGCAAGTGTTTGTATCTCAAGTGCGATATGTTCAATCACATGACCCATCCACGTACCTCGTTCAACCCGATGAAAGAAGCCACCACGTTCACCTTCTGAACACCGATGTTCAATCATAGAAGGAAATAGATTCTCAATTCGCTCACGAAAGCCATCAATTAAATTGGTAGGTTGTTGCTCCATTTCCTCCAAATCTAATCGCATTTGAATTAATTTTTTTCGCGAAATACTCCAAATATTGGGGCCACGTAAGGCTTGAATTTTTATTATTTTCATTGTCGAATTATGCTAATGACGAATTTATTTTGTTCAAAGATGAAGGTAAAAAAATTATTGATTAAAATATCAATTGTAAAAAGAAAGTGATGGGTAAATAACGTTATTTTCTAAAAATGAAAAAAAGCACTTCCCAACTGATTATAATAATAGCAATCAAGCCCAATCCGGCTAATTTCTTGTTTTCACTAAATTTTAAATGCCCATACCAAGCGAGGGTCATAAAAACAATTGATAACAATAAAAGTATAGTTGCTCCAAATCCCTTCATATATTTGTTTTATGATTAGTCGTTTATCGGATAAAAGTAAAGATTTCTTTGAGCAAGTATATGCAGTAGTTAAAGAAATTCCACCTGGGAGAGTGACATCTTATGGGGCAATTGCGAACTATCTTGGTTCGAAGCAATCATCGAGAATGGTTGGCTGGGCTATGAATGCATGCCATAATCAACCTGAAATTCCAGCTCATAGAGTGGTAAATAGAAATGGCCTTCTGACGGGCAAGATGCACTTTGTCACTCCTCAAACGATGGAAATTCTCTTGGAAAAAGAAGGGATTTCGGTTATTTCTGACCAAATTGTAGATTTCAACGTCCACTTCTGGGATCCTGAAAAAGAACTAAAAATATGATTCTTATTTCGATATGGAGACGGGAGATTTGGGTAAATTTCTTCAATAAATGTATTACCTTCGTTATTCAAATTTTTTCATGAAATTATTAAAACGTATACTATATAAAATACTCAGTCCTAAAAAGTATTTGCAAGTCTTACAAGTAGTTTTTTATTGGATGTATGATTGGAATCTTTTGAAAGGAAAACCGGCTTTTAAATATCACTATTTAATTAAAAAAGTGATTCAGCCTGATTTTACAGTGGTAGATATTGGCGCCAACCTTGGTTATTTTTCGAAAAATTTTGCTCGATTAACTCCCAAAGGCAAAGTAATATCGATTGAACCCATTCCTCTTTTCCACGAGGTGCTTTCCATTTTACTTGCCAAATACTCCCATGTTACCGTTCACAATGTGGCACTTGGAGCCGAAGAAGGAAAGGCAATTATGGTGTTGCCCACCGATAATGGAATGATCAGAACCGGATTGCCCCATGTAGCTCAAAATGCTGCTGAATTAGAAAAATACCAAAATCAAGAGGTGGCTATTGTTCGTGGATCTAAATTATTGGGTGAGTTGGACAAAATTGACTATATAAAATGTGATATTGAAGGGTACGAATGGGTTGTTTTTCAGGAACTAGAACCCCTCATTTCATTACATAAACCGTTTGTTCAACTAGAAATTGGAGATGAAAACCTAGCAAACATGCTTGCTCTTTTTGAAAGAAATGGATATACCCAATTTGGAATTGCTAATTATCAATTCATTCAAGAAAAGGGAATACAACTAGAGCAAGGAGATTTTTTCTTTGTACCCAATGAACGCTTAGAATCCTTTATGAAAAATAAGTAGCATGGCTGAAGCGTTAATAAAAATAGGGGATACAAAATCCTGTCAATATAAGGCATTACTTCAACAGCTGATTTTATTAATTGGTGAGGAAAAAAATGCGGTAGCAAATTTGGCTAATGTGGCGGCAGCCTTAAAAGAGTACTTTGGATATTTTTGGGTAGGGTTTTATTTGGTTGAACAGAATGAATTAGTCCTTGGTCCATTTCAAGGTCCCATTGCCTGTTCACGAATCACTTATGGAAGAGGTGTGTGTGGAGCCGCATGGGAACACAATAAATCATTATTAGTACCGAACGTAGATGAATTTCCAGGTCATATTGCTTGTAGTTCTTTATCGAAAAGTGAAGTGGTGATTCCCCTTCGAAAAAACAATTCTATTATCGGGGTTTTGGATGTTGATAGCGATAAATTGAATGATTTTGATGAGGTAGATGTACAATATTTAGAAAAATTATGCGCTTGGCTAGGTACAATTTTATAAGCGTTTTTCTAGCAGCATTTTTGCTGAGTTGTGCTCAATTGGGCAGCATCGAAGGCGGAGCTAAAGATGTTTCGGCACCAAGAATGGTAAAATCTACTGTGAAAAATGGTTCAACGAATTTTCGTGAACGCACTATTGAATGGCAATTTGATGAATATTTTCAATTAAACAATCCCCAAACAACTATTTCAATTACTCCAAATCATACGCGAGTAAAGGCTAGTGCATCTGGTAAAAAAGTACAGATTGAGTTTTTAGATTCTCTTCAAGCAAACACAACTTACCAGATACTTTTGAATGGAACAATAAAAGACATTAATGAAGGAAATGATTCTTTAATGGTCTTTGTGTTTTCTACGGGAAATACACTTGATTCTGCTTCTTTTCGGACAACTATTGTGGATGCATTCACCTCACAGCCCATTAAAAAAGCATTTGTTGGATTATTTGATTCACTAACTGAATCACCAAAATACTTACAAAAAACCAACGAAATGGGTAAGGTTGTTTTTTCCTATATCAAGCCAGGCAATTACGCTGTTTTATGTTGGGAAGATCAAAATGCTAATGGAGAATATGATTCTACAGAACGGGTTGCATTTAGAGAGGATAAGCTTTTCATCGATGATAGTATTCAAGATTCGATTCCTCTTCGATTAGCAAAACCAGAATTTGCTTCCAAAATACAAAGTGCTTCATTTATAGAGCCCGGATTAGTGGGAGTAAAGGGAAATGATCTAAGCCTTCAAGATAAATTTCAATTTGATACCATACCAACACTAGAAGAAAATCAATTCATACGCGTAGAAAAAGATAGCGTATTACTTCCTTTTAATTCTATTAAAACACCAAGAACTACCTTGTTCATAACGAAAGAAAACGGTGCAACTGACTCCATAAAATTGAGTACAAACTTGGATGAACCTACAGCCTTAAAATTGAAAAACAAATCAACTTGGGTAAAAAGTAACGATACTTTTGATTTTGAAACAAATGATTTCATTGATCGATTTGACTCACAAAAAATAAGTGCGCTGGACAAAACAACTAAGGATACAATTCAAGTTGAAAAAATAGTAATAATAGGAAATCAACTAAAAATCACGTTATCCAAAAACGAATCAAAAGAAATTGATTTTATTTTTGAAAAAGATGCAATTAGTGGAAAAACAGGGTTAAAATCGAATCGATTTAAAGCATCAATCTCACGGTTTTCTGAGCGAGAATTGGGCGTATTACAAGTAAATGTTGCTTTGTTCCATGAAACTGATTTGATACAATTGATTTTTAATAATAACATTGTTGCTAGTAAGAAAAAAGGTGGGCTATCCCAACTAAATTTTGAGGATTTGCTCCCAGGAGAATATAGTTTTAGAGTAATACGCGATACCAATAATAACCTCCGGTGGGATGGTTGGAATCTAGCAAATAAGATGCCGCCTGAAAAAGTTATGTGGTTCACTCAACCTACCAAGGTGCGAGCTAATTGGGAAGTGAAAACTGATCTTATTCCAAAAAATGAATGAACCGGATGTTATAAAAAATTCCTTCCAGAAATGGAAAATTTGGACCGCCATCGTTCTAGGGGTTTTGGTTGCTTCCTTCATGTTATATCGATCGCTAGAAAGTGTGCGCTTTATTCAAGTACCAGCTGGAGAAGGCACCCATCGCTGGATCGACGGAAATAAAAACAAAGTAGTCGACCAAGCTTATTCGTATGATTTTCAAATTTATTTAGGGGGTAATTACAGGGAAGAAAGAATTACCGATGTTTTGAGTCAAATTAATTGGTCATCAAGCACATTGTTGTGGCTTTTCATCGCTTTGCTTTGTATGGTAGGCCGTGATTTTTTCTATATGTGGAGAATTCGCTTGCTTACAACCGGTCAATTAAATTGGAAAAAAAGTTTTTCTGTAATCATGCTCTGGGAATTTGCTTCTGCGTTGTCTCCGGGAGTTGTTGGAGGGGCGGCGGTAGCCATGTTTATTTTAAATCGAGAGAAAATTGCTTTGGGTCGCTCAACTGCCATCGTTATTATCACAACCATGATGGACAATTTATTTTATGTCATGATGATACCCATAACCTTTTTGTTTATCAATCATGTAGATTTATTTCCGACTCATTATTCAGGTTCTGGGGCGATTCAAGTTGTCTTTTGGTCAGGTTATTCTGTAATTGCAGCTGCAGCCGTATTACTTTTTCTTGCCATTTTTGTTTGGCCTCATTTGTCAAAAAACATATTGAAAACACTCTTCAGTATCCCTTTTTTAACTCGTTGGAAAGATTCGGCAGTAAAAACAGGTGAGGACATCGTAGCCACTTCGGCAGAAATGCGAAAAGAATCTTACGTAAATTGGGTAAAGGTATATTTGGTTACATGCGGCAGTTGGATTTCCCGCTATTTGGTGATAAATGCAATTTTACAAGCCTTTTTGAACTTATCCTTGTATGATCATGCTTTAATTTTGGGAAAACAATTCGTGCTTTGGTTATTCATGTTAATCAGCCCAACGCCAGGTGCAAGCGGTATCGCAGAGTATGCATTCGGTGAATTACTCGTTTCCTTTTCCGGGTCTGCGCTTCTATTAGCGGGTATGGCAGTAATTTGGCGATTGATTTCATACTTCCCTTATCTTTTCATTGGCGCATGGATATTGCCTCGTTTTCTGAATAAGAAAAAATAATTTCTTACATTTTTAACTTGTTTTAAGTGTTTTACTATCTGTATTAATAGTAATACTATTATATTTGCATAAAATACTTCTATGAAAGAAATGTATCAATCCATTCATGTAACGGTCAACTCCAATTTATTTCTGAAGGATCCTTTGACATCAGAATTGGGAAATAAGATTTTAAATGGTTCCATCGAATTGATTGACTCGCTTGGTTTTGAGCATTTTACTTTTAAAAAATTAGCCAACGAAATTGCAACTACTGAGGCTTCCATTTACCGTTATTTCGAAAATAAAAACAAGCTATTACTTTATTTGGTTAATTGGTACTGGGGATGCGTGGCAACCAGGTTAATGTTTGAAACAAATAATATAGAAGATCCAGAAATTAAGTTGAAAAAAGTTATTCATATTTTAACAGCACTTCCAGATCCTGAAAAGGAATCACTGATGCAAAATGAACAAAAGTTAAAACAATTAGTTATCAATGAATCCAATAAAGTTGTTTTAACGAAAGAAGTAGACGAAGAAAATAAATCAGGTATTTTTTCTGTTTATAAGTCAATAGTTAATTCAGTTGTTGACCTAATTAAGATAATAAATGAGGACTACCCGTTTCCAAACATGTTAGTTTCCAGCATGATTGAGGGAAGTAATCAACAACGTTTTTTTGCCGATCATTTACCTAGGCTAACCAATTCTAGTAAAGGAAAAGACAATGTTGAATTATTTTATTTGGATTTGGTATTTAAAACAATAAAAAAATGAAAAGTAACAACCAATTAATTTTTACCCGGGTTTGGAATTTACTAAGGCCGGATAAAACTGAAATCAGAAACAGTTATGTTTTCGCTGTTTTTAGTGGAGTCCTTTCACTTGGATTGCCTCTTGGAATTCAAATGATTATCAATTTTATTCAGCTTGGGCAATTAAGCGCTTCTTGGTTTTTATTGGTTGGGCTGGTTGTTACGGCAATTGGATTATCTGGCCTTATGAATATTCTTCAGCTGAAAATAACGGAAAACCTTCAGCAACGTATATTTACACGTTCTGCCATAGAGTTCGCATACCGCCTCCCGAAATTCAAAGTAGAAAAGCTTCGCCAATTTTACAATCCTGAATTGAGTTCTCGTTTTTTTGATACCCTTACCATTCAAAAAGCTATTTCAAAATTGTTGATTGACTTTATGGCTGCATCCTTGCAAATAATTTTCGGTTTAGGATTATTAGCATTTTACCATAGTTTTTTCATTTTCTTCGGATTTACCCTATTAGTTTTACTATTTATTTTAATTCGATTTACTTCCAAAGCAGGATATGAAACAAGCTTGAAAGAATCTTCTTATAAATATAAAATTGCTAACTGGCTTTCTGAAATAAATTCAGCACGTACCAGTTTCAAAACGAATCAATCAGATGAACAATTATCAAAAACAGACGCCATTGTTAATGATTATTTAGACGCAAGAAAAAAACACTTCAAAGTCTTGGTTCAACAATACCAATATCTTGTGATTTTTAAAATTCTTATTGCTCTTTGCTTATTGATTGTCGGGGGAATTCTGGTAGTTAACCAGCAAATGAACATTGGACAATTTGTAGCTGCCGAAATCATCATTGTCTTAGTACTGTCGTCCGTGGAAAAAATAATCTTAAATCTTGATTTAGTTTATGACGTTTTAACCGCAATTGAAAAAATTGGTCAGGTTACCGATATACCACTAGAAAGCGACTCTTCGTTAAACGAATTACCGCACTCAAACACAGGAGTTAAACTTACCATGAAAGAGTTAAATTTTAACACGGATGAATTTCTTCATCCTTTATTAAAAAATGTTTCATTGGAAATTTTGCAGAACGAAAAAGTAAGCATTATATCAGATTCCAGCAGTTCAAGTAATGCGCTGTTTTTATTAATTCTTGGCGTTTATGAAGAATTTAGTGGAACTGTTCTTATTGACAATATTCCGATAGAAAACATGAATAAAGAAAGCATGCGAAATACAATTGGCACATTATTAGCACAAGATAAAATCCTACATGCCACATGGACTGAAAATATTGTTTTTGGGAAAAATGACTTGGCTTTTACAAAAGTTATTGATCTAGTAGACCAATTAGGAATGAAAGAGTTTGTTGAGTCGCTGGTAAATAAGTATGATTACTTAATAAATCCAGATTCGTACCTCATCCCAACAGAAATCCAAAAGAAAATACTTATTGCCCGAGCGATAATAAGAACTCCAAGACTTCTTATGTTAGAAGACCCAACAGGTGGATTAAATGAAAAAGATCAAAAACGGGTAATGGATACCATTTTTTCGAATCAAAACTGCAGTATTATTTTTGCCACCAACGATAGTAATATCCATGCACAATCAGATAAAATCATTGAAATCCAAAAAGGTGAAATTGTCTTTGTTGGAAATTTTGAGTCATATATTAATTATTCAAAGTCATGTTAAATTTATCCCCTCAAAATAAAGCAGAAGTTTCAAGTCATAACTTGTCTTCTTTACTGCGCGTTGAAAGTAAAAAATCTTCCCGCAAACTGATTACTGCTGTATCTATTCTATTTGGAGTAATGTTTATTTTTTTATTCCTACCATGGACCCAAAACATCCAATCAATGGGAAAAGTCACTACGCTTCGACCAGAACAACGTCCTCAAACCATAAACACCATGATTTCTGGCAGAATTGAAAAGTGGTTTGTAAAAGATGGTGACAAGGTCAAAAAAGGCGACACAATCCTCTATATTTCTGAAATCAAGGAAGACTATTTTGATCCAAATTTGATTGCACGAACCAAAGATCAGTTAAAGAATAAGGAACTGTCAGTAACCTCTTATACGGATAAAATTAAATCATTAGATAATCGCGTTGATGCCTTGTTAGATAATGGACAACTTCAGCTACAGCAGGCAAAAATTAAACTGCAGCAAGCTGAATTAAAAGTAAGAGCGGATAGTATTGAATATTATACAGCAATCGAAAACAACAAAATTGCTGAGGATCAGTATAAACGCTTTGAAAAATTAAAAAAGGAAGGACTTAAATCACAAACTGAGCTTGAAGCAAGAAAAATAGCCCTTCAACGTTCAGGTGCAAGCGAAATTTCAACTCGCCAAAAGTACTTACAAAGTAAAAATGACATCATTGATGCAAAATTGGGTTTTAACTCTGTCAGTGCTAAATTTAGAGATGAAGTTTCAAAAGCCGAATCGGATAAGTTTACAGCATTATCCAGTATGTATGATGCTGAGGTGGATGTTACGAAACTTCAAACTCAAGTAGTTAATTATTCTGTTCGAAATGGAATGTACTTTATTCTAGCCCCTCAGGATGGAGTAGTTACAAAAACACTTTCAAGTGGTATTGGTGAAACCATTAAACAAGGAGATGCCATAGCCACCATTATGCCTTCCACCTATGATTTAGCGCTAGAAATCTATGTGCAACCCATGGATCTACCACTGTTGCAAAAAGGCCAAAATGTTCGAATTCAATTTGACGGTTGGCCATCCATCGTATTTTCAGGTTGGCCTAGTACCAGTTTTGGAACTTTTGGTGGAACTATTTTGGCCGTCGATAATTTTGCTGGAGAAGATGGTAATTTTCGCGTATTAGTCGTTCCAGATAAGTCGGATCATAGTTGGCCAGAAAAACTAAGAGTTGGCGGGGGTGCTAAAACAATGATTATGCTAAATAACGTAAAAGTCGGTTATGAATTGTGGCGATTAATTAATGGATTCCCCCCTGATTTTTATGCTTCCAAACAAACAGATAAAAAATCGGAGAAATGATACGGTTAATTTTAATTAGTTGGTTTTTCATAAGTGGATTGGTAATTACAGGTCAGATTACCTTTACGGATAATCAATTTTATGAAGTTGTCCTAAAAAATCATCCACTCGCCAAACAAGCTAGGTTGGAAACTAAATTTGGTGAAAAAGCGATTCTATCGGCTCAAGGAGGATTTGACCCAAAAGCATACACCCAAAGCCTCCAAAAAAACTTTAATTCAACTGCTTATTACAATTTACTAAATGCTGGCTTAAAGGTTCCAACTTGGTATGGGCTAGAATTTAAAGGTGGTTTTGAATCAAATCAAGGTTCATATTTGAATCCGGCTGATAAAACCCCTTCGAGTGGATTGTGGTATGCAGGTGCCACACTCAATGTTGGAAAGGGATTATTGATTGACCAACGCCGAAGTGAACTTTTCAAAGCAAAGATTTATTACCAAAGCACCTTTTTCGAACAAAAACTTCAACTGAATGAGTTGATCTATGAATCCGGGTATACTTACTGGAACTGGTTTCTTTCTTACCATTCTATGCAAATTTTAAGAGATGCATATCAATTAGCAACGGAGCGATTTAATGCGGTAAAGCGCACTGCTGAATTGGGCGATCGGCCCGATATTGATGTGGTAGAAGCTGGGCTACAGGTACAAAACCGGGAATCAATGCTCGCGAGTTTCAATACTGATTTTAAAGCCAATGGATTCAAGCTAGCAACCTATCTGTGGAATGACCAACTAATTCCGCTTGAACTGGATAGCTTGACCTTTCCTTTAAATTTAGAAGGGATGACAAAAGATTCCATTCCATTTTTAACCAACCTAGAAATCGATTCTGCTGTAATGAACCATCCTTATTTACAAATCACCAATTTTAAAATAAAAAGTCTGGAAATTGAAAAGAAATTGAAAAGAGAACAATTAAAACCTGAATTGAATATTCAATATAATTTTCTTACGCAATCCACCATAAACAATGCTACTTCCTCGTTGTCGCTCAATAATTACAAGTGGGGAGTCACTTTCGAAATGCCCATTTTTCTTCGAAAAGAACGAGGGGAATTAGCGAAAACTAATCTCAAACTTCAAGATGAGCAATACAATTTAGAAAATAGTAGAGCTTATTTGGAATACAAGATCAAAAATGCCTGGATTGAATACCAAAATGCCTTGAATCAGTTAGAAATTTTTACAAAAACAGTGGAAGATACAAAGAGATTGTTGGATGCTGAAAAAGAAATGTTTGAATCCGGAGAAAGTTCACTTTTTCTTATCAATGCTAGAGAATTAGCCTATATTCAAGCGAAACTCAAATGGGTGGAAAGCACCACAAAGTCTAAACAAGCATTTCTTTCCTTGAAATTTTCCTTAGCTCAATTGGTGTAATCGCACAAAAATGGATTTTACAGGTAGAAAACTAATTATCGCAACTAAACACGAAAAAGAAAAGGTAATTGGTCCTTTGGTAGAGAAACAATTGGGAGCCAGGTGGATTATTGATTCAAAGTTTGATACTGACACCTTAGGAACATTTAGTGGAGAAATAGAACGAATTGAAGACCCTAAAACTACCCTAAGAACTAAATGTTTGCTCGCCATGAAATTGGCTAATTGTGACTTAGGCATTGCCAGTGAAGGATCATTTGGCCCACATCCCACCCTTTTTTTCGCACCAGCCGACGACGAATTAATGGTGTTTATTGATAAAAAAAATAAATTAGAAATCTACGCTCGTGAACTATCGACAGAAACCAATTTCGGAGGGGCCGTGATAAACAATTTAGATGAGGCTCTTGAATTTGCTGCTAAACATGGATTTCCGCATCATGCCTTGATTATAAAAAATCAAGAAGCAGATTTCAATTACATTCGAAAAGGAATCCAAAACCATTCAGCGTTGGAAGAATTTGTTCGGGAGTGCCTTGAAAAATATGGTTCTGTTTTCGTAGAAACAGATATGCGGGCAATGAATAATCCTACCCGTATGAAGATTATCGCTTCAGTAGCTCAAAAATTAATGGAAAAAATAAACAATAAGTGTCCTGAATGTCAAACACATGGATTTTCCGTTACTGAAGCTAAAGGGGGTTTGCCTTGTGAATTGTGTGCTTTTCCCACTGAGTCAATCCTATATCATCTATCTCAATGTTCTAATTGTGGGTTCACTTCATCAGAATTTTTTCCCAACGGAAAGAAAGTTGAAGACC
>CAZTFG010000006.1:0-49035 GCA_964612725.1 uncultured Lishizhenia sp. | reverse complement strand
CAAGGATCAATTGGCAGAAGCGTTGAAGTTGATAAATGTGGTACCGAATCCGTATAATGCTTTTTCGGAATACGAGAGAAATAAATTGGATAATCGAATTAAAATTATTAATCTACCTGAAAGATGTACGATTCGGATTTATAGTTCGAACGGAAAGTTAATAAGAACTATTAAAAAAGATAGTCCTGTTACCTTTCAAGATTGGAATTTAACGAATCATGCAAATATACCTGTCGCTTCTGGAATGTATCTTATTCATATTGAGGTTCCTGAAATTGGCGAGCGAGTAATTAAAGCATTTATCGCTATGCGTACGATTGATCTTGAAAACATGTAATATGGTTGATGTACAAGCAATTTTCTCTATCAAGGATGAGGTGCAATTTGAAAAGGAAGCAATTTCCATTTTTCATTTTCAGCGCGAAAACTGTTTGGTTTATAAGGAATATGTGAGTTTATTGAATAGACCGGAACCAACCTGTCTAGCTGAAATTCCATTTTTACCTATTTCATTTTTTAGAACCCATTCGGTTATCGCAAAAAATAAAATCCCTGAAATTGTTTTTAAAAGTAGCGGAACAACGGATAGTGAACGAAGTCAACACTTGGTGAGTGAGGTGGAGATTTACAAGACTTCGTTTTTAAAGAGCTACACTGAATTTATAGGTAATCCCGAGGAGCAAGTAATTTTGGCATTACTACCTAACTATGTCGAACAAGGAGATTCAAGCCTTGTGTACATGATGGATGATTTAATTAAAAAAACAGCCAATCCCTTGTCTGGTTTTGTTTTAAATGATCCGATTGATCTTCATCGCCGTTATGTGGCAGCAAAAAAAGCAAATTTCAAGTGCGTAATAATTGGTGTTTCCTATGCTTTATTGGATCTTGCAGAAAAAAAACTCGATTTTTCAGATGCTATAGTAATAGAAACCGGCGGCATGAAGGGACGAAGAAAAGAATTGATCAAAGAAGAAATTCATGCTATTTTGAAACAAGGATTGCAAGTTGACACTGTTTTATCTGAATATGGTATGACTGAGCTTCTTTCTCAAGCATATAGCCTAAATAATGGAAGGTTTCAAACGCCAAATTGGATGAAAATAGTAATCAGGGATGTGTATGATCCGCTTTCTTTTGAAGAAGAGGGGAAATTAGGAGGGGTCAACATCATTGATTTAGCTAATATAAACAGCTGTTCGTTTATCGCTACAGATGATTTAGGAAGGAAATTCTCAGATCACTTTACCATTTCAGGAAGAATGGATAATAGTATTCTTCGGGGATGTAATCTATTGGTTTAATTAAATCAATTTTTGATACGTTTTCCACCATAAATCAGGAAGTTCATTATTCATAGCTTTTTCATAATCTGCATGATCACAAGGGATTAGATGATGACGTTCATATTTCATTCCCTCTTGCGGCGGATATGGAACTTCTAACCACCATCTGTCAGACTTATTGCTGCGATAAAAAATAATGTCATTGTCCATATTCTCCATCGTAACGATAAATTGCGTGTAGTCTTTTTTGCTTCCCACCGGAAAATCAGCTTTACGTTCAGCATACCCATCGGTAAAATACCAGATAATTTCTGCTAATAAATGATCAGCAAGTGGGGTAGATGAATTACTGTGATGATTAAAAATTCCAAGGCTCGATAATTTATCGCTAATTCCTGCGTATTTGGCTATTTGACAAATTTGTTCAGCATAAAATCCATTGGGTAGCGCTCCTATAAGTCCAGTTTCTGATGCTTTAATCGAGTTGAAATCAATGGATAAAAGGTCTGCATTACGCAAATGGGGCTCGGCTTTTCTGAAGTCCGCATTGAATTCGCCCAGGCGACAAACATCAAAAAATAGTTTTTCAAATAGTTCTAATTCAATAGCACCGGCATAAGGGATTTGCATACCAATCGTTGCGTGATTAAACAAGTAACATGGACGTTTCATTAACAAATGACTCATGTATCCTTCTGAATCTGCAGGTTTTTCGATGTTTCCAAGGTCCAATTTATAATCAATTGAACAGGTATTAATCATCTGTTCAAGTTTTTCGTACCCCGTATACATGGCTAAAGTTAAATCCTGACTTCCTCCAATGATAATAGGAATAATTCTCTTTTTCACGAGTTGTGAAACAACTTGAGCAATAGCAAAATAAGTGTCATTTAACTCTTTTCCAGGAAGGATATTGCCTAAGTCATACAAGTTAAATTTCCATGTTTGAGGCAAATTGAGTGAATAGAATGCTTGTCGAAAACCATCATGGATTGCGGTGTCCGAAGTTTGTATTTTTTCTCCACGAAATTCAGGAACAAAAATCAAGGCAATTCCTGGTGCTGTTACTTCTGGAAATACTCCTTGATGGGAAGAAATGTTGGCTCCGATTTGTTCTTCTGAATAAGCGATTTCAGTATTAGGAAGTGCAGAGAAATAAATAGATAAATCAGACATAGAAAGCAATTTCTTCAAAGATAATTGTGTGAATGAATCAAATCTGAAAAAAGGTATAAAGAAATAAAAAGGGGTACGTTAATAACCTTATCAATACAAAAAGTTGTTATACGGATACCGTACCTTAAATATTTCCTTCGCTTCGGTATACATGAGTTCTTTCAACTCCTCAATATTCTCTTTGGTATGTGCAGATATAAAGACACAGCGGGAACCGTCGATTCGAGCCATCCATGTTTTTTTCAATCTTTCGAGCGGTGATAGTGTTTCCTCATCCTCTAATTCTGTTTCTAAGGGTGAATAGGCATCTATTTTATTAAAAACCAAAATCGTTGGCTTTTCTTCTTTGTCTAATTCAAGTAAGGTCTCATTGACCACTTTATAATGATCCTCGAAATTGGGATGGGACAAATCAAGAACATGCACCAATAAATCAGCTTCTCGCACTTCATCCAATGTGGATTTAAATGACTCGATTAATTGATGCGGTAATTTCCGAATAAACCCTACCGTATCGGTAAGCAGAAAAGGAAGGTTGTTCAATACCACTTTTCGTACGGTTGTATCTAGTGTGGCAAATAATTTATTTTCTGCAAATACTTCAGATTTTGCCAATAGGTTCATCAAAGTACTTTTACCAACATTGGTGTAGCCAACTAAAGCAACCCGAACCAATTGCCCACGATTGCTACGTTGTACGAACATTTGCTTATCAATTTCAACTAATTTCTCCTTTAATAAAGCAAGCCGAGTTTTAATAATTCGTCGGTCTGATTCAATTTGAGT
The DNA here is from genome assembly GCA_964612725.1 of uncultured Lishizhenia sp. GTDB lineage: Bacteria > Bacteroidota > Bacteroidia > Flavobacteriales_D > Crocinitomicaceae > UBA952. The sequence goes on along the minus strand of CAZTFG010000006.1, from coordinate 45,787 downwards.
TTCTCCAGGACCACGCATTCCAATCCCCCCTTTTTGTCGCTCCAAGTGTGTCCACATGCGGGTTAAGCGGGGTAACATATATTGTAACTGAGCCAATTCAACTTGAGTTTTTGCATGGGAAGTTCTTGCTCTGCTTGCAAAAATATCCAAAATCAAAATAGTTCGATCTAAGATTTTACATTCCAATTCGCGTTCTATATTCCGCAATTGCGAAGGTGAAAGTTCATCGTCAAATATGACTAAGTTGATGTCGTTTTCGGCTATATATTGTTTGATCTCTGCAAGTTTCCCTGTTCCAACATAGGTTTTTGGATTCGGATAAGGAAGTTTTTGAAAAAAATGAGTAACGGTAATTGCTCCTGCTGTGGTAGCTAAAAACTCCAATTCATCAATATAATCAATAGCCATTTCTTCGGTGATATCAGCGGAAATAACTCCCACTAAGACACATCTTTCCTCAACTGCATCTACAGTTACATGTCCTGTACTCATTTATTTTCGAAGTGTTTTAACAAATGCTGCTAAATTCTTAATTTTTTTCGGATCCTGAATTACATCTTTCATCGCGGGCATATTATTTTTCCCATTAGTAATGATATCAATCATTTCAGCGTCTGAAAGGCTTGATTTTGATAAGTCTTTAGATCCTGAGCCACCGAGTTTTCCATCCATGCCATGACAAGAAGCACAATTCAACGTATATAAATCTTTCGATTCTTCTTGGGGTGATTTTGGTTTTGTATCAGTAGTAGAAATTTCTTCTCCGCATGATTGAATGATCGATGTAATACCGATTGTACCTATTAAAACCAGCCTGCGCCCAAATTTCTGAATGGCCATGGAATTGATGCTAAAATTAAAATAAATGCAATGGTATAATAAACAACAATAGTTTTATGCTTTTTTGAGGAATCAATTGCTCGCTTAGCTTTCCCGTGACCAATGGTAACAAGAACTATGGCGATAATCATTAATAGAATGTGTTCCATTCCGTAAAAACGAAGTAATTGGTTTTTCATCCAGCCGTCCACAAAACTCACTTTGCTAGATGTGAAATATAAAATCAAACCAAGAACTAATTGAATGTGAAGAGAAACCATGGTAAACATATTAACTAATCGATCGCTTTTTTCGTAACTATCTTTTTTTCGTAAAGCGTTCAATATCGCATAAATTAATAAGCCTAAAGCAATCCATCTTAAACCGGAGTGGGTGCGTACGAGAATTTCCATAATTATTTTTTTGTAAAGTTAACGAAAAAGCAAAGCAAAAGTTCAAATTAACCGATAATTACCTCAACTTTAAAAGGCTCAAATATAGATCGCAGTTCATTCCGTTTTGATTCCGGAAGCGTAATAATTATTTCTGCATCTTGCTCAATCAATTGAGAAATAACCTTGATATTGTGTTTTTTTATAGTAGATAAAAGTTGTGTAATGGATAAATAATCCGCTGATATTTTCAGTGTTTTAGTAGGTTCTTTGTGGGTGATTGAACATTTTTCTAAAACTGATTTCGCTGCTCCTTTGTAAGCTTGAACTAATCCCCCGACACCTAATTTTGTTCCTCCATAATAACGAACAACTACAATTCCAACATCAAATAAATTATAGGATTGTATTTGACCAAGAATGGGGATTCCTGCAGAATTACTTGGCTCACCATCATCATTGGCTCGAAAGGAAACAGGCGGACCAAAAAATCGATAGGCATAGCAATAGTGAGTTGCTTTGGGAAATTCAATCTGTATTTCAGCTAAACTTGATTTGAACTCATCAATAGAATTACAAGAAAACGCAACACCAATGAACTTTGATCCTTTTTCTTTTAAAGTAAAGGAAGTTTTATCAGTTATAGTTTGATAAATCAACGGATTGAAAAGAATCGCTTATTGGATACTTAATTTTTTCTCCAGTTCTTCTAAATATAGTCGAAATTGTTTATCGGTTTCTGATAAGTTAACCACAGTTCTACATGCGTGAAGTACAGTAGCATGGTCTTTTCCACCGCAATGAGCTCCTATATTTGCTAGCGAAGATTTTGTCATCTTTTTTGAGAAATACATAGAGATTTGTCTTGCTTGAACTACTTCACGTTTTCTCGTTTTAGACTTAAGCATCTCAATTGGTAAATCGAAATAATCGCATACCACTTTCTGAATATACTCGATAGATACTTCTCTAGCTGTATTTTTAACGAATTTGTCAACCATAAGTCGAGCAAGCTCCATCGTAATTGCTTTTTTGTTCAATGAGGCTTGAGCTAACAAGGTATTGAATGCTCCTTCCATCTCACGCATGTTGGTGTTAATGGAATATGCAAGGTATTCAACAACGTCTTTTGGAAGCTCAATTCCATTCAAATACATTTTCTTTTCTAGAATAGCGATGCGTGTTTCAAGATCTGGAGTGGTTAAATCTGCAGAAAGACCCCATTTGAAACGAGATAATAATCGTTGTTCCATTCCTTGCATTTCAACAGGCGCTTTGTCTGAAGTTAGAATAATTTGTTTGCCATTTTGGTGCAAGTGATTGAATATGCTAAAGAAAACATCTTGTGTCTTCTCTTTTCCTGAGAAAAATTGTACATCATCAATGATTAATACATCCACCATTTGGTAGAAATGAATAAAATCATTGGTAGTTTGATTTTTAATCGCATCTATAAATTGATGTGCGAACTTTTCAGACTGAACGTAAAGTACTGTTTTTGTTGGGAATTGTTCTTTTATCTCAATTCCGATAGCATTTGCTAAGTGTGATTTCCCTAATCCAACACCACCATAAATTAATAATGGGTTGAAAGCCGTACCTCCTGGTTTGTTGGCAACAGCATAACCGGAAGCTCTAGCTAAACGATTGCAGTCTCCTTCTACAAAATTGTCAAAGTTCCAAGCCGGATTTAAGTTTGATTCGATATTCACTTTTTTCAATCCAGGAATGATGAATGGATTTCGAATTTGGTTTTCCGTGGCTTGTATCGGAACGTTTAAAGGAGCGTTTTTTAATGAGTTTGATTTTAAGGCAGGTAATTTAACTGTGTAAGGAGTAGATTTAGTACTGTTATTTTCCATGACAATGCTATACTCAAGGGCTCCTTCGCTACCAAGTTCTTTTTTAACCACTTTTTTTAGTAGTACAATGTAATTTTCTTCCAACCACTCATAAAAAAAATGAGATGGAACTTGAATGGTCAAAATGTTGTTCTCAAGTCGAACTGGAACAATCGGATCAAACCAAGTTTTGAATGCTTGTAACGGAATGTTATCTTTAATAACTTTTAAACATGCGTCCCATACTTGATCGTGATTGCTCATTATAAATACCTAAAAAAATTAATACTAAACCATTAAAAAATACAAGAATTTGCTGTTCTTGAATCAGACAACAAATATTTACATAAAAAAGTGAAAAAAAAAGTTGATTACCTATTGATTTTTTGAAAAGTTTTACTTGTAAGGTGTTTTTTAGAAAAAAAAATTACATAATTCTCTTTCAAATCTTTTTCACGAATTTACTAAAATTAAAGTAGTTTTACAACTAAATTTAAAGGACATTCAAATGATTTCGAACATTTTCACCACTCAAATTAGGGTTCGATATAGCGAAACAGACCAAATGGGGTATTGCTATTACGGAAATTATGCTCAGTATCTAGAGATAGGAAGAGTGGAAGCCCTTAGATGTCTTGGTATTAGATATAAAGAAATGGAGGAGCAGGGTGTTTTGTTGCCCGTTTCAGATTTTCAAATAAAATATGTTAGTCCAGCGAGGTATGATGATTTATTAACAATTGAAACAACTATTGTATCTGTAAAAGGTACTCGAATTTTATTTGATTATCGAATTTTAAATGAAAATGATGTGGTTATAGCACTTGCATCAACTACGTTGGTATTTGTTTCAAAGGAAACTATGCGACCAATAAAAGCACCGGAAAATATTTTAACTATTATTACAAATGAAAGTTAGTCAGCATAATCATTTTACGTTCCATTCGGATATTTCAGACAAAGTAGCTCAATTTACACAATCGAGAAAGGGGGAGAATCGAGTAGGGGATTGTCTACCAAATAATTGGAAAGATTCAATTGTTCAATACGTAATTCTTGGAATAAGCGAAAGCATAGGGCCTCAGTCAAATTTTGGAAGAGCGGGGGCTGAAAAGGGATTTGATGCATTTTTGAATTTCTTTTTAAACATGCAGGTAACTTCTTTTCTGCCAATCTCTGCTTGTGCAATAGCGGGTGAAATTACTTGTAATTCAGCCTTTACAACAATGGAAGAATCGAGAGGTTGGGTAGCTGAACTAGATCAATTGGTGGCTGAGCTGATTGAAGAGATAATTAAAGCAAGAAAAACCCCAATAGTAATTGGAGGTGGCCATAACAATGCTTTTCCTATTATTCAGGCATTTGCCCAAATTGATAAAAAGGTGGCTGTTATAAATATGGATGCTCATGCGGATTGTAGAGCATTAGAAGGTAGGCATAGTGGGAATCCATTTTCCTATGCAATCAACCAAAATCTAATTGAATCTTATGGGGTTTTTGGGCTTCACAAAGCTTTTAACAACGAGAATATGCTTACCTTCTTAAAAGAAAACAACGCACAAATCGGATTCTTTGATGATTATGTTTTTGATCCCGACAAATTTTTAATGGACGTGAAAGGCTACCTCAATGCTGTCCCAATCGATAAATTAATAGGGGTAGAATTAGATTTGGATTGCATAGCTAATGTTCCAAGCTCAGCCATGAGCCCAATAGGGTTTTCTGTTACCGAATCTAGAAATTATTTAAAGGAATGCCTAATAACTGGTCAGGTGGCATATTTTCATTTCCCTGAAGGCGCTGTAATTCAACCAGGAGATGATCGTATTGTAGGTAGAATATTGGCTCAATTTGTATTTGATATTCTTTCTTTTCAAAAATAGCTTAAATTTTTTCAAACAAATCGGAAATGGGTTTTCGTACTTTGACCATCTTTCCATACCCATCTTCGTCATGTCGATAGCCGATGGGACATACCAAAACAGCATGTAAATTTTGTTCTTTTAATTTTAAAATGTTATCATATCCTTCTGGGTCAAATCCTTCCATAGGCGTGGCATCAATTCTTAGTTGAGCACAGGTTTGCATTAACATCCCAAGGGATATGTAACATTGCTTTGCTGTCCATTCTCTTGTTTTTTCTTCGGACCATTTACTAAAAGTAGTTCCTAAATGATCTTTGAATCCGGATAAATTGGTGGACGGAATATCCCTTACTTGGGCTATGCGTTCAATGTGGTTTTCAATTTGACTTTCTGTGATTGAATTATATGCACAAAGTACTATAACATGTGATGCATCAACCACTTGGTGCTGATTATGAGACTTAGAAAGAAGTTGATTTTTTAATTCTTGATTTTCAATTATTATGTATTTCAATGCTTGAAACCCAAAAGCTGAAGGTGCTAATTGCAATGCTTCTTGAATTATGGACAAATCCTCTTGGCTTACTTTTTTAGAAGAATTATATTTTTTTACGGCATATCGCCATTTAAGGTCTTGTATGAGTTGAGTCATTTCTTTTATTTTTGAAACAAGTTATTCTGGAAAAAGTTCGAGATCAGGATATATACTTTCCTGCATGACGGCATTATTGCTTATATGAGAAGTAGATTCCCAGGGAATTGAAGGGAATGACAAAATTTATCCAATCGATGGGAGATTAAGAGGGGGGAGAAATAGAAAAATGAGTATTATAGTCCACCATCCTTGGTCCCTCCTTCCATCTTCCGTTGGACAGGCTAGTAAACTTAATTCTTTAAAACCTTTACCGTTTTGGAGGTGATTCCATCCGAAATTTGGAAGTAATACACGCCGGCGCTGAGATTTCGCATAGAAAGAATTGTCGTGTGTAGACCTGGATTTAAAAGCTCTGTGCTGGATTGCACAATGCGCCCGGCCTCATCAGTTAATGAAATAGAAAATGAAGATTCCTCCGAAACAATGAGTGTGTAAGTGATGTCATCGTTAGTTGGGTTGGGATGAATTGGCAACAAAACGAAGTTTCCTCCCTCCCTGTTAATACAAGAAATATTGTTGTTTAATTCTGTTTCGATAAGTTGATAATCATTGTAAGATGTGGCTTCCACACAGACGTAGCTGATTTCATTGTCTTGTTTAGAAATAAATGCAGACGGATTGGAATTAAATAAATAGACTCTGCTTTCGCCTGGCGCTATTGGTTCAGTTTCTGTTTCAAGGATAGGTGAAGAATTTAATATTGATAACAGTAAATCTGTCTGGGTAATCTCAATAAAACCTTGATTTTTTAATTCGATGCCAATTTTTAAATACCCATTAATTTCTTCTGCAAATAGCTGATTTAAAGCTAAGTCGATTCTCGGTTCATTAATTTTCACGTATTGATAGGCTGTGTCCTTGCAACCTAGGTCGTTTTCAATAATTAATAATGTAATAATCGTGTCACCTATGGAGGATGAAGGATAGGGAGGAGCAACAACTGCATCATTTGTTACGGTTTGTTCCGTGTTCCCAAATCCGAATACCCACTCATAGCTTGATGCTCCTATGCTTGTGGAAGTAAATACAGGTGAAATCCCAGCTACAACGTTTGAAGGTGAAATAGTATAAGCAGCATTGATTTCCGGCTGCACATTGACAATAATTAATGTGTCTCGCTGACATCCCTGATCAGTTATCGATGTAAGATTTAGGTATTGTTCTCCTGTGGTTACGAATTCAAAAATAGAGCTTGTGCCTTGGAGTGGATATTGCAAGTTTACTAACCAATCCGTTTGAATAATACTTCCAACAGGAACACTACTTATGCTTTCAAACGTTGTCCAAGTATTCTTGCAAGCCGGTCCTACTTGCCAATTTAATGTTGGTCGTGGATAAATTATAATACTTTGAACGGTTGAATCTTGGCAACCATTGTTTGCTGTGACAATCAACTGAACTGTATATGTATCAGCATCAGCGTAATTTTTTCCGATGCTAGGGTTTAAGATTTGGGTTCCATCACCATATATCCAATAGTTTGATACGATTGAGAAAGTATCAATTATACTACTATTATTTACAAAGTTTACGGATGTTTCTTCACAGCTGTTATTAAAGGTGAAATCTGCAATAGGTGCAGGCTGAATGTATACTGTTTGCAATACAGTGTCACGACATCCATGAATATCTTCCGCTTCTAGCGATACATTATAGTTTCCTGTAGATCCAAAGATATGGCTTGGGTTTGAAGTTGTGCTTGAAGTATTATCATCGAAGTCCCAAATTAAGGAACTCAAAGGAGAGATTTGGGAATTGTATGGGGTGAATTCAACTGCTTCATACGGACAGTATTTCAGCGTTGAGAAGGATAAGATTGGTTTGGGGTGGATGACTATGGGAAATGAGGTTGAACTACTACAACCTTCTTGTGTTTCAATCAAGAGGGTGACTGTAAAATGCCCTGCTGTATCTAACTCAAAAACACCGTTGCTTCCGTAAAAAGTTGTCCCGTCACTAATAGTCCATGTCTTGTTATTAATTGTTCCATTATTATTTGGAACGAAACTATTATCCAGATAACTTCCTTCTGAATACTGACATATGCTATCAGTAATTTGAAATTGAAGGGTAGGAGAGGTGCCTATAACGGTGACAAGTATAGTATCCCTGTTATAGCAGTTGTTTTGGTTGGTTACTTCTAAAATGTACTGTCCAGTAGTATCAATAGAAATATTCTCAGAATTCGAACCAGTACTCCAAAGCCATTGATTTATTGCAGATGTATCCTGAATGAGCTGAATGCTATTTCCAGAACAAAGATTAGTATCTAGTCCTAATGAAACATTTTCAAGACTGTTGTCAACTGTAATAGTGCCAAAATTACTATTTCTTGTACAGCCTAAACTATCAGAAATGGTGTATGAAATTATCTCATTTTGGTTTAATATTCTTGACTGATTTGTACTTCCATCATTCCATTGAACGAAAGAATAATTTCCGGAAGGAATAAAAGCACTAATTGTTTGTGGATCATTAAAACACACTAAATAATTTGGTAATTGAATGCTATCATAAACGGGTCGAATAACTTCAATTGTATCACGAGAAATTCTACCAAAAATATCTGTTGCCTGTAACCAATATTGACCTGGAGAATTTATCGTTATTGTAGGAGTGTTTGCACCTGTACTCCATAAAAAATTTGACAATGTAGTATTTTGAACACCTACAGTTAAATTACAAAAGCCATATGTTGAAATTAGATCAGGACCAAGATTTACAGGAGGCCCATATTTATTCATAATAAAATTTTGTATACTCGTCCTTTCTGAATCAGTTAGAACGCGGTTATATATTACAACTTCAAGAACTTGTCCTTTGAAAAAGTAACTATCTTGACCATAATAGGATCCTAATGTAAAACCATCAAGATTAGCAGAGTTAACATTCCCTTGGATTTTAAGATTTCCATTTTCATAAATCTTTGAATTGCCAGTATTATATATTTGGTTAAATAAGGTGTAATTGTATGGATTAGTTTTTCCATAGGAAATACCACCTCCAGTAACATACATATAAATTAAATTTCCTTGATTCCTAAGGGAATAAAAACTGTTACCCCCATCATAAACAAAGGTATTTCCATTAAGTAGGTTATTTGTAATAATGAAAATAGTAGAGTTTGTTGCTAGAGTACTACCGTAGATAACTTTGAGATTGTCATTGATACCGTCAAACGCGATTGAAGGAAAATTCCCAAGTGAATTCCCAATCAAATTTGGTCTTTTTAATGAATTGGCTTGAGAAAGATGAAAGTTGTTTCCACTAAGATCTGTAAGTTGGGAAATACTTACTCCATTATTAATTGTGTTTTGGGAATTATACCACCCTATTAATCCGGGTAATTGATTTGGTAATATTTGAGAAAACACATTACTGTTTAAGCTATTCAAAACTTGTAAAACTAGTATAATGCGTAATAATTTCATGTATCTAAATTATGAAATATTTTAATACATAATAAATTCCGCCAATTTTTCGGCTTGCTTTTTTCGTGAATATTTTTCTATACCTTCAGAATCGCATGAAATAAAACCTTTGGCATCAAATTCCTTCTGCAATTTAATTATCTCAATCTTTAATTGATTATCATCGTTAACTACTATTCCGGATTTTGTTTCACGGATTAAATTTGCTTGAAGTTCTTTAGATTCTGAAGCGAATTCAGTAAGATTGTAATGTTTGTCCTTCAATTTTTGTGCTGTTTTATCATTGGAATAACATAAAAGTATTTTCCGTTTTAATCCTAAATAGGTAAAAATCTTAGTTCCTAATATGGAGTAATCATTGAATAATAAAAACACATTTGCCTTTGCTAATTCCATGACTAAAAGATCATTTTCCATTTTTGGAAAAATAAACACACTGGAAAGGAGTTTCGGAAAATCATTTTCAATCATTTTTTTTATTTCTTCTGGAAAATTTAAACCATAAAAATTAATGTTTATTTCGGAGATATCTTCGTTTGATAGTAATTGGTTAAAAACAGATAGTACACTTTTTATGGGGTGCCACTTGTAAATTGTACCGGCAAACCCAATCGTCAAAATATTTTCACCTTGTTTAATCATTTTAGCGGTATTCATCACATCTGGGTTGAATCCATTGATAAGAATTTCGTATTTATTGACTGGTAAATTTTGTTTTAATTGTTTTACTATGAAAGATGAAACTGTAGTTATTAGAGATGCGTTTTTTAAGAATTTTTTTTCAAAAAATGCATTCCATCTTTTAGTAAATTTATTTCCAGATCGTGTTTTGTCTTGTACCCACGTATCTCGATAATCTGCAATCCATGGAGTATGAAATTCTTTACTTAATTTTGAGGCATAAGAAAAAAGAATAAATGGATCTCCAGTTGCTATTATAGCATCTACTTTATTTTCTAATAAGTACTTTTTAGCAAAATGATATAATTCTACCTTAGGTCCTACAGGAATAATAAATTGAGCAAATTCAAAATATCCAGATATAAGTTTCCTGATGAACCTAAATTTAGAATCTCCAAATTTTAGTAAAATTCGATTACTTAAATTAGGGTGGTAGGGGGTTCTATAAATTGTTCCACAATTCATTTTCTCTTCAATCACAGAATCCGAAATTCCAGGAGAAATATAATCTAAATGACTACCGTATTGATTACTCCATTGCCTTGTAATAACAATTGGTTCTACACCAAATTCCTTCAGATATAGAAACCAATTATATGGCCTTAGACCCCCTACAGAAACATATGGAGGGAAATCGTAAGCTAGAATTAGAATTTTTTTCATTGGTCTTACTTGGAATTAGTGCAGCTAAATAGATTTTTGTTTTTTTTTCAAAACAAATAAGGTTGATGTATATTCTATTTTTTCCGGTTTTCTTGAAACTGTTAAATCCTCAATTAACTTAAAAAAAGGTAGATATTTCGCTTTTAAATTAAATCTATTCCATAGATCAAGACCATAAGATGGAAATCTTAAAACATTTGTATGTTTTAAAACGTCAAAACTTTCAAATAAATTTACATAGTCTGAAACGTTTCTTTGGTGAAGAAATCGATTTTGCACACTCTTGGAATTTACAGTTTGTTCAAGGAAAACTATTTTCCCATTCTCGTTTAATTTATTGTCTAGTAATTTTAGTAATGTTGACAATTCTTCAGTAGAAATATGTTGAAGGACCCAACAAGTGTAAATAGAATCATACTTGATATCGGATTCAAGAAATTCTGAATTAGATAAATAGGTAATATTTGGATGTTGATTTTCGGTTTTTGCTCTTTTAATCATTTCGTTAGAAATATCTGTACCAACAACATGTTTTGCTTTTGATGCTACTTTCGAAGAAATTCTACCTATCCCACATCCAAAATCCAGAATAGTTTCATTTTTCTTTGGTTTTAAACTTTTTAAAATGGATGAAATTGTTATGTGATCCCTATATAGATTTTGCTTAATAGCTTCTTTGCTATCAGATGAGGAAAGAACGGAATTATTACCTTTTAATGTTAAGGCTCTAAAATCAAAGAGTTTTTTGACTTCATCGTTGTCTATTTCTTGCTTCATATAAAGCGCTTTTTTAACCATTTAAAAAGGAAATAATAAAATGGCTTAAGAATGTATAATTCACTTTTTCCGTCAAGAATTTCAGCACCAAATCTTAGTTTAAATCTGGTAATGCCTATTACAAATTTCTCATTCAAAATTTCTTTATCAATTGAAATTTGTCCCAATGAATAAACTTCTATGTTTAGTTTTTTTAATTCCTTAATTATTTGAAATTGAAGTAGTTGTCCAGCTCCATGATTGTTTGGTACATTTCCTCCAAAAGTATAGTCAGCTTTTTTGCCAAATATCTGTATAAATGCAGAACTAATTAGATTTTGCTTACCGTCCCGAATTACAAAAATTTTCCCTTTTCCGGTTTCTATAATAGTTTCAATTGCATGTTGCACAAATCCAAAATTTGGACTCGTTTGCTGATTTGAATATGTGAATTTCATTAATTCGATAATGTCAGCTGAATTAGTTGACTCACTAAAATAGAGTTCGGATTTTTGGGATTTATTTAGTGAATTTCGATGTTTTCCATGAAATGATTTCACAATATCATCTAAAGAACGATTTAGATTCAAAAAACCGATTCCAATTTTGTTGGTTTTAAAGTACTTTTTGGAAGATTTAAAAATCAAATGTGGATTTCCATAAAATGATGTTCCTTGAAATGATACAATTTCTTTTTTATTAATGAACCAATCTATTTCATCATTTAAAAATTTAATTATTTCCATTTGAGGATAATGATCCGTTACAAGAAACTCAGAATTTTGAGAAATAGTTTTACTCAGTTTGGATAGTATAATTTTTATTCTTCTACTTTGCCAAAAGTAGAGTTTTACTCCACCAATAAGTTGGTCATTTAATCTAACTTCAAAATAAATTGGAATTTCGTTAAAATAATATTGAACTGAATCGAAATAGGTACTCTGAAGAAAATTACTGTTTTCTTGACACAATTTATTCCATTCTGCTTTATTTGAAGGCTGGTTTTCTATAATAAAACACTTTATCATTAAATATTAAAGAGTTTATCAATAATACTTAAGCCTGGGATGAAATCACCAAAGAGTTGCTCATATTGTGATACTGAAAAGTTCGTATAGTCAATGTTAATTTCATTTTGGTGGAATAGTAGTTCGTCATGATAATTTTTACCGCCACGACCGGAAAAATAAATGTTACAATCACATTTCTTACATATTTCAATAATTCTTTCATTTCTATCTGTAGAATGAATTTTTAACTCCGAAGCGATAAATATAGGGGTGTTTATATTTAAATATTTCGCGATTTCCATTATTCCATGTGTGTTATATTCAGAAAGATTATCTGAATCGTATCGAATTATTTTATCGATGACAGGAAAAAAAATAGAAAAGTTTTTTGATTTCCTGTAGTTTAACTCCAAAGATTTCAGCATCTTATCTCGCCAGTTTGAATCCATGATTTGAATGTCATGAATCAATTTTGAATAACCTTTTTTAATTGGTATTGAAATCCAATGTTCACCAACAGGGGTTTTTATTTTAGTTCGATTTGTAATTGCCTTATTTGTTCCTAATACAATATCTACATTATCTAAAATAACAAAACAATCAACTTCATTTATTTTATGAAAATAACCTTCCCAAGGCAGAAAGTTTGGCTGATGAATAGCACATTTTTTCATTTATTAAAAATTGTTTTATATAATGATGTTAGTTTTTGACTTTCTATTTCCCAATTCAATTCTGATGCTGCTTTATTTACACCAACTAAATATTCTTCCTTGTTTTTAAGAATTTCTAAGAACCCATTAAAATAGGCATTTTCAGCACTAGGTAAAATACATATTCCACAATTATAATCCTCCACAATATTTTTGTATTCTGGTTGTGCTGTAGCTAGAATTGGAATACGAGCTTGAACATACTCAAATAATTTGTTATCTAATGCATACCAATAGGAAAGGTCGGTTTTATTCCAAGTGGGAACCAATCCAATATCGGCAGAGGATAGATATTTCGGGATTTCCTCAGGTTCAACCAGGTCGTGAAAATAAATATTTGAAATTTTCTCCTTCGTAACAAAATTCCTTATTTCTTCACTGTTTTTATTAAAAGCACAAATAATAACGAAAGCAATTTTTGGATTGTTTTTGACCTCGTTTATTACTTGTTCAATATTTAATGTATTAGAGTAAATATTCGCACCAATAAAAACTAAAATTGGAATATCTATAGTAATATTGAATTTTTCTCTTAAAATTTGGGATGATTCAACTTGATTTATAAGATTTGGAGTATTTCTGAGTACAATAGGTTCTGTTTTGATTTTCAAGTATTTTTTTAATAATGTAGCCAAAGATTTATTGACTGTTATAAGAAAATCAATTTCCTTTCTATTTCTTTTTTCTCTTAAAACATAAAGTTTTCGGACAATAAAAGACTTTATGAAAATCCATTTCGAATCAAAATTTGATAAATTCAGGGGCCATGAATGAAATAATTCATGGGAATCATAAATCAAAACCAAGTCCTTTTTTCTCTTTTTAATAATAGAACCAAGGTGCAACATGGTATGATCGTGTGCATGAATTAATTTAAATTCAAATTCCTTAAGTATTTTTTCACTTAGTGAAGAAAAAACACTACCAGAAAAGGGCTCAAAAACTTGGAATGGAATAATTCTATAAACTTGACAACCATAAAGAACAGTATTTACTGGCAATGAATTATCTTCAATCGCCAATACAACAACATTTAACCCTGATTGACTTAGTGTTTCCATTTCTCGAAAAATCCTTCTGTCATTTGTTAAAGGATTATCCACGAGCATTAATACATCGCAATTTATCATAGTACCCATCTGATTACTTCAAACGCCTCTGCATAACTATTTCCTGATTGAACACCTCTTGTTTTGGCATGAGCAAAAATAAATTCACGACTCATATAATCTCTGAAATTTTGCGAACGATATTCATTTAAGGCTCTATATTTAGCATCTACATTCTCTTCAGTCAATCGCACAAAGCACGTAGTGTTAAAGCTTAAATTATTCCAAAGTAATTCATACCCAAGAATACTAATGTTTTTAAATGCTCTTAAGCCTTCCTTAGCAACGGTTTCATGATCTTGATGCAAATCTTTTAAAGATGGCATAAAAACTAAGTCAGGGTTAATTTCTTTTTTTAATCGGATTAAATCTTCTAAAATTTCTTGTCTTACAAAATTTAACTTCCTTACAGAATATTTAAATATATGAAGATTAGATTCAGCAATACCAAGAACTTTCGTAGCTGCCTTTACTTCTTCTGTTAAAATGTTTTTGGGGAATCCTTCAGGAACAGATTCTTCTGCTGTACTAAATGCAACATAATGTACTGTTTTTCCCTCATCAAGAAATCGTTTAATAGTTCCTCCTGCTCCTAATTCACCATCATCTGTATGTGGAGCAAGAATTAAAATTGTATTTATTGAATTTAACATGTTTTTTAAATTAATTTAGATTTGCTACTTCTTTATAAAAATCTCTAAGTAAAGGATATTGATTATCAATATGATGAGATTTAAAAAATGAATTATAGGCATTTTCCCCTAAGTCATTTAATTCTTCACCCGATAATCTTAATGATTGAAGTATTTTAGAGGTCCAGTCTTCATTTGATTGAACCAAATATCCATTGTAACCATCTTTTATTTGATTGCGTGTGTAGGGTAAATCGGTAACAATAGAAACCAATCCTAATGACATATATTGAACTAGCTTAAAAGTACCTTTTTTACTTTGTTCCTCTTTTTTAATAAAAATCGGTGCTATTCCAATATCAAAGCTTAGCATAATATCAAGTTCCTTCTCCAAACTCCATGGGATAAATTGAATTGGGACTTTTAGTTCGTTATTTTTATAGGGTCGTTCGGCTACAATTATTAATTCGTAAGGGATTTGATCGAAAGCTGAGTTAAGAAAAGGAACTATTTCATCGATTCTTTTAAAATGAATACTTTGAGATATCCAACCAATTTTTTTTGGTTTTGAAGAATTCGAATATTGTTTGGTTTTTATAGGGTAATCTACGCACATAGGAAATACATGCGATTTCTTATCTTTAGTTTCAGTATTTCTAACATCTGCAAGAAAACTTTCCATTGCCACTGTAAAAAAGGGATATAAATTTAAGACATCAATTGCTTTTGTTGGAAGTGATAAATTGATTTTTCCGAAGAGTGACTTTTTTTGAATTGGGTTCTTTCTTAGAAATGGCATGTAGTCATCCATGTCAAGAATAGTATGGTTGTTTAAAGCGATTAATAATTTTTCAAAATATAATCCACCATATTCAAAATGATGTAATAACTCTCTTCTAACAATTACTAGATCATATTTTCTTGTGCTTAATATTGCCTTAAATTTTCTAATAAGCATGACTGAAAGTAAGAGGTGTTTATCAATTTTCGATTCATTATAGGAATCAAATTCCTTTTTTGTAAATGGATAGTGAATATCTACATTGATACCGTCTCTTTTTAATCGTTCTTTTACAATTTCTACTCTGTAATACGCCCCGGCATGATTACTAGTTTGATTTTCTAAAAATAGAATTTTTAATTTGTTTCCTTTTTTATCCCTCTTTTTGGAAGTGAAAGATTTAAATTTTAAAACAAAACGGATTCCAAGGCTTGTAATAATTAGTAGCCATAAATTAAAAGTAAATATTAGCTTATAAGTTAATTTCATTTAGCTAAAAAAACACTTAATTTCATTAATAACAATATCTTGATCTGTATGACTCAAGCCAGGATAAAGTGGAAGACTCAATGCAGTATCGGCGATCAATTCAGCAATTGGAAAATCACCAACCTTGTAGTTTAATTCTGAATATGCATGTTGAAGATGAGGTGGAATAGGATAATGGATCAATGTTCCGATGTTTTTTGATGCTAGATAGCTTTGTAACTCATTTCTGCGACTAGTTCTAACTATAAAAATATGATAAACCGAATTTACAGTATTAGCTTGAACGGGAATAGATATTTCTTTTATTTCGGATAATGATGAAATATAACGCTTTGCTAAATCTATTCGTTCTTGATTTTCTTCTTCTAAATAAGGCAATTTAATACGTAAAATAGCCGCTTGAATTTCATCCAAACGTGAATTTAGACCTTTAACAATGTTATAATATTTTTTTTCTGAACCATAATTACGTAAAATCCTAATTTTATCAGCAAGTTCTCTGTTATTTGTAGTTATTGCTCCTCCGTCTCCTAGTGCGCCTAAATTTTTTCCAGGATAAAAGCTTGTGGCATTTAAAATTCCCCAACCACCTGTTTTTTTAGATCTGCAATAAGCTCCTTGTGATTGTGCATTATCCTCTATTACATAAATTCCATTTTTTTCTGCCAAAGTGCATATTTGATCTAATTCAGCAGCTTGACCATATAAATTTACAGCTATTATCGCCTTGGTTTTGTTGCTTATTTTAGAGGAAATAAGATTTACATCCAAATTATATGTCTCTATGTTTGGTTCAACTGGAATAGGTATTGCCCCAACATATGAAACCGCTAACCAAGTGGCAATGTATGTATTTGAGGGAACAATTACTTCATCACCAGGGCCTATTTCCAAAGATTTTAAACATAGAATTAATGCATCCAGGCCGTTAGCGACTCCAATACAGTATTTAGAATCGCAAAATTCTGCGAACTCTTGTTCAAATTTCGTGACATTTTCCCCTAGTACAAACCACCCTGAATTTATTGTTTCTTGAATAGTAGATAATAGTTGAGCTTCGTATTTTAAATTAATTTTCTTTAAATCGAGGTAAGGTATCATAAGTTAATTTTATATCTATTTTCTTTGAAGAATACTATTGATTACTTCATATTCATTTCCTTCACTATCCCAATATTTATTATCTTGCTTTGTAAGTTTTTCACCCCTATCATTGATATATCCAATGACTTTAGCTGGATTGCCTGCAACGATTTGGTTTGAATGGACATTTTTTGTGACAACTGCACCTGCTCCGACGAGAGCAAATTTACCAATTGTTATTCCACCCAAAACAGTAGCGTTAGCCCCTATACTAGCTCCTTTTTCAATGTTTGTTCTTAAAAAACCTAGCGGATATTTTTTAGATTTAGGATATTTATCGTTAACAAAGGTAACATTGGGTCCGATGAAAACGTTGTCTTCAATACGTATTCCATCCCATAGATATACTCCACTTTTAATAGTTACATTGTCCTTCAGAATGACATCATTTTCAATAAATGTATGGCAGTTTATATTACAATTACTTCCTATTATGGCTTTATCTAGGATTACAGCAAATTGCCAAATGACGGTGTTTTCTCCTATGTTTTTTGATTGCACATCGGATAAAGGATGAATTTTTACCATGGTATTTTTTTAAATTCCTCATAATTACGAATGTAATCGTTTTCGTCATAGAGCGTTGAAGCTAAAACCAATTGAACTGCATTGTGGCTATATTGCATGGTGTGCCAACAATATTTAGGTAAAAATAAACCTACTTCAGGTTTGTCCAAAATGAAAATTTCACTTTCGCCGTTAGGCATTTCTGTATTTACCACGATACGACCAGCAGAGGCAATTAAAATCATTTCAGTTTCGTGATGGGCATGTCTTCCTCGAACGATTTCCTCAGGGGTAAAGTATGTGTAGAATATTCTGTTGATAGTAAAAGGTATATTTTTATTACTTTCTAATACTGATAAATACCCTTGAGAAGGTCCTCCGATTTTTGTGTACGTTACAAGTTTAGGGTGTTTCATGAGTTTTATTTTTTTGAAATTCTTGCTCTTAGTACTTTAAATAATATATAGCTTACATTCAGTATTTTATATTGAAATTTGAACTGATATCTTTCAAATTTGTCAGCATATATTTTGAGTTTTTTATTTCCTGAAATTAAAAATAATACACGCAGTTGCGTGATATGAGTATAATGATAAGAGTTGTTTGCAGGATTATTATCACTTGCAGCATATTTAGAGAAAAAACCTAAATCAAAGTTATTTAAATTATTTATAACATCGTTCAGACCAGCGTCAAAGGAATTTTTAATTTCCTTATCACCAGTTATTCTATATAAGTCCCAAATACCGAACAACGCATAAATATGACCATTTAATATTTTGGGGTGTTCAAGGTATTCTTCTAACCAAAAATTATATGTTCCATCATTTGCCTTTAATCCCCCTTCTTCAATAGGAGTAATGAGGAAATTATATGTATCTATCGCTAATTTTTTATATTTAAATTCCTTTGTAAGAAGCCAAGCTCTAACAAAAGCTGAAATTATAAATCCTTGAGAAATTGAAGAAAAAAATTGTTTTTGATCGGGATATTTATAATTCCAAAGTGCTTTATTAGGTTCTAAATATTCAACATTTTCTTCAAGCCATTTTATTTGATTTAGAAATTCTTTTTCTTTACTTGTTTCATTAAGTCTGAACAAACGATCATAACAGACTAAAGAGTAAATAGCAATGCCACAAACGTTATAAAACGATTCATGATTATCTGCAGTTTTGTATATCCCGTTTTCATCAAAAACATGTTTTTCAGGAAGTAAAATAACAGTTTCGTGATCACCATACGGGGTGATAATTTTTTCAGTGGTTAAATCAGATAAAAATGGATGTATCTTTAGCCCATATTTAATCGAATATCGTGGTTTGATGTTTAACTCAAAGAAATTTCTAATTTTTTGATTAATCATTTGAATTTCAATTAGCGTTTAACTGGTAAGTTTTTCTTTGATTAAGTTAATTAAATCCATCTTATACAGAATGTATATGGCGATTAAACCAGAAAAAAGAACTTTCAGAACCAGAAATAACCAAAAGTTCAAATCAAACAAATTAATGAAATAAACAGCATAGGTAATCAAAATTACACCAAGTAAAATCAGGAATAAATTTTTCACAGGAAAACTTAGGTCGTACACTTTTTTACTAAAATAGTACTCAACAAAAATCCAAACCAGTGTAGCTGTTAAGGTACCAAGTATCACTCCAATTAATCCAAATTGTAAGGTTAATAAATAGCTTAAACCAACATTAACAATAAAAGAAATAAATGAGGAGTATACTAGGAAAATAGTTTTTTTAGCTACTTGAATTCCAAGTCCAAAGAAATAGGATAACCCACCTATCCAAGTAGAAATTAGCAAGGGATAAATCACTGTTTCAACGTTAAGATAGGAAGGTGCAAAAATTAAGAGTAATTCCTTTGAAAATAAAACCACAATGAAACATAAAAACCCAAAGCCTAGTAAATAGTAGTTAAATGCTTTTCTATAAATTTCATTTCTGTTTTCATTACGTATTATTGACATAGCGTATGGAAACCAAGCAGTAGTAAATGCACTAATAAAGATTTGAAAAATATTATTAATTCTCATTGCAATAGAAAAATCACCCACAGCCGAAATGTCAAGCATGCTATTAATAATAATGCGATCAATTAAGTGAGTAAAGCGAATAAAGATCAAAACAAAAAGAAGTGGTAGTGAATATTTTAATGTATCTACTAAAATTCTTCGGTTGAATTTAAAATAAATAAATTCCTTTCCAAAAATTAATGATAATATTAATCCAATCGCACAAGAAATAAAAGAGGCTTGAAAAAATCCGGCAATTCCTGTTTTTTGCACAATAACTAGGTAATAGCCTCCGAATACCATAATTAAAAAAGGAACAAGGTTTATTATTATGTAATGTCCTAGTTTAAATCGTATTCTATTTAGAGATTGAAAATAGGAGGTAATAACGGTCATCGTAACGATACCAAAAGATAAGAAATAAATAGTAAAATCTAAATTTGTTTGAAAATAATATTCTTTAATTATGTCTGTAAGTAACAAAGAAATACCAAAATAAATCAAATTATTGATTATTAATGTAATTAGAAGTGTACCTAAATTTTCTTTTAATTCGTTTTTATTGTTGTTGTAATCATGAAAAGTTCTAAGAATGGCTGTGGACAATCCAAGTGGAATTATTATTATGAAAAAATTATTCCAAGTATTATATAAATCCATTATTCCGAATTCCTCTTTTGAAAGAAAACGCGTGTATATGGGGGTTAAAATAATCCCTGCTAATAAACCTAAATACGAAGTGATTCCGTATAGAAAAGTGTCTTTGAAGAATACTCTTTTTAGTGACATGTATTGTTAATAGGAATTTACTTTTTCAAAGTTTTTACTTCTTTATAAACCATCCTTTCAAACTATCTCCAGAACCAATTGCTGTAAGGCTATTATTGATAATTTTTTTTGCTAATCCCAAATACCATTTTTCATCCATTTGTTGACGTAGCTTTTCATCGTCTGATGATGCAGATACGTATTTTTGTGCAGATGTACCTTTGCTAGTTCGCAGTCTTGTTAAACTGATTCCAGTAGTTTCAACTTTCAATTTCTTGAATCCATTACAGGTAAACAATCTTGTGAGTGTGCTTGGTGTGTAATAACTTAAATGTTCGGGATAATTTATTACGTTATATTGAATCTTGAGTTTTCTTCTTAACAATGAATTGAAATTTGGGGTTGTAAGATAAACCAGTCCACCTTTTCGTATTAGTTTATTGATTTCGGTTACCTCACTGGTTGGATTGTTAATGTGCTCGATTACCTCAAAGGATGTAACCACATCAAAAAATCCTTCTTCGTAATTTTCACTATTTAACTGACCTTCGTGAATAGTAATTCCCTTTTCTCTAAGTAATCCTATTAGTCTTTCAGAGTACTCCGTTCCATAAACCGCCCAACCTCTTTTTTTTGCCTCATCCAGAAAAAATCCAATTCCACAACCAATATCTAAAAGACGACCCGTTTTTCGAAACGGCTCCATTTTATCTAGGATTTCGTTGTATCTTTTAATGGTAAGTTCAGAACAATAAAAGTTGCTTCCATAATTTTTATAATGATTATCAAGTTCTTCAAAACTTGGAATCCTTTCTGAAAAAACGAACCTACAATCTCTACATTTAACGAGAAATGCTTTTTCATAACCAATTAATTTGGTTAAGTGCGATTGCTCACATACTAAGCAATTTGAATGTTTATTATAACTTGCCATGAATATACTATCTGTTAACTCTTTACTGAACTATTTTATATTTGTTGCATTTACATCCCTAAAGTCACAAAATCATCCCGGCACCTACCGTATTATTTGTTCCTTCATCAATTAATATAAAAGACCCTGTTATTTTATTTTGTCTATAACTATCTTTAATTAAAGCGATGGATGATTTCAATTTTATTCTTCCAATATCATTTGTATTTAATTCTAACACCTCTTCATTCCGTGTGATTGAGTTTAAGTCTGTTTGATATACGATTTCTTGAATTAGTACTCTTCCATCTCTACTCGTATGTTTGATGGCATATTTGTTCCCTATTCTCAATGGACTTGTCCCTAGCCAACATATCATGGCGTCAATCTCTTGCTGTTGGTCGGGCAAATTATTTACTTTTACCAACATATCGCCTCGACTAATATCAATATCATCAGATAATTCAATGGTGATAGACTGAGGGGCAAAGGCTTCTTCAATATAACCTTTGGGCCCATGAATCGCTTTAACGGTTGAAATCATTCCGGAAGGAAGCACTTTGATTTCATCATTTACTCGAACAATTCCTCCGGCTAATCGACCTGCATATCCTCTGAAATCTGGAAATTCTTTTGATTTAGGACGGATTACTGTTTGAATCGGAAAACGCATATCGAGGTGATTGATATCGTTTGCCACTTGAATATTTTCCAAACTATACATGAGCGTTGGACCATTATACCAAGGCATTTCATTTGAACGATTTACTACATTGTCTCCATTCAACGCTGAAATAGGAATAAATTCATAATCCTTAATCGCTAATTTGGAAGCGAAATCACAATATTCATCCTTTATTTCTTCAAAACGGGCTTGGCTGAAATCAACTAAATCCATCTTGTTAATGCAAATAATAATGTGTTGCACTTGTAGCAAGGAAGCAATAAAACTATGCCTTTTTGTTTGTTCTACAACTCCTTTGCGCGCATCAATCAGTATTAAAGCGGCATTGGCAGTGGATGCACCGGTTACCATATTACGTGTATACTGAATATGTCCGGGTGTATCTGCAATTATAAATTTACGTTTGGGGGTTGAAAAGTAACGATATGCAACATCAATTGTTATCCCTTGCTCTCGTTCATCTTTCAATCCATCTGTTAAAAGTGAAAGATCTACATGCTTTAATCCTTTTCGCTGACTCGATTTTTCAATTGCCAAAAGCTGATCTCTAAAAATATTTTTTGAATCATATAACAAACGACCAATCAAGGTGCTTTTGCCATCATCTACGCTTCCCGCAGTAGTAAATCGTAAAAGTTCATGGGTCAACATTCGTTCTTCTTTCATCAAAAATAACCTTCTTTTTTTCTATCTTCCATAGCAGATTCTGATCGATGATCATCAGCTCGATTTCCTCGTTCAGTATCTTTAGCAGTTGCAATTTCTGTTATTATATCTTCTATTGAATTTGCTTCTGATTCAATTGCTCCCGTTATCGTTAGGTCGCCAATAGTTCTAAATCGAACCCTTGCTCGTGTAACCACCTCATTTTCTCTAAGCTGTATAAATGAAGAATAAGCTAGGATTGAATTACCTCGTCTAACAATTTCTCGTTCATGCGTGAAATATAAAGAAGGTAAAGCTATATTTTCCTGTTGAATGTATTGCCAAATATCTAATTCTGTCCAATTACTAATAGGGAAAACGCGAAAATGTTCCCCCATTTGTTTTTTTCCATTGAATAAATTCCATAATTCTGGACGCTGATTTTTAGGGTCCCATTGTCCAAAATCATCCCGGTGCGAAAAAAAGCGTTCTTTTGCTCTTGCTTTTTCTTCATCTCGTCGAGCTCCTCCAATCGCGGCGTCAAAATGATGATTTTCTATCATTTCCAAAAGAGTAACTGATTGTGCGCTGTTTCTACTAGCATAAATACCAGTTTCTTCTTTCACTTTTCCTGCGTTAATGGATTCTTGTACGGAACCGATTATCAAATTTAGACCTAAGTCGTTTACTAACTGATCTCTAAAAACTAATGTTTCTTCGAAATTATGTCCTGTATCTATGTGCAGTAATGTGAATGGAATATTCGCTGGAGCAAATGCTTTCACTGCTAAATGTGTCACGACGATAGAATCTTTTCCGCCCGAAAAAAGGATGCATGGATTATTGAACTGAGCAGCAGCTTCACGAAGCACAAAAATGGATTCTGCTTCTAATTCTTCGAGGTGACTTAATCTGTAATTTTTCAACCGTTAAAATAAATTGAAGTTACACAGTAATTTTAATTCGCTCCTGAATAGCTGATTCAAGTAAATCGGTGCTTTGCTCCAAATTTAATTTTTCTGTATTCAATATTAATTTTGGGTTAGTTGGTTTTTCATACGGGCTAGAAATTCCTGTAAATGATTCTAATTCTCCTTTTCTAGCTTGTTTGTACATTCCTTTTACATCTCGGTTTTCACACATCTCCAAAGAGCAATCCACAAAAACCTCAAAGTAATCTGCTTCACCAATAATTTGTTTGGACATTTCTCTATCTTTTTGAAAAGGAGAAATAAATGAACATATCACTATGTTTCCTGATTCAATAAATAATTTAGCAATTTCTGCAACCCGCCTATTATTCTCTGTTCTGTTCTCATTAGAAAATCCTAAATCTGAATTGATTCCTAATCTTGTATTATCTCCATCTAAAATTACGGCATGTTTGTTTTGATGAAATAAACGTGTGTTCAATTCATTCGCAATAGTTGATTTTCCAGAACCTGAAAGCCCAGTTAACCAAATTACTATACCTCGGTGTTTGTTCCTACTTTCATAGTCAGAACGAGTAATAGTAAAAGTTTGTTTAATTAGATGAGACAAAGAGTTTTGTTAAAATTGAAATGTAAATATGGCTATGTGTTTTATATGGCTTCGCCATTCTCAGTCACACAAAAAAGTGGATTGAGTATTTTATATAATTAATTCTTCAGGTCTATTTTAGCTTACTCCAAAGCAATAATATGTGACCTGTATACTGATCTTTGTACTGTTTTAATTCAAGTTCAGACAATACGAGATATCGAATTTTTCGTTGCACTAACTCTTCTGCTTTTTCAATTAAATCAGTTAAATAATTTTTATTAACATCACCAATTAATAAAATATCAATTACCCCGGTATCTTTTCCTGAAGCATAATCACCAACTAAATAAGCATTTTCTAAATTCCCTAATCGTTCAATAACCGACTCAATAAGTTGATCAATGCCAGTTATCTTGGTTACTATACTTTTAATTTCAGGAAATAGCGGGTGGTTAGATTTTGCTTTATATTGAATAACATTTCCTTCCGCTTGGCTTTCTAGAATTCCAGCTTCCGTTAATCGATTTAATTCCACTCGTACTGCATTTGTACTTTCGCCAAATTCATCTGCCAATTGACGCAAATAAGCTTTCATGGTTGGATTCAAGAAGAATTTCACCAATAATCTGATGCGGGTTTTAGATGTAATTAACGCGTCTAACATGAGTAACAAATTTACTCAATGTTTAAATAAATTCAAAGAAAAATTAACTTTTAAAACTGTTTTTCAGCAAGTTGTATAAAACAGACACAAGTCAATAAAATTATTGCATAGAAGTGAGAATGAAAAAAACTCCGATTGAATTTGTTTTGTAATTAAACTTATTGCAACCAGAGTTTTATATGCAGCTTCATTTAGCGTAAATCGCTATTTATCAAATTTAAGTCAACTTTTCGTTTAAAATGAGTTCAAGTTAGTCCAAGTATTTGCTGGTTGTTTGACCCTAATTTGAAAAGTATAAGATGTAAATCAATAATTGTATTTTTGTTACATGAAAACGCCAAAAGAAATTGTTTCACACATGCTTGGTCAAGATGAATTTAGCAATTGGTTGGGGATTGTGGTGTTGGAAGTGCGTCAGGGTTATTGTAAAATTAAAATTGACTTGCGTCATGAAATGCTAAATGGATTTCAAATTGCTCATGGTGGTATAACCTATTCTGTAGCTGATTCCGCCTTAGCATTCGCTTCAAATACCTATGGTTTTCAATGTGTTAGTATTGAGACGTCCATATCACATGTGCTAAAAGTAGGGGGTGAGGATGTGTTAATTGCGGAAGCGGTTGAAATCTATAGAGGAACGAAAACCGCAATTTATGAGGTTCGTGTACAAAATCAATACGAGGCCTTTATTGCTTTGTTTAAAGGAACTGTATTTATCACTCAAAAGGAATGGGAATTTTAAAATAAAATAAAAATGTTTACAGGAATAATTGAACAAGTTGGCGAGCTTAAAAATAAGGAACAGGAAGGTGGGAATGTTCATTTTACCATGGAAAGTAATTTTACGCATGAATTGAAAATAGACCAAAGTGTAGCACATAATGGGTGTTGTTTGACTGTTGTTTCAATTATGGATAATCAATATCGTGTTACCGCTATTCAAGAAACATTGGATAAAACGAATTTGAATTCGTGGGAAATAGGGTCAAAAATCAACCTAGAAAGATGCTTGCCTTTCAATGGACGCTTAGATGGACATATTGTTCAAGGACATGTAGACACAGTTGGTGTTTGTACGGCAATTGAGGATCAAAATGGAAGTTGGAAATTTCGATTCACATATGAATCATCCGATTTAACAGTTGAAAAAGGATCAATAGCAGTAAATGGGACGAGTTTAACGGTAGTAGATTCTGCAAAAAATTCATTTTCGGTTTGCATTATTCCATATACGTATGAGTTCACTAATTTTCATTCTTTAAAAGTGGGTGACCAAGTAAATCTTGAATTCGATATCATTGGTAAATACGTGGCAAAATGGATGGCTGTGAAGTAAAAAAAGAATGATTTTACTTACTTCCTAAAGGAACTACTATATTTGTCTTTTCATTTTTAAAGTATGGCAAAAATCTTAATTATTGGGGCTTGTGGGCAAATTGGAACTGAGCTGGTTCTAACCCTTCGTGAAAAACATGGAAATCAATTAGTTATTGCGGCTGATGTCCGTGACACTTGTCCTGAAATAATAGAAAATGGTCCCTATATCAAAATGGATATTCTTGATAGAGAATCAGTCAGAGCATACATAATTCAAGAAAAAATTGATCACGTTTATTTACTAGCAGCTTTATTGTCTGCTACAGCAGAAAAAAATCCAGCATTTGCATGGGAGTTAAATATGGAAGGTTTATTTACTATTTTAGATTTAGCTAAAGAAGGTCATATAAATCGCATATTTTGGCCGAGTTCAATTGCTGTGTTTGGTCCAACAACACCAAGGATTTTAACGCCGCAACAAACCATTATGGAACCTTCCACAGTGTATGGGATTTCAAAACTGGCAGGAGAAAATTGGTGTTCTTATTATCATTCAAAATTTGGGGTTGACGTCAGAAGTATCCGTTATCCAGGATTAATTTCTTATAAATCATTGCCAGGTGGAGGAACAACAGATTATGCAGTAGATATTTTTTATAAAGCCAAAGAAGGAAAACCATTTACTTGTTTCCTTTCTGAAGATACTGCCTTACCTATGATGTTTATGGATGATGCCATTAGAGCGACAATTGAACTTATGGAAGTGAATGAAGAGCACGTCAAGGTAAGAACTTCATATAATCTCTCTGGTTGTAGTTTTACACCTAAAGAATTGGCAAGTGAAATATGTCAAGTAATTCCGAGCTTCGAAATAATTTATGCACCGGATTATAGACAGGTAATTGCGGATTCGTGGCCAGACTCTATTGACGACTCTGTAGCAAAAAAAGACTGGGGTTGGAGTAGTCAAGTTGATCTGCCAAAACTGGTGGCTACCATGCTTGAGAACGTCACAATCCCAGTCTAGTTAGTGCTAATGATTTCTCTTATAATTAGAAATCAATCCGTATCCTAAGAGCATCACTAGTAGAACACTAAAAATAGTCATTGAAATAAACATGGCTTTAGTTTGTTTAGTTATCCTTCTTGCCACAAAGGGTATTTCTCCCTCATACAATTTCACCTTAGAAAGGTAATTCTTTATTTTGATTAATGTTTTGTAAATGAGTGAACTATAGTTGTGAATGTTTAATGGATGCATTATTTTGAAGATTAACAAATTTTCTATAATTTACGGCAGTTTCATTTGAAACATTTTCGAATAAAAACTGTTTTTACTAAAAAAATATTATGTCACCATCTAAGTGGATTTATGCTATTCTGGTTTTTATTTCATTTAGCTCTTGTGCTCAACAAGAAAATCCAACAATTAAGAAAAACACTAAAATTGATTTGTCTACCTATCAGACGGCCTATTTTGCAAGTGGATGTTTTTGGTGTGTTGAAGCGATCTATGAATCCGTTGATGGAGTAGTGGAGGCGGAATCTGGTTATTCTGGAGGAAAAGTAGTTAATCCATCTTATGAAGCTGTTTGCACTGGGAAAACCGGGCATGCAGAAACAGTTAAAATTTATTATGATTCTACGAAAGTAAGTTATCAGGATTTAGTAAACGTTTTTTTTCAATCACATGATCCTACCACTTTAAATAAACAAGGTCCGGATTCAGGTACACAATATAGGTCAGCAATTTTTTATCAATCTGCAGCCGAAAAAGCGATTGCGGTAAACGTTATTGATTCGTTACTTAAAAATGCTGTTTTTCCAAGAATAACTACAGAAATTACCCA
The DNA here is from genome assembly GCA_964612725.1 of uncultured Lishizhenia sp. Classification (GTDB taxonomy): domain Bacteria; phylum Bacteroidota; class Bacteroidia; order Flavobacteriales_D; family Crocinitomicaceae; genus UBA952. Next base: position 17,905 of record CAZTFG010000006.1, on the reverse strand, counting down.
ATTCGAAAAGTTTTATGTTGCTGAAAAATACCATCAAAACTTTAAGAGTTGTAATCCAAATCATCCTTACATTCAAAACGTTACAAATTCAAGGATGAAGAAATTTGAAGAAAAAAATAGGTTTATTTTAAAAAATTAATCTTCCAATGCTAGCAACGGATTGACTTGGTCTTTCCATTGGCAGATACCACCTTCCATTACAATTATTTGTTGGATTCCATATTCGGATTCTATCCAATTAGCAACTGATTCTGCTCGTTTACCAGAACGGCACATCAACACTATTTGGTCCATTTTTTTTAATTCTTCTAAGTGATTTTCGATGTCCCCCATTGGAATTTTCACACTTTCAATCGAAGCAGTTTCCACTTCATAGGGTTCTCTTATATCAATGATAGTGATAGAATCACCATTGTTTTTTCTATTATTTATTTCACTTGCTGTAAGATATATCATGGAAAAAGATTTTATAGTACATTAATATTAAATAATCTAATCAAGTTTGTTTGCAATCTGAGTGAATCCTTCAACCGTAAGTGATGCACCACCTATTAAACCACCATCTACATTGGGACATGAGAAAATCTCTGTTGCGTTATTTTCATTGCAACTTCCACCATATAAAATAGCAATTGCTTGGGCAGTTTCTTCATCGTATTGTTCTGCAACCCAACTCCGTATGGCCTCGTGCATTTCTTCAATTTGATCTATAGTAGCAGTCCTTCCGGTTCCGATTGCCCAAATTGGTTCATACGCAATGGAACATTTTCTCATTTGCTCCTTTGAAACATGGAAAAGAGATGCTTTTAATTGGGCAAGAACAAAATCCAAATGAAGATTTGAATCTCTCGTTTCAAGTGATTCTCCGCAACAAAATACAATTTCCATATCTTGAGCTAGCGCAAAATCAACTTTTTGTTGAAGGAATTCATTCGATTCAAAAAAAAGTCCACGTCTTTCACTATGGCCAATGAGTATATGGCTAACATGAAATTCTTTGAGTTGTAAAAGGCTTATTTCACCAGTAAAAGCTCCTTTTTCAGCCGGATAAAAATTTTGAGCGCCTAAGTGAATGAAACTATTCAATTTACTTAATTCAGGTAGAAAAATAGTAGGAGCAAATACTACATAGCGAGTTGTAGCATTGTTAGAAATGGCTTGATTAAAATTCGAAAACAATTCCGTTGCCTCTTGAAAGGTTAAATTCATTTTCCAGTTGGCCGCCAGCATTTTCGTTCTCATTTCTACAGTTTGATGCGAAAATAAGTTTTTTCTTCGAAAAGTGGCGAGATAGAATTAAAATCTAAGTTAACTTAAATGCTGCTTACTATTTTTAAGGCTTCAGTAACATGTCCTACAGGATTGAGTTGAGAATTAAAAATTCCCCTAATTATTCCGGATGCATCTACAATATAAGTTACTCTTCCGGGAAGCAATCCAAACAGATTTCCAGGTACTTGAAACGCTTTTCGCACTGATTTTTCGGGGTCGGATAACAAAGTGAAAGTAAATCCAAATCGATTCGCAAATTGGGCATGTGAATCAACGGAATCAGAGGAAATCCCAATAACTTGACAACCTAATTCAAGAAAATCCTCATATTTATCTCTAAAAGAGCATGCCTCTTTGGTGCATCCTGGCGTTTCGTCTTTAGGGTAAAAGAAAATAACTGCTTTTTGTTTTCCTATAAAACTGGAAGAATGAACTAACTCTCCTTGTTGGTTGTTAAGCTCAAAAGATGGGCATTTGTCTCCTATTTGCATGTCTGTGTTTATTTTTAAACAGTTGTCTAGTCAAAAAAGTTTTCGTTTTAACCAGCTACCGTTCCAAAAAGATCAAAATGATCAGCAGAATTAATAGTTACGTCAACAAAATCGCCAATTCGAACATATTCTTTTGACTTATCCAATAAAACTTCATTGTCCACTTCAGGTGAATCAAATTCAGTTCTTCCAATGAAATAATTCCCTTCCGCACGATCAATTAAGGTTTTAAACGTTTGTCCTACTTTTAATTGATTTAATTCATAACTAATACCAGATTGTAATTCCATGATAATATCTGCTCGTTCTTGCTTGATTTTTTGCGGGACATCATCATTAAACTGAAAGGCATGCGTATTATCTTCATGAGAATAGGTGAAAATTCCCAAACGATCAAAACGAGAACGTTCAACCCAATCGTACATTTCTTGAAAATCAGCCTCCGTCTCGCCTGGATACCCCGAAATCAATGTTGTTCGTAAGGCAATTCCTGGAACTTTTGCTCGAATAGCTTGTACAAGTTCTTCTGTTTTTTCTCTTGTTGTTCCCCTTCTCATGGCTTGCAATATCTTGGTAGATCCATGCTGTAAAGGCATATCTAAGTAATTACAAATATTTTTTCGTTCGTTCATTACGTCTAAAACATCCATTGGAAAGCCGGCCGGAAATGCGTAATGAAGTCTTATCCATTCAAGACCATCAATGTCTGACAGTTGCTTTAAAAGGTCTGAAAGCGCTCTTTTTTTATATAAATCTAATCCATAATAAGTTAAATCTTGGGCTATTAACATGATCTCTTTAACCCCACCAGCTACTAACGTTTTGGTATTTCTAACTAGTTCCTCAATTGGGGTGGAGGCGTGTTTTCCGCGCATTAATGGTATTGCACAAAATGAGCATGGGCGGTCACAACCTTCGGCAATTTTCAGGTAGGCGTAATGATTTGGGGTAGTTAAAATTCTTTCACCAACTAATTCATGTTTGTAATCAGCTTTAAGGGTTTTCAACAATCTTGGTAAGTCACGCGTTCCAAAAAAAGCATCTACTTCAGGTATTTCTTGTTCAAGATCGCCTTTATATCTTTCTGATAAGCAACCTGTAACATAAACTTTTGAGACTAATCCATCCACTTTTGCTTCTGCAAATCGAATAATGGTATCAATTGATTCTTGTTTAGCACTTTCAATGAAGCCACAGGTGTTAATAATTACAATCTCAGAATCGTCTTGACTTGATTCGTGTTCAACTTCAAATTGATTCGCCTTCAGTTGTGCCATTAAAACCTCAGAGTCGAATACATTTTTCGAACAACCTAAAGTTACCACATTAACCTTGTTTTTTTTGAGTGTTTTGGTTTTCATTTGTGCAAATGTACGGAGAACAGAGTAGTTTCACAATTGAATCAAATTGAAACAAATTGTTAAGTCTTGAATGAATTCTCGTAATTTTGTTAAATGATTACCATTTATCACAACCCCCGTTGTTCAAAAAGTCGATTAGCGTTGGACCAAATTAAAAGTAAAAACATTGAATTTACGGTTAATGAGTATATGTCGAATCCTTTTTCGGAGAGGTCCTTATCAGCCTTATTGCAGAAATTAAAAATGAAACCGGTTCAAATTATTCGGACAAATGAAGCGGATTTTAAAGAGCATTTTGCTGGAAAAAATTTTAGCGATGAAGAATGGATTAAAATCTTAATAGAAAATCCGAAACTTATCCAGCGCCCAATCGTAGAAAGTGATACACGTGCATGCATAGCGCGAGAAATAGATATATTAACCCAATTTTTAGGTAAATAATATTACATGAGAACAAAGTACATTGATTTAATTGACCAAACATTTGATTTTCCTCAAAATGAATTTAACCTTCGTGAAGATCGGTTGTTTTTTCATGGAATTGACTTAATGAGATTGATAAGTGAATATGGTACTCCTCTTAAATTCAATTATTTACCACAGGTTTCTAATAACGTTCAACGTGCAAAGGGGTGGTTTCGTGAAGCGATTCATAACTTAGGTTATGCCGGGAATTACTATTATTCGTATTGCACCAAAAGCAATCATTTTTCTTTTGTTTTGGATGAGGTATTAAAAAATGATGTTCATCTTGAAACTTCTTCAGCTTTCGATATTGATATTATCAAAACGTTGTATGATCAGGGTAAAATTGCAGACGGACAATATGTGATTTGTAATGGATATAAACCTGAACCGTATATCGATAACATGATCGATTTAATGAATGCAGGGAACCTTAAAGTTATTCCTGTTGTTGACAATACGGATGAATTGGAGCGAATTTTAGCTAAAACAGATAAAGAGATTAAAATTGGGGTTCGAATTGCTTCGGAAGAGGAACCTAAATTCGAATTTTATACATCGCGCTTAGGAATTCGATATCGAGAAATTGTTCCTTATTACAAAGCGTTTTTGAAAGAAAATCCTCGGGTTAAAGTAAAAATGCTTCACTTTTTTATTAATACCGGAATTAATGATACAGCGTATTATTGGAATGAATTAACCAAGTGTTTGCGTGTATACAGCGATTTGAAAAAAATGTGTCCAGAATTGGATTCATTAAACATAGGAGGCGGATTCCCAATCAAAAAATCATTGGCATTTGATTTTGATTATGCATACATGGTACGTGAAATTTTAACCCAAGTTAAACGTGTGTGTACAGACAATGATATTCCAGAACCACATATTTTTACAGAGTTTGGGTCATTTACGGTAGGAGAAAGTGGTGGTGCTATTTTCAGTATTTTACACCAAAAACACCAAAATGATCGAGAAAAATGGAATATGATTGATTCATCATTTATGACTAATTTACCGGATACTTGGGCCATCAATCAACGTTTTATTATGTTACCTATAAATAGATGGAACGACGATTACGAACGGGTTTTATTGGGTGGTTTAACCTGTGATAGTGACGACTACTATAATTCCGAGCAACATTCAAATGCTATTTATCTTCCAAAGTTTGATAAGAACAACGTTTTGTATATTGGGTTTTTTAACACAGGAGCATATCAAGAAACGATTGGAGGATTTGGTGGGCTTAAACATTGTCTAATACCAGAACCGAAGCATATTTTGATACGAAGAGATGATGACGGAAAAATCACTACGGAAATGTTTAGTGAGGAACAAACAGCAGCTGATTACTTGAAAATTTTAGGGTATTCAAAATAAAATAGTATTTCCAACGGAACTTTTTTATTCAATCGGGCCTTGCAAAAACTGCATACCTGAATTTTTTATACGCGGTAAGTAATAGCGTAAATCAAAAGATAAAAACGCACCATTAACTTTGGCGAAGTCAAGGTAATATTTTGATGAATTTTGCGTCGAGTATTTTCCTCCCCAATTTAAAAGGTAACCCGTTGGTACTTTAACACCTCCACCTACATAAAAAATTCCAATTCTTCTCGTTCTCAATTCAAATCCAATTTGAGCATTCAAATCCATTCCAAATTTTTTCACAGTTCCAGAGTGATAAAACGTGTGCGGTCCACCAGGCTGATCAATAAGGGCTACATTTGTAGGTTTGTAGGAAAATGAGGGACCTAAACCAGCAAGAGCGAACAATTTTTGCCCTAATTGAATTTTAACGATGCCAGTAATTGGAATTTCGTAATTGATAAATGTAAGTTTGTTAGAATCAGAAATATTCGTGACACTATCAGTGAAATTCATGCTGGAATAAAATTGCCTTTGAATATAATTCAATCCTACCTCTAGCGAAATACTTTTTGTATAGTCCGCGCGTATTAAAGCTCCATAACTATAACCTGTTTTTTGGGTTAAAGTAGAACTAAAACCACCATCTGTAAGCTCGGTAACTCTTGGACCAAGAAATTCGGAAGGAGTGATTATTTTTGCCTGAACTCCAAAGTAAATTGGGAATTTCTCTTTCTTTTCTCCTAATTGACAAAATGCAAGGGTAGGAATAATGATAAAACAGACAAGTGAATAAATGAAATAACCCTTCATTTCCTTTAACAGTAGAATTATTGTCGATCTAATTTCCCTGCCTTCCAATCTTTTAAAAATTTAGACCAAGCGTAAGGGTTAAGTAGATTATTTACAGGGACTTGATTGCTGCTGTATAATTGTGAATATCGTTGATTGATACTATTTCCATATGCTAGCGATGGATCCGTCTGAATTCTGGCAGCTGCAAAGGCTAAACTTTCGCCAGATAATTCTTGCTGCGCTTTTCGTATTGCATCATCGTAAGGTCGCATATTGATAAATGCATTTGCAAATTCTTCCCGTGATGGCCAGGGATAAATTGTTACCTCTTTCAGTTGCAATGTATCGGCAGGAATCATATGGATCAAAGAGTATCGATTTTGTTTAAGCGTATCTGGCACAATGAAACTTGATTTTCTATATCCATGATTAGCAAAAACTATGGTATCGCCAGGGAACGTTATCAGTGAAAAATAGCCGTAATAATCTGAAATCACCCCTTTTCGCAACGTTTTATTAAAAACAGTGACATAGGGCAATTCTTCTAAGGTTTCTTCTGAAATTACAACTCCCGAAAGTTGTATCATTCGTGTGGAATCACTATTCGCTACTTGGCCAAAACCAAATTGATAAGTGATAGTAATTAGAAACACACTAAATATTGCTGCTTTCATAACAAATACAATAGTAGTTAAAAAATAGATATTCTCGACTTAATTCCTTTCATACCTTGTTATTTTGTTATTTTTTTGAATTTAAATAAAACCCAAAAACAGCACCTAAAATCCCTCCGGTAATATGAGCGAAACGTGAAACATTACTTGGTTTAAAAGCTTCATAAATTTCTTCTCCCAAGAATAACAAGACAATCAATATAAATGTCAATGGAATTTCCTTGCCCTTTGATGGAATTAAAGAGCTTAAAATGATTAACATAAAAACAACCCCACTTGCACCCAACAATCGATGGTCCCAAAATAGAATGTGGATAATAGCAGTAACGAGAATGGTTATTAATGTAATTAGAATTAATTTTTTAGTCCCGTAATGATGTTCAACCAGCGGAGCAAGGAGTAAAAGGGTAGTTAAATTCCCTAATAAATGAGGAAAATTGGCATGTCCAAAAGCATATCCAACTATTCCAATATACCAGTCAATTTCTTGAGTTTTAGCCGTGCCATTCAACGTGAAAAATTCTGTATGCCATCCGTTTGCCATAAAAATAAAAAACACGGCTACCGAAAGCACTGTGTAGGCAAGGGAGAACGGGGAATTAAATGTAAGTTTCATTATTCGATGGTTGCTGAGATTCCTCTATCTAATAATGCTACGCACAACGGTTCCAACTCATTGAAATTTCCGTTTTTCACTTTGCATTTCCCATTTAAATGGACTATCCAAGCACATTGCTCGGCTTGTAAAGGTTCATGTTTACAAATTTTGACAAGGGAATTGATTACATGATCAAACGTATTAACATCATCGTTATATAAGATCAATCCATTTTCCTCAATGGTTTCCTCTAAAACATCAAATTTGTCTTGTTCTTGTATTTGTGGATTTTTCATCTCATTTAATTATTAATTGAAACGTGTTTTTTAGCATGTTGGTATAATTAGCATCATTAAAATATGATTTTTCAAAATCAATATGTATGTTATCTTTAGAACGTATTTGTTGAACAGAGTGGGAGTGAAGCATAAAGTCCGCCAAATCTCCCGATATATTTTCTTCCATTTCAGTTGTTGAGATGGAGGGTTTGAAATTAAGTTGGGAAAAATATCCAGATAACTTAATAGAATTATCTAAATCAAACACATTGGTGTAGGATGTGGATTCAATTTTCTTAGTAGCTGGATTGTACTGAAAGAGTCCAAATTGATTAAAATAAGCTAACTTCTCGAGTGGAAAATTTTCAAATTCATCTATCGTTTGGTATCTTTTTAATTCTGGTTCAAAGGTGATTTCAGAATTTGTAAAGTACTTTTTATCCATTATTTGATAAGCGGTTTCATTTGCAGGTTGAACAATCGTTGATGGAAAACTGAATAATATGGAGTCTCCATACCTCGAAAGTAATTCATTGGCAGCTGCAATCGTAATTCGTTCTCCGTTGTAGTAAGCGACTATAAAGGCGTCTTTAATTCCAGATTGAACGGCTTTTTCTTTTCTCACCTTTGCTGAAGATAAATCGGTGAATTTTCCTGTTGAATATCGAATTTGTCCAGTAGCAATTTTATGAGTAGCAATTTCCGATAAAGCGGGAAATTTGATCTTTTCATTAATTAATTGGTTGTATACTCCAACTTGTACAGTATAATATAGTTTTTGGGGATCCTTAAGATCTAGGTTACTTGACTTTTTAATATCATTAGGTAAATCTACAACAGAGATTCCTTGGTTGCTCATTGCTTCCTTGGTGCGCTGAACAATTTCCAATATAAATTGATTGGAATCAAGTGGAACACATTCACCGCGTGATTCTAACTGTCTTGCTTCTCCCAAGCTAATTTTTCTACCATTACAATAAGCAACAACAAATGCATCCGTATATCCCAATTGTTGAATTTGTTTGCGAGCACTTACCGCGTTATTTGAACTATTGAAATAACCAGCCATGTACAAGGTTAGACCGTTTGGTGCTAATTCTCCAGAAACCGGATTAAATGCTGAATAAAGATTTTGAGGAATGGGTTTACGAAAAGCACCAACTTGAACTCTATAAACCAATCCTGATGGAGGTTTTACATTTTGTGGAATTGGGTTTTTAGAACTGTAATAGGATTCTTGTGCATTCAAGTTAAAACCCGTTTTTGGAATAATATCTTGTTCAGGTGAGCTAGCGATTTTTTTAATTGGTTCAATTCTCGCAGATGCTAGGTAGCGCAGATCATTTTTATTTATTGGGGAAGTTTCCTCAATGCGATTAATTTCACGTTTAATGGCTGTTAAATTAGAGGAGATATTATTTCTTTTACTTACTTGAACTTCCAATTGCTGAATTAATTGTTCAATGATAATTCTTCCTTTTTCCTTTTCTGGGTTCAATAACAAATAGGTGATTTCTTGATCAATTGCTGCTTGAATCAGAGCAATGGTATCATTAATTAGTTTGAGGTTTCTCGAAGAATTTTCGAACGCTACAAGTTGTTCTACATAGTTTCTATATTCCTGAGTTGATGCAATTTCTTGTTGTTTAGTAATATCTAGATCAACCGTGTTCGAATTCATTCCGATGTTAATTTCCGATAGATTTTGCTTTTCTAATTCAATTTGAATATTGGTAAGTTTGGTTAATAGCTCATCTTGTTGAATTTCTAATTCTGTAATGCTTTGTTCTAGTTCTTTGTTGATTATTTTATTTTTATTACTCGCTTTATTGTTTTTAGTTAGGTTAATTTCATCAGAAATCCTTTTTAATTGATCGATTAAAAGCGCTTCATCATGTTTTAATTTTTCAATTGAATATAAAGGTAAATTGGTATGTGAAACTTGAATTTCTCTGTAGATACTTGATTTTTCCTTCTTGATTTCGTTTGTAGAATTTCTCAAATCAGTAACAGTAGCATCAATTAAAACGTTTGACTTTTCTGGTAATTCCTGTGATAGAATTTCATTTGATAGGTCTTGATTTTTCGTCACATCCGATTTAGTGATTTCGTCAATCTTCTCTGGTTTATTTTGGTTTTCATCCTGTTTTTCGTCTGTTTTATCAGGAGTAATATGCGTCACATTCGATTTAGTGATTTCGTCAATCTTCTCTGGTTTATTCTGATTTTCATCCTGTTTTTCGTCTGATTTATCAGGAGTGATTTGTGTCACATCCGATTTAGTGATTTCGTCAATCTTCTCTGGTTTATTCTGATTTTCATCCTGTTTTTCGTCTGATTTATCAGGAGTAATTTGTGTCACATCCGATTTAGTAATTTCGTCATCCTTCTCTGGTTTATTCTGATTTTCATCCTGTTTTTCGTCTGTTTTATCAGGAGTAATATGCGTCACATCCGATTTAGTGATTTCGTTCGGATTTTGTTCCTCTTGAAGTGCTTGAAGTTTTGCAGAACTTTCTTGCAGTTTTTCATTTAGAAATTCAGTAAACAAAGTTGTATCTGAATTCTTTGTTTGTTCGATAAGGGATTTGATCGATTCTACATATTCTTTTTCTATTTGAATAAGCTGTTCTTGGTTTGGGTAGTTTTCAGAAAGTATTTCTTTTTTAGATAAATATAATTTTCTTTGGTTGAGGTAATTAATTTCGTTTGATGTTAACTTCCCCTCTGTTTCATTCAATTGCAAATTAATCTCATTTGTTTTGCTCCGAATGTTAATAGAACTGGGTAGGTAGTGTTTTAAGGCCGTTTCATAGGAAAGGGATTCATCAATGCCTTCTTTTAAAATCGAAGAGAGTATATTTCTTTTAAGCTCTTTATCCGTTTTAAGAATTGACAATTCCGATTTATCTAATTTGTATTTATTTATTTGTTTTTCAATGGAAACTATCTTTTGCTTGATTTCGGTAATGGATTGATCCAAATTTATTTTTTCCTTTTTCGAAGCATTTCTAGCGTTAATCTCAGCTTGTTTTAGATCCTCATCCAGTTTGATTTTATCATTGGTAAGCTGAATGATTTTTTTATCTAATCTCGAAAGTTCTAATTCTACATCTAACAAGTCATTGTAGTTCTTTTTCAAAGCAGACGTAGCGCTAAGTGAGTTGATTGATTGGTAATTATCAAGGATGAGTTTGTAAGCCTCGGCTTCATTTTCCTGTTGTGTTAATTCAGTTAGGTTCTTTCCTATGGATTGTACCGTATTAAAATTGTCGGTTTTATTTTTTATGTCATTTCGAATCGAATCATTCAATGCTTGTAGCCAAATAGTTTGTTGAAGGATCTCTTCTTGTTCAGCTAAGGTATTTTGAATGTACTTCAATTTTTCTATTTTCTCAATATTCGTTGTTTCGTCTAATTCTTTCGAAATAGAATCGATCTCCTCCTGCAACTGTTGGTAATATTCCTGATTATTCACTATAGCTAGGTTTAATCGATCTGCTAATTCTTCATTTTCTTTTTGAGTTAGTTCAAATTCAATGATTCGGTCCGAAATAGCATCAATAACTTCAACTTGACTGAAGTTTTCTAAATTTAACTTTTCAAGAACTTCCTTTTCCAATTTTTCATCAATAACGGTTGCTCCGATAGTTTGATTCCCATCGGTTGGTGAAATATTTTTAGCAATTCTTGTGGTAGAATTTCCACTGGAATCGGGTTGGTTAATTCGAACAAGTTCTGTATTTAAGTCATCTATGGAATATTCAATAATTTGTGAAATTGTTTCTTGTTTTTCAGGTATAACTATTTGGGCTTCAAAAAAATCTTTACTACCTGATAATTCAATGAAATAGCGATAAGTTCCGGGAGGTAAATTCAATTCTACAGCTTCTTTTTCACTTGATTTAGTAACTTGAGTAATTGTGTTATTTAAGCTGTCTTTTACAAGAATAGTGGTCAATTTAATTGCATTATTTCCACCGTTATTAAACTGCACTTGAACAAGGTTGGAGGAATTTTTCTTTGATTCTAAAAATGAAATAGTACCTTGAAAGATGGATAATTCGCCATCAGGACTTAATTTTGTTGATGTGATTAGCGACTTGTTGTTCGAAGAATTATACATGAACAGGAAATCATCGTATGGAGTTGAAATGCCTTGCCCTAAATTTTCTGGTACACTAAATTCATTCGTTATACTATCCAACTTGGAGCGATAAATATCATATCCACCAGAACTATTATGTCCTAAAGATGAAAAATATAGGTAATGCGTTTTTTCGTCAAACACTGGAAGCGCTTCATCAGAATTGCTATTAATTATGGATGATAATCTTGTGATTTTCTTGTCCTCGTAGCTTCCACTAACCATATAAATATCTTTGTTCCCTTCATCTTTATCCCCAAAACTAGCATAGAAACGAAGCGTGGCGTTTTCAGGTTTATATATGAGAGGTTCATAATTTCTTTTTTTGTCTATTTTGCTTTGAAATTCGATGCTGTTAAAAAATTTTCCCGATAAGTCTATTTGATTTAAATTGTAAGATTTACCTATTTCTGCTGGTATTATTGTTCCAGTTTTACTGTATGAAGCATTGGCTAACTCCTTTAAATTTAATGCATTGGAGCAATAACTGATGAATAAGTCAGCATCTAACGCTGCCGTGGTTTTCGTTTTTTTTCTTTTGTATAATTCAAATTGTTTTAAAGCACCGTTATAATCAGCAATTCGATGCAGTGCTCTACCAAGAAAATAATGATATTCTGCAAGAGATTCTTCACTAGCGCATGCAAAGGTGAGATGACCAATAGCCTTATTCATTGTTGAAAGACTATCCGATTCAAAAAGTAGGCATGTGCCATATTTGAAATTGACGTCTAAATTTTTTCGGTCTTTATTGTAAAGTAGGGCATAATCAAGAATAATTTCTTTGTAATTCCCTGACCAGAACATGGAATTTAATTTTTTTTCATCGTTCTTAGTTTGACCAAAAACCATGAATTGGCTGGACATAAAAAAACAAACGCTATAAATAAGAAGTTTCTTCAAAATTTAAAGAATTCCATACAATTATCGTTTAAAAAGGTTCATTTTATTCTCTTCTCCTTTAATTAAACGGAATATATTTTTTCGATGCGTAAAAACTACTGCAGAGCTAAGTATCACGGTGAAAACCATTTCATGAAATAGTACATTTGGATCAACAAAATAAACAATAAAGGGGTAGGTGATAGCTGAAATGATCGCACCAAGGGAAACAAATTTTGATGAGATGAAAACTAGTAGAAAAATTGAAAAACAGATCAATGCAGCAAAAGGTTGTAGTCCAATCAATACGCCTAACGAAGTAGCCACTCCTTTGCCTCCTTTGAATCCAGCAAACAAGGGTAGTACATGACCAATCATTGAAAAGATTGATGAAAGTAGTCTTAATGAAATTAAAAACGCATAGCTCATTTCATGTAGGTCAATAAAAAGAATCGGGAACATGGATGCAATAATACCTTTTAAGACATCAATGACAAGTACAAAAATTCCTGGCTTTTTACCCAATACCCGAAAAGTATTCGTAGCCCCAGCATTTTTACTTCCGTGTTGCCTTACATCAATATTGTAGTAAAATCGTCCTATCCAAACAGCAGTTGGTATGGAACCGAAAAGGTATCCAATTATTGCCGCAGAAAATACTAATAGATAATCCATCATTAAAAAATTTCATTAAAATATTCCTTTATTTCTGGATTTTCCGTACCATCAAAACTGAAATTCTTGATGTTTTTCATTTTTGGTTTCATTTCAAATAAAGTTTTATTAAAGATTTCATCTGTTGTAAGCACCTTTAAATCCCTTGAAGTTTTAGAAATAGTTTTCATATTAAAGAAATATTCTGAGTTACCTACGTTGAAATTGAGTCCAAAGTTATATTTATTTAAATCTTCAGCATTCAAATCAATATAAAACTCATATGGCACGGATTTAAAAACGGGTTTTTCATACATTCCAACCACTACAACATTTTGTGTATTCGATTTTAATCCATGTTTTTCATTTTTGTCGTAATTAACTAATTCCATACCAGTTACCACGATCGCTTGTTCCATTGATTTAGGAAATTTAGGTGTAGTTTCGTTTAATATTGCTTCTCTTATTTTTTCGTATTCTTTTTGATTATTCCAATGTTTCATGGCTCGGTCAAAATTGGTTTTATTTATGTCAGCTTCTTTTGTGGTAATTAACTCTTCGGTTACTTTCATTTTTTTCGCTAATCCCTCCATGAGTTCTTGATTTATTGGAAACGAGAATTTAGAAGTAAGCGACATGCTGATTTTTTTATTGGAAGAAGCATCATACCTGATAGATCCGAAAGATTGGATAGTTGTTTCACCCATGGGTTGTCCTAATGTAATTTCGCCCTCCCCATAAATATTGCAATTATTGTTTTCAATATCCAATGACATAAAATTATCAGTGGTTAAGGCATCAATTGAAATATTCTCATTGCGCTGCTTAAGTTGTTTTTTAGTTGAAATTTGAAACTCGTTTTTGACAGCATTAAATTGCAAATAACCAGTAGCGGTGTATAGAATTTCATCTTCGGGCATATTCGTTAATGACAGAAAGGCTGTATACAGGTTTTTGTTTTCTTTGTCTCGATAAAATCCTAAGCCAAGTGGCTGGTCATCTGTATTTTTTATCTCTTTCCCAATAGGGATTTGAATATTCATCGGTTGGATTTTATCTTTGAACGCCATCCATGATTTTTTATATTTACAATCATGTACGATTCGGGTACTGCCATCACAAAGAATACTATCTTCATTAGGTAAAACCTCTATGTTTCCGAAATATTCAAATTGTTTTGATAATTTAAATCCTCGATTTTCTTTAATTGTTCCAACTGCTTTGGTGATAAAATTGGAACATAGAATATCATCCATTTGAATTAAAGAAATTCCCTTGTCAATATCAATGTATTTGTATTTACCGTTGGCTTTATATTGTGATTTATCTATGAGTTCAAGGTTACATTGTTCAAAAAGATGCATTTTGTTCTTAGTTTCAATTTTTGCATTTTTAAATGGCTTAATATATGCTTTTTTCTCAATTACTAATTTGTTACTATCCGGATAAATGAACACATCTCCTACTGGAATATTGACCACTTTGTCACAAAATATATGTTGCGTTTTTAAATCATATCGTGCATTCAACGCTTTAAAAGTTATTTTTTTGTCGTTAGAGATTTTTGGATCGTAACAATAAAAATTGGGAATTATACCTGATGCATCAGTTTCAAAAGAAGTTAGTCCGTCCTTGTTTCTTTCCATGTCAATACTTAATTCATCCATATACCAGAAGAATTTATCCATTTGACAATAATACAAATTGGATGGGAATTCAATTTGCTTCGTATTTGATGAGTTGAATTCGCCTTTTCTCGTTTTAAAACTAATTTTGGCCGAAACTCCATCTGCTTTTAATGCCAATGGATCATCTCCTTGTTCCCTGAACGCATTTTTCAAAAAGAAACTCGATGTATCTGCTAAAATTTCCCATCGGTTAAACCGATAGAATCTGGAAAACATGGAAGCCGTTTTAAAACCGATTTCTCCGAAACCAGTTAAACTAGTTTCTGAAAAAACCAACGTTCCGGCAAGATGAGATTCGTTATTGAAAAGTCGCATTGGATTATCGTTTGTGGAGGAAGCCTTAAGTATTTTTAATTTTGGCAAATAGCATATGAAAGCACGGTCATTATATACATCTGGAAGTTGTAGTTTTTCTTCAGTCGCTTTATTTATAAATTTGGCTAATCCAATAGTTGAGTCAGGTAGAAAAGTTAATTTAGTTGATTCTGCTGTAGCTTCTACAAATTGAATGGTACCCGCACCTTGTAAGCCGTTTCCAGATAATAGGATTTTGTTTTTATAGTTGGTATTACCATTGTAAAATTTATATCCATTTTCTGGGGCTTGGGTAGAGAACCCAAATGAATAATCATCCATGATTCGAATGTTCTCTTTTAATTTTGGAAAAATTCCTGCCGATGTTAATTCACCTTTTAAAACCAGTGATTTTTCACTAAAGCTTGACAAACTATCTAATTCAAATGGTTCAATTGATAAATAAAACCGGGTAGAATCATACGCACCATTTAAAATGTCATTGTAGTAAATGGAACTAGGTTTTACAATGGATAATTTGGGGTAATTCAAAAATTGTTTGTTTTTACCGGATCGATTATTGATGTCATCAAGAATTAGTGTTCCCGTAACATTTGAAAGTGAGGAAATCATTTCGATGGGTCCATTGCTTTTTTCTTTTTCGGTGAAAGGATTAACGATGAACGATACTTGTTTAGCGTTTTTAATTTGAAAAGAATTGGTTTGATAGTTGAAGTCGCCGATATCAGAGGTTACAGCGATTTTACCTGAATGAATAATTCCATTGAAATTGAAATTGCGGTTTTCTTTAAAAGTTACTTGTAAATCCGTAGGTGAAACAAAAGAGGGTTGACTCGCAGATAAGGTAAGGAAATCAATACCATCAATAATTAAATCATTTGAGTTCAAGTCCAAAACAGCATAGAAAGGTAGTGTTTTTCTTCTATTATCTTTTTCCAATAGTTGATTATATTCAGTCAGCAATTGAGGGTCAGCTTTGATTGCTTTCAATTCTTGTTCTGAAAAGTTTTTAAGTTGGGGTGATAAATCACTCACAAAACTGAGGTTGTCAAAATCTCGAACTCCTGATTTGTAATCAACGTATTTAAAAAGTTTTTCCTTTATTTTAACTGTTTTGTTGTCTGTATCATATTCGATAAAGCCATGAATTGCCATTTCCAGCATTAAGGGTTTACATTGTGTAATGAACTTGTTTATTGCACTAGCAAATTCTCCTTCTGTAAATACAGTTGCATTTTTTTCAATTGAGTATTTTGCGGCAAGGGAAAGGGGGTTTTGTGCATCCATGCCCTTAAAGGAATCAAAACGCTTTTCATCAAAGTAATCTATCGATTCAAATTTCGCATTTCTTAAATCAATCGGTGAGCCATAGTCATATGTGAACCTTAGTTCATTCGTTCCTACATTAAATAAAATACGCTGTGCATAAATATCCAGTTTATGATAGGTGTCCTCAAAAGGAGCTAAACCACGTCCTTTGATTGGTCGTGCAATTTCAATTCCTTTAGTCGAATTGGTATAATTGAAATTTATAGAGTTATGAAAAATGGAATCCTTACCAATTAAAATCTTGAGGGCTGTTTGTGATGATTGAATGGAATTGATTGTAAATTGAAATAAGGATGCAGATGCAACGATAAACGGCTTTTTATCTCGTTTAACTATTACTCTTGCAGGTGTTTGCTCATCACCCTTGCCAATTAATTTATCCCCCTCAATTAGAAATCCACCAAAATAATCAATACCATCCATTATATTTAATACTTTTTCATCTTTTGAATAAGAGTAAAAACGAGGGTAAATGCGATCAACATCTCGTAAATAGGTGGCTGTGCGGTCTTCGATAGTTCCCAAAACTGGACTTTGAAAATACGGGGCGGTTAAATGGGCTGAATCCAGTTTTATTTCTGAAATCTTTGTGTTTAATTGATAGTTGTTCTTAAGTGTAGCAAACATTTTATCCTCACTTACACCGGTTTTAGTCCAATTTATTTTTCCGCCTGAACCACTCCATTTTTTTGTGATTAAATTTAAATTACCATTAGTTTGTTGAATAACGATACTATCTGTTGCATTGGCGCCAGAGGATTTATCCGTGAACAAACACCGTAGGTTCCCGCCTTCAAGTTTGATTGAAGGGGTTGAAATGTATTCAAAAGTAAAATCACCACCCGTGTAAAACCATTTGGAATTAGAGGCATCAGAAATTTTACCATATAAGAAATAATGTAAACTGAATTTTAAAAATTCATCCGTGTTTTTTTCTTTTTTCTCGATGAGTTGATCAAGAACAGTATGCCAACTTTCAATATTTCCAGAATTTACTCCTTTAGTCAAAACTTGATTGTATGAGTATAAGTAATTGAAAATGTCAGGATAGGATTTCAAAGAGTTATCCTTTAGGTTATTGCAGGTGTTTACCATTTGAGTAAACGTGTTGTCATCAATTATGCCATTTTTCAAAAGGTTATCTTTCAATACATCATTGGCAAAGTTTCTAACCTTTTCAGATTCGTTGTCAGTATATAAATCATTGAGATACTTAATAAATTTTTGTTTATCATCAGGAAATGATTGAGCAGAAAGAAATAATGTGTTAAGAATTAAGTAAAAGAATAATATTTTTTTCATAGAAATAAATTGAACATTGAAGTTAATACTATTCTATTAAAATAATTCCAAATTCAGTGAATAAAAACTATTTTTGATCAATAAACTACCGTGCAAGAAAATAAAAAACAAGGTGATTTGTATTTTTTTTTGAAAAAAAAGCATTTGGTTGTTGCAGATAAAAAAAAAAGTCATACATTTGCAATCCGAAATTTTGGGTACGTTCTTTAAGTTATCGTTAACAAAACACAAGCCGATGTAGCTCAGTTGGCCAGAGCAGCTGATTTGTAATCAGCTGGTCGGGGGT
>CAZTFG010000005.1:0-53537 GCA_964612725.1 uncultured Lishizhenia sp. | reverse complement strand
ATGTAGCCAAACAAGAAAATTAAAAAGCCACCTATAATTCGAGCAGTATGATGTACAATGGGTACATTATATAATCTAGGTAAATCAGGGGATTGAGCTTCAGGACCTAAAAAAAGTAAAAAAAATGCTTTCTTTAATGAGTATTCCTTGAAATTTCGAATCAATTTTAACATAAAAACAAATTGAATATGAAAGGGGTCTTGTTGCTCAACTTGCTTGGTTAATCCATATTGTATTTGTTTATTATCCATATGATAGGTCCCAAACATTCTATCCCAAACACTAAACATTCCACCATAATTGGTATCCAAATGTTCATGTACAGATGAATGATGTAATTGATGGAATTTTGGCGTTACAAATACTTTTTCTAATCCTTTTAACTCAGGCCAAAGTTCGCTATGTAAAATATATTGGTAGAAGGCATTGATTGCATTTGCTAAAATAATATCCTCGGGGGTTAGTCCAATTAGCACAAGCGTACTGTAAACAAAAATCCGAACAAAAAAACCGAATGGCGAAATGGCAAAATTGACAGAAAAATTATATTCCGTACTTTGATGATGAATCAAATGAGCTGCCCAAATCAATGAAACTCTATGCGATAATCGATGATATACATACCACATAAAATCTACTGCAATAAACGTAACTAGAAGGGCGATCCACCGGTTTTCAATGGGCTCAAAGATGCGCCATGGCCATAATGCTGTAAAAAAATAGATTCCGAAATTTATGGTAATAATACCAATTAACCGTTCTATCATACCTAGTCCCAAATTGAGCACTGCTTGATGAACTGAAACTGTATTTTTCTTTTTCAATTTTAATATCAAGACTTCAAC
Organism: uncultured Lishizhenia sp.; assembly: GCA_964612725.1. GTDB lineage: Bacteria > Bacteroidota > Bacteroidia > Flavobacteriales_D > Crocinitomicaceae > UBA952. The sequence continues at coordinate 52,692 of CAZTFG010000005.1, read as the reverse complement.
ACCAAACAATGTTAATCCTATTCCTAATATAATTACATCCGAATAATTCAATTCCATTTGATTACTTTTCAACGAAATTAGTCGCTCAAAATCGCAATCATGTATTGATTTATAGATGCAAACTAAATTCTAAGGCGAATTACGCAAATCTTTTATTAATGCGAATTGAAAAGTGTAAAACCTATAAATCTTTAAAATGATTTTACAAGTGGATAATTTTGAATTCTGTCCGCCTATTTTTTGCACGATTTACCTCCGAAGTATTTGGGAACTTAGGCTTTGTTTCTCCCAATCCTTTTACTGATAATCGACTGATATCAATTCCTTTTGATACCAAATAAGTCTGAACAGATTTGCAGCGCGATTCTGCTAATTGTTGGTTAATTTTATCATCTCCCAAATCATCTGTATGACCTTGAATTTCAATTTGAATAGCTGGATTATTTATCAAATAGCGAGCAAATCCTTCGAGAATAATTTTAGACTTTTTCGATAACTCAAAAGAACTTGGTTCAAATAACAGATTTTCGATCTCATAGTTGCTCCCTTCTTTGAGTTTTTCTACTTTCAATGGTTCCACTTTTACACTTACCTCTTTTGGATTTAACTTTTCTTTTTCTATTAACTGAGAATCAAATGAATGACCTTCTTTGGAAACGGTGATCAATACATCTTGTTTGACACTAGGATCCACTTTTACAACGGCAGCATATTTTCCATCATTACCATTCACTTTAATTTTTTCAACTTCACCTGTTTCAATGTAGTTAATTTCAACTTGAGCACCTACAATAGGTTTCCCATTTTCATCCTTCAATTCTCCTTTGATAATTACTACCTCTTTAGGCCTAGCTTCTTCATACAATTCAAATGAAAAAATATTCCAATCACTTTGATTTCTTCCAGAATAATAAGCTTGTTTTCCATCCGTTGAAACAAACAATCCAATTTCATCCCCTTCTGTATTAATTGGAGAACCTATGTTCTTCGGCTTGGTCCATTTGCCATTTTCTTTTCGCATGTAAAATATATCCAATCCTCCAAACCCCTTCCTTTCATTGCTGCAGGAAGAAACAAAATAGAAAGTCTCACCATCTTGATGAAAGAACGGACTTTTATCCTTACCAGGAGAATTTGCTTCCTTAAAAGGTACCGCTGGTTTCCAATCACCATTTTCATCTCTTTCCGATACATAAATATCATTGTCCTGGGAATTTGCACGAGTAGTAGCGAAATACAATATTTTCCCATCGGAGGACAAACATGGTTGCCCCTCCCACCCGTCTGGTGTGTTAATTTTTTCACCTAAGTTTACTAATGGTGACCATGAAAAATCATTTCCACCTTGACCAATTCGATTAAAAGTAGTGCTATACAAATCACAGTTCAAGTATGGTTTGGAATTAATGTTCTCTGATTTACAGGCACAAATAATCATTTCCTTATTATCTACAGACAAGGTTGCAGCTCCATAATTGGTGAAACTTCCATCATTAAAAGGAGACTTAAACCCCTCTCCCGTGCTAAAATCTAGCTGAATGGTTTTTCTTGTCGAAAATGAAAATTCTTCAACCACACTTCCTTTTATGTCACCTAGTGTACGTTTATCTAACTTTCGAGTATAGAAGATTAGCTCATTGTCTGGAGAAATCATTGGAAAATACTCATCATTTCCAGAACTTACATTACGGACAATTTTTGGTTCAAATGGAACCTTATTCGCATAAAATGCTTTTTCCTCCTCAATTTGATTAATGTACTTCTCATAAACAATTTTAGTATCTTCAAAATCAGCATCCTGTTCAATAAAGTTATTATTGCTTTCAACGTATTTTTTCATCCAATCCAAAGCAATATCTACCTCTTTGTTCTCAAATGACAATGAAACAATTTCTGAAATTACTTTTCCAGCATAATTTGGACAACATTTTAATACCTTCACATAGGCTTGTCGAGCTGTTTTGTGTAAGCGCAACCCTCGATCTGGAGTAAACTCAGTTTTAATTAATCGATCTCCTTCTTTTTTAATTTCCTCCGCATAATAAAAATAAAGAAAGGCATTCTCCGGACTCATTTTTACTACTTCACCCAATGCCTCTAAACGCTTGGAATAATCACTTATCTTCTTGGCCTTGTCTAAGGCTTTCATTACTTTTTTTGGCGGTTTAACACAATTCTCATCTAGATCATTTTCATCTTGTTGACCAAAGACGAAAGAAGATAAAACAAGAAAAATCCCTGATAAAAATGTAAGAAAAATTGATGGCATTTCGAGTAATTTAACAATCTGGTTATATCGATTTATTCAATAAAGGTTACAAAGGTCAAAAGACAAAAATGACAAGCAAAAAATAAACACTTAAATCACTGACAATCAAAACGATAAAATTTTTTATGAAATTTGTTTAACTTTTTTTGATATTTATTAAACAAATTTGTTTAGCTTTGAATCGTAAAGATTAAACAAAAATTCAAATAATATGTCAACAGTCGAATTCAATGATGCCTTAGTAAGTATGGAAGATAACTTACAATCGTTTGCTCTTGGTTTTACAAGAAACAAGGAAGATGCACAAGATCTGACTCAAGAAACCATGTTAAAAGCAATCACTTACCGTAATTACTATACACCTCAAACAAATTTCAAAGCGTGGGTTTTTACCATCATGCGTAACATCTTTATTAATCAATACCGACGAAAAGTAAAATCGGGTACTATCTTCGACAATTCAAAAGATTTATTCCTGATTTCAAATTCAGCCGGTCATAATGAAACTCCGCTGGAAATCATTGCAACCAAAAACATCAATCGTCAAATAAATTTATTGAACGATGAATATAAAGTTCCCTTTGAATTGCATTTCCAAGGCTTCAAATACAAGGAGATAGCAGATCGATTGGGTATACCCATCGGTACGGTAAAGAGCAGAATTTTCATTGCACGAAAAAAATTAATGGATTTATTGCCAGAATACACCTATCTTGCGAACTAATGAACAAAACAATCACCCTAATCGGTTCTGGAATTTCAAGTTTAGCAGCAGCCTCGTTTCTTGCTAGAGAAGGGTATGATGTAACGATTTTAGAAAAAAATCCAACAATTGGTGGTAGAGCTAGGCAATTCTCCTCCGATGGATTTGTGTTTGACATGGGTCCTAGTTGGTATTGGATGCCTGATGTTTTTGAACGATTCTATAACCAGTTCGGATATAAAACTGCTGATTTCTACGATTTAAAAAGATTAGACCCGTCCTACAGAGTATATTGGAATGATGAATCATATACGAATATCCCTGCCTCACTGGATGAATTGAATGCTTGGTTTGAAGAATTAGAACCAGGTAGCTCGGCACAGCTTGATAAATTTCTGAAAGAAGCAAAATACAAATACGAGGTTGGCATGCAAGAATTGGTTTTTAAACCAAGTCGATCATTATTAGAATTTGCCGATATGCGCATTTTGAAAGGACTGCTAAACATGCACCTCTTATCCTCTTTCACCGGCTACATTCGAAAATATTTCAAACATCCAAAAATTCTTTCTCTTTTAGAATTCCCCATTTTATTTCTTGGTGCTATGCCGAGTGAAACTCCTGCTTTGTATAGCTTAATGAATTATGCTGACATTTCATTGGGAACTTGGTATCCTATGGGAGGCATGCACAAATTTATTGAAGCGTTTGAAAAAATTGCAATTGAACAAGGAGTTAAAATAAAAACAAGTACAGAAGTAATTGGTTTTGATTATCAAAACAAAAAAATAACTCACGTTCAGACTTCTCAAGGGATTTTTGAAACGGACATTGTTGTTTCAGGAGCAGACTATCAACATACAGAAAGTAAACTATTGAAAGAAAAGTCCAATTACTCAGAAAGTTATTGGGATAAGCGAACCATGGCACCATCTTGCTTACTTTTTTATATTGGTATCAATAAACGAGTAGAAAATTTGGAACATCATAATTTATTTTTCGATGAAGATTTTACAAAACATGCGGAGGAAATTTACAAAGATCCCAAATGGCCTACTTCTCCCCTGTTCTATTTGAGCGTTCCGTCATTAACTGATAAATCCGTAGCACCTGAAGGACATGAAAATTTATTTTTATTAATTCCTATTGCGCCAGATCTAGAAGATAAAGAAGAAATCAGAGAAAAATACTTTGATTTGCTTTTAGATCGAATAGAGAAAAAAACAGGGAATACCATTCGAGAAAACATTGTTTTCAAAAGATCTTTTTCATTGAAAGATTTTAAAACAGATTATCACGCGTTCAAAGGAAATGCATATGGATTGGCGAATACATTGAAACAAACTGCCATCCTTAAACCATCCTTAAAAAACAAAAAATTAACTAATATGTATTACACAGGTCAACTCACTGTTCCAGGGCCTGGTGTTCCTCCATCCATTATTTCGGGCGAAGTGGTGGCCAAAGAAATAATACGCGAACATTCTATTTAAAGTATTATGAAACAAATTTTTGATAATCTAAGCCAAGAAATGAGCCGCGTTACTACTCAACGCTACAGCACCTCTTTTTCATTAGGTATTCGTTTTTTACATCGTGATATGCACAAGCCCATTTATTCAATTTATGGCTTTGTTCGTTTTGCAGATGAAATTGTAGATACTTTCCATGGTTTTGATAAAGCTAGACTTCTTGCTGACTTCAAATCACAAACGTATCAATCCATTGAAGACGGCATTTCGCTTAATCCTATTTTAAATAGTTTTCAATGGGTGGTAAATAAATACAATATTCCGCTTGAACTAATTGAAACTTTCCTGAAATCAATGGAAATGGATTTAGACAAAAATATGTATGACAAATATGGATACGAGGAATATATTTTAGGCTCTGCTGAGGTGGTAGGATTAATGTGTTTAAAAGTATTTGTTGAGGGAGATGAGGAAGAATATACCCGATTAAAGCCCCTAGCGATGAAATTAGGTTCTGCTTTTCAGAAAATAAATTTCTTGCGCGATTTAAAAGCAGATTATCACGAATTGGGCAGAACTTATTTTCCTGGAATTGATTTAAACGAATTTAATTCACGTGTAAAAAAAGAAATTGAAGAAGATATTGAAATAGATTTTAAATTAGGTTACGAAGGCATCAAACAACTTCCTAAAAAAGCAAGATTTGGTGTTTATGTGGCTTATATTTATTACTATAAGTTGTTCAATAAAATTAAGGGAACTCCTGCTCACACTATTTTGAATGAACGCATTCGAATTCCGAATAACAAAAAATTGCGCATTCTTCTTTCATCTTACGTTAAACACAACCTGAATTTATTGTAAAAATGGATCAAGTAATTCTTGTTGATTCAACAGATAAAGAAATTGGTACCATGGAAAAATTGGAAGCCCATAAAAAAGGACTTCTTCATCGAGCATTTTCAGTTTTTCTATTTAATTCAGCTGGTGAAATGTTATTACAACAACGTGCTGACTCCAAGTATCATTCTCCTGGGCTATGGACAAATGCTTGTTGTAGTCATCCAGCACCCAACGAATCGATTGTTGAAGCGGGTCATCGAAGATTAAAAGAGGAACTCGGTATTGCAACATTTTTAGCACCTGCATTTTCATTTGAATATCGTACACATTTTGAAAACGGGTTAATTGAACACGAACTAGACCATGTATTAATTGGATATACAACTAATGAACCTGAGCTTAATCCACTTGAAGCGAAAGCATTCAAATGGATATCTATACCTCAAATACTTGATGAGATAAATTTAAATCCGGAAGAATATACCACTTGGTTTAAAATCATTCTTACCGATCATATCCAAAAACTTCAAAAAGAACTGTGCCATGAAAGTATGTAGAAAAGCGAATTTTAATGCCGCACATCGATTATTTCGATCGGATTGGTCAGATGAAAAAAATCAAGCCGTGTTTGGAAAATGTAATAACCCCAATTTTCACGGACACAATTACTCCCTCGAGGTATGGATCGAAGGAGCTATTGATCCAGAAACAGGGTATGTAATTGATTTAAAAATCGTAAAGGAATTAATTAAAACTGAAATTGAAGAACGCTTTGATCATCGAAATTTGAATTTAGACTGCCCCGAATTTGAAAATTTAATTCCTACCGCAGAAAATATATCTGTAGTTTGCTACAATTTATTGAGAAGCAAATTAGATCACAAATACGGTCTTACCATAAGACTATGGGAAACTGAAAATAATATTGTTGAATATTGCGGTAATTAAATTGCTCGCCAATTTTCGAAAGAAAATGCAATTCAAATTCTTACATCCATTTTTTTTGACCAAATTTGTTGAAAATAATTCCTGTGTTTAAAAATCTATTTTTTATTTCATTTGCATTTTTCACTTTTGTGAGCTACAGTCAAAAAGGGGATAGTGTTTTCATTTCTTCCATTTATAAAGAAGCCTTAACACAAGGCGAATCGTATGAAAACTTACGAGTACTTTGTAAAAATATAGGCAATCGATTATCAGGTTCTGCCGCTGCACAAATGGCCGTTGAATGGGGCAAAAACACCTTGGAAAACTATGGGTTTGATACCGTTTACTTGCAAAAAGTTATGGTGCCACATTGGGACAGAGGAACAACCGAACGAGCTTGGATACAAGCGGATAAAGAACAAATTTCATTAAACATACTTGCACTGGGTGGTTCAGTTTCAACCAACGGATTACTGAAAGGAGAAGTGATTGAATTTTCTAGTTTATCAGAATTAAAAAAAGCAAACACCGCCCAAGTTCAAGGGAAAATTGTTTTCATAAACCAACACATGGATAATTCCGACATCAATACCTTCAAAGCTTATGGTGGTTGTAGTGCAATCCGGTTAAAAGGGGCTATCGAAGCGGGAAAATTGGGTGCCAAAGCAGTATTAATTCGTTCTCTTGGTTTGGCTATCGATGATCATCCGCATACTGGAGTAATGACTTATGATAGTTCTGTTAAGAAAATTCCTGCAGCTGCGCTTTCTACACAAGACGCAGATTTATTATCCACTAAATTGAAATCATTCAAATTAAAGCTTGCTTTGGAGATGAATTGCCGAACTTTAGAAGATGAGCCTTCTTATAATGTTATTGCTGAAATTAGAGGAAAAAAGGCACCCAAAGAGATTATAACATTTGGCGGTCATTTAGATTCATGGGATACAGGAGAAGGCGCTCACGATGATGGAGCGGGGGTTGTACACTGTATGGAAGCATTGCGGATTTTAAAAAAATTGAATTATGTTCCCAATCATACCTTGCGTGTAGTTTTGTTTATGAATGAAGAAAATGGAAATATGGGAGGAAAAGGCTACGCTAGTTTTTCTGCTACCAAAGGTGAAAAGCAAATAGCTGCCTTAGAAAGTGATCGAGGTGGATTTGCCCCAAGAGGATTTGCCTGCGATGGTTCGTCAAATCAAGTAAAATTTCTTGAATCATTGGCTCATTTTTTCAAACCCTATGAGTTACATGTTTTTGAAAAAGGATATGGCGGCGTGGATATTGGACCATTAAAAAATCAATTTCCTGGAATTCCATTATTTGGCTTTGTACCTGATTCTCAACGGTATTTTGATTTCCATCATACCCCCAATGATATTTTCGAAAATGTAAATAAACGGGAGTTAGAACTAGGTGCAGCAGCAATCAGTTCTTTTATCTATTTACTAGATATTAATCTATAACTAATAATCTTTAAATAATCGTAATTTTAACCAATTTTACCTATGACATTTGATATCGCAATAGTAGGTGGAGGCATTGTTGGTGCAGCTACTTTATATAAACTTCAGCAAAAAAATCCACACCTTTCAATCGTTCTAGTGGAGAAGGAAAAAGAACTTGCGCATCACCAAACCGGTCATAATTCAGGGGTTATACATTCTGGATTATATTACAAACCAGGATCACTCAAGGCGAAAAATTGCTTCGACGGAAGACATGAACTCGTAGCTTTTGCCAAAGAACACGGTATTCGATATGATATTTGTGGTAAAGTGATTGTCGCAACAGACGAAAAAGAACTACCTAACTTGGACCGAATTTTTGAAAATGGAGTCAAAAATCAAATCGAAGGGATAAAAAAAATTACGGCTGCCGAAGTAAAAGAAATTGAGCCATTCGTTGAATGTATTGCAGGTATACTTGTTCCATGTACCGGAATTATTGATTTCAGGGGAGCTACGGCCAAAATGGTTGAGTTGGCACTTGAACTAAATAAAACAAGCGAAGTTAGACTAGATACAGAATTCCTTCGTGTAGAAAAAACGAATGAATTTTCAATAATACATACTAATAACGGTACGATCGAAGCCAAGTATATCGTTTATTGCGCAGGATTACAAGCTGACCGTTTAGCAAAAAAAGACGGTGTCAATTTGAAAGAGCAAGTTGTTCCCTTCCGCGGGGATTATTATGAGCTTGCAGAACATGCTAAGCACAAAGTAAAAAATCTGATATATCCAGTTCCGGATCCAAATTTCCCATTTCTCGGAGTACATTTCACCCGAATGGTGGATGGCAGTGTAGAATGCGGACCAAATGCAGTATTTTCATTCAAAAGAGAAGGATACAATCGAACAGATTTTTCTTTTAGAGATACTTGGGAGGCTTTAACCTATGGTGGCACATGGAAGTTGTTTTTGAGTAATATAAAGTATGGTATTGATGAATACAGACGTGCTTTTTCAAAAAGGTTATTTTTAAAATCATTGCAACGCATGATTCCTTCTTTAACGATGGAGGATATTGAACCGGCTAGAGCTGGGGTGCGCGCTCAGTTATTATCCCAAAATGGAGATACTAGAGATGATTTTAGAATTGAGCACCATGGAAACTCAATTCATGTATTAAACGCTCCTTCCCCCGCAGCAACCGCATCGTTAGCGATCGGAAATTATATTGCAGAAGTAGTAAACGAAAAGCTTGCCCTTTAAAAAAGCCTTGAAGATTTCTTTTTTGGTCTTACATTTAATTGGAAATTATTTCGAATAATTTATCCAAATTCGGAGAAACAATCACTTCAATTCTTCTGTTTTTTGCCTTATCATTAACATCTACAGGTAAAAATTCACTTCTACCTGCTGCCATTATTTTTTTGGGATTCATAGACGAATTAGCCAACATAATTTCAACTACCGAAGTAGCACGAAGTACGGATAATTCCCAATTGTTTCTAGGTGAACTTGGACTACTCATCTTCGTATTATCTGTATGTCCTTCTACAATAATTTCTAAATCTCCCGTATTTTCCAAGGCTTTAGCTAAATCAATGACTGCTGACTTACCACCCGGCTCGATAGCAGTACTACCCGGATTAAATAATAATTTCGCCTCCAAACTAATATAAATTCTTCCATCTTTTTGAACAACAGTCAAGCCTTTATTTTCATAAGCTCTTAAAGCCGCGGCAATTCTTTCCTTCAATTCCTTTATACCCCTTTCTTGACGCGCAATAATCTCTTCTAATTCATTTACACGTGCCTCTCGTTCTGCCAAAAGCGCTTGTTTTGCGTTTAACTCTTTTTCCAAAGCAGCTAGAGCATCTTCTTTTCGTTGTAGCTCAATACTTTTTGCCTCTAACTCAGCTTGAAAAACGGCTGCTTCCTTTGATCCCATGGTTTTGTGATTGTCAAATGCTTTCTCTAAATCAGCATATTGTTTTTTCATTTTTGAAAACTCCAGATTATTCGATCTGTATTTCAACCCATTGGCGGTTGTATCTCTTTTCAAAGACTCAACATCTTTGTTTAATAAATCTAATTTTTCCTGTAAAGACTTTGCCTTTCCTTCATAATCCGCACTTTGATTTTTGTATTTTTCCAATTCTTCCGCACATGTTTTTTCACGAGCTAACAAATCCTGATATTTTTTAGCTGGCACACACCCAACAAAGGCAATAGCAGACATTAAACCAACAATACAAAGTGTCTTTTTCATAATTTACTAATAATAAAACAAAATTCGACAAGAAATCAACGCGAAACCAAATGAGTTCAGGTAGTTTTAAACACCATTTTTTGAATAACGCAATGTAACAAATATTCACTTTTACAGTCTAACAAGAAAATAACAACTAATTTTAAATGAAAATGAAAAAAATGAAAGTTAGCCTTGCTTTGACAATGGTTTTGTCGCTTCAATTTTCACAAGCACAAACAACGAAAGAAAATTCAGACAGTACAAAAATTAAATTGGGCCCTGATACTGAGTTAATTATTGTAGACCTTTCCAACAAAAAGAAAGAAGAAAAGAATCGTGAAGATAAACCATCAGAAAAAGAAGAGGGGAAATCGGAAAAAGAATCTAAAAAATATCAAAATTCTTGGTCCGGAATTGATGTAGGGTTTAATATGTTATTAAATTCTTCCAATCAGCTTTCCTTTCCAAACAACCCATACTGGGAAAATGAAGTTGGAAGATCAAGCTCTATTCATTTTAATTTATTCAGCCATAAATTCCCAATTGTTAAACAATATGTTGGAATCGTAACAGGATTTGGATACGGAATGAACACAATTGGAATAAATAGGGATTATCGTTTACAAACCAATTCAGACAGCACCTATGCCGTACTAATTAATGATTCCACAAACAATGTTAAGGTCAACTCATTTACCGTTGGAGTATTTGAAGTTCCATTGTTAATTGAATTTGCTACCAAACGAAAAAGAGAACATTCATTTTATTTAGCTACTGGTGTCGTAGGTGGAATACGTGTTGGCTCAACCTATTTCATGCGTGGTAAAAAAAACAATGTAAAATACCGAGAAACAATAAATGACGACTTTAATGTAAATCCTTTCCAACTAGACGCAACGGTTAGATTAGGATATGGGAATTTTGGGGCCTATGCCTCGTATGGGTTAACCAATTTATTTAAATCAAACAAAGCGCCTCAAATGAGTATTTTTCAATTCGGTGTTAACCTACATTTTTAATATTTTCTGATATCACTTTCAAATCCTCGGTAACGCCGGGGATTTTTTTTTTACTATCGACGGATATCAATATCAAGGAATTAGATTAACAATTTATCAAGTCGCTTGTCTATATCTCTAATAAGTGTTAAATTTTTACAGCAAACATTATATAAATTCAACTTTGTTTTACTACTTTTAGCAACCTAAAAATTATTATGAAAAATTTAAAAATAAAATTAGTTGCCGTACTAGTATTTGTTGGCATGTTTGCACGAGCAGACGAAGGGATGTGGTTCTTAATGTTCATCGAAAGATTGAATCATCGAGACATGCAGAAAATGGGTCTTCAATTAACTGCAGAAGAGATTTATAGCATTAATAATCACAGTTTAAAAGATGCAATTGTACAATTTAATGGAGGTTGTACCGCTGAAATCATTTCAAAAGAAGGGCTAATTTTAACCAATCACCATTGCGGATACGATGCCATTGCAGAATTATCTACTCCTGAAAAGGATTATTTAACCAATGGGTTCTGGGCAAAAACTAAGGCAGACGAATTAAAACCAAAATCTTTATTTATTCGATTTTTTGTCCGCATGGATGATGTTTCCAAACGAATTTTGGGGAAAGTAAATGATTCAATGACGGAAGAAGAGAGAGAAAAAGCGATCAATGCAGAAATAGCAGTGATTCAAAAAGAAAATAACGAAGGTGGGAAATATACCGTTAGCGTTCGATCATTCTTTCAAGGAAATGAGTTTTATTATTTTGTTTACCAAGATTTTAAAGATGTAAGATTGGTAGGTACTCCACCTAAAAGTATTGGGAAATTCGGAGGAGACACGGATAACTGGGAGTGGCCAAGACACACCGGAGATTTCTCTATGTTTCGGGTATATGGTGATGCAAACGGTAACCCAGCAGATTACTCCACGGCAAACATACCATTAAAACCAAAACGTCATCTTTCAGTTAACATGAATGGCGTAAAAGAAGGAGATTTTGCTATGATACTTGGTTACCCGGGAAGAACGAATCGTTGGTTGCCCGCAGGTGGAATTGAACAAAATGTGAAATATGCTTATCCTGCCTGGGTAGAAGCATCTAAATTGAACATGGATGTAATGAAAAAATACATGGACAAAAATGATGATACTCGATTGGATTATGAATCTAAATATGCAGGAATAGCGAATTACTGGAAGAATCGTCAAGGAATGATTGATGCATTAACAAAAGCAAAAACGGCTGAGTTGAAAAATAAAAACGAAGCTAAATTCAATGCATGGGCGAATAAACCAGCTAATGTTGCGAAGTATGGGAAAGTGGTTGAAACAATCAACAACTACTACGCAAAAACGAATGAGAAATCGCGTCACGATAATTATTTGATGCAAATTTTAAGAGGAAGTAGTTTTGCTGCTATTTCAAGAACGTTGGGCGCACAATTAGACGCGTATGCTAAGGCAAATGAGGAAGCTAAATCAGGAATGAAAGCGGAATTATTATCAAGCATAGATGAATTCTACAATGAAATTTCTATGGATGTTGAAAAAGATTTATTGGCCAGTCAGTTCAACTTGTACGCTAGAAAAGCTGGATATAAATTGAGTCCTACAATTGAACAAATTGGAAGTAAGTCCAACAATGATTTTGGAAAATTCATTAAAGCAACATTTGAATTGAGTTTATTTTCTTCAGCAGATAAATTAAAAGCGTTTGTAGAATATCCTAAAGATGGAATGATTGCTAATGATCCATTATTCCAATTATCTACAGAATTACTAGCTCATTACAACGCCAAGTCAGATGAATTAACCAAATTACAAGCTGATTATTCTAAGTCATTTAGATTGCTTGTTGCTGGATTAAGAGAAGCAAAGATGAGTACTATTCAATACCCAGATGCAAACAGCACATTGCGTTTAACTTACGGAAAAGTAAGTGCTTTACCTGCTAATCCTAAAAATGATGCTAAGGTGAATTATTATACCACATTAGATGGAACAATAAAAAAATACAAAGCGAATGATGAAGAGTTTGACTTACCTCAACGATTGATGGATCTTCACAAAGCCAAAGATTATGGTCAATATGTTGATAAAGCAGGTCACTTACCCGTTAATTTTTTAACAGATAACGACATTACTGGTGGAAATTCAGGTTCTCCGGTATTAAATGGCAAAGGAGAACTAATCGGATTAGCATTTGATGGAAATATTGAAGCAATGGCAGGAGATGTTATTTTTGACAATAAACTTCAAAAAACAATCAACGTTGATATTCGTTATGTTTTATTTATCATCGATAAATTTGCTGGAGCAAGACACATTGTAGATGAAATGACCATTGTGAAATAAGAAATACAAGAAATAGACAAAAATTTAGATTAAACATCATGAGTGAATTAGCAAAAATTGAATTAGAAGGTAAAGTGTATGAGTTCCCTGTTATTACAGGTACAGAGAATGAAAAAGCAATTGACATTTCTAAATTAAGAGATACAACAGGATATATAACCCTGGATACAGGATATAAAAATACTGGAGCAACAAAAAGTAGCATCACCTTTCTAGATGGTGAAGAAGGAATTTTACATTACCGAGGATACTCCATTGAAGAATTGGCTGAAAAAGCGACCTTTTTGGAAGTTGCTTATTTATTATTAAACGGAGAATTACCAACTCAAACGGAATTGGAATCGTTTAGTAGCAGTATCAAAAAACACACATTGGTTCATGAAGACATGAAACGCTTTTTCGAAGCGTACCCGGCAAAAGCACATCCAATGGGCGTATTGTCATCCATGATTTGTTCACTTTCTACTTTTTACCCTGAATCATTAGATCCGCATAGAAGTAAGGAGATGAAAGAATTGACCATGCATCGTTTGCTAGCCAAAATGCCTACACTTGCTGCTTGGGCATACAAAAATTCAATTAGACATCCATTCATGTATCCGAACAATGATTATGATTATTGTTCAAATTTCTTACACATGATGTATGCGATGCCAACAGAAGAATATAAAGTAGACCCTGTTGTTTCTGCTGCATTGAATAAATTATTGATTTTACATGCAGATCATGAACAAAATTGTTCTGCCTCTACAGTTCGAATTGTAGGTTCTTCGCAAGCAAATCTATATGCAACAATCTCAGCTGGTATTTCTGCATTATGGGGTCCACTTCACGGTGGGGCTAACCAAGAGGTAATTGAAATGCTTGAGCAAATTCACAATGATGGTGGTGATGTAGATAAATGGGTAGCTAAAGCAAAAGACAAAGAAGATCCATTCCGATTAATGGGCTTTGGTCATCGTGTTTACAAAAATTTCGATCCGCGGGCAAAAATCATCAAAAAAGCGTGTGATGACGTATTAGAAAAAATGGGAATCAACGATCCAATGCTAGGAATTGCTAAAAGATTAGAGCAAGTTGCATTGGAGGATGAGTATTTCAAATCAAGAAATTTATATCCAAATGTTGATTTCTATTCTGGAATAATTTATAAAGCTATTGGAATTCCAACGGATATGTTCACTGTAATGTTCGCTATAGGCAGACTTCCAGGATGGATTGCTCAATGGAAAGAAATGACTGAAAATAAAGAACCAATTGGAAGACCAAGACAAGTTTATACCGGATATACTTCAAGACCGTTTGTTGATATCACAAAAAGATAAATAACTGACAATTTGACTTACTTTTCGGATTTGGTCAAATGATTGATAACTAGTTAAAAACAAATTAAACATAAGAAAATGGCATTAGAAATTACAGATCAGAATTTTGAAGAATTAGTGTTAAAATCAGATAAGCCAGTGTTGGTTGATTTTTGGGCTGAATGGTGTGGACCATGTAGAATGATTGGACCAGTTGTTGAAGAATTAGCAAACGAATACGCTGACAAAGCAATTGTTGGTAAAGTAAACGTTGATTTAAACCCTGGTGTTTCTGCACAATTTGGAATTAGAAGCATTCCTACAATCTTATTTATTAAAAATGGAGAGATCGTTGATAAAAATGTTGGGGCAGCTCCTAAAGCTCAATTATCAGCAAAATTAGACGCAATACTTTAATTGAATCCTTTTATAAAAACAAGAGAGTCTTCTATTTGGAGACTCTTTTTTTATGCTGTTTTTTTGGATACAACAAGTCGTTTCACTCTAACTACTGCAATTACTAAAAGTAAAACACCTGCTAAAATTGTCATCATTCGATAAAATAGATCTCCCCAACGTACATAAATAGTATTTTCTTTATTTTTATTTAATGTGGTTTTAAGAGCGTCAGCCTTCCACCATGAGGATTGTTTTATCACATCCCCTTTTTGATTTACAAACGAACTAATCCCCGTGTTGGCTGCTCGAGCAACTGATCGTCTAGTTTCAATGGCTCTAATTGAGGCGAAACTATTATGTTGTTTGTGCCCTGGCGTATTTTTCCACCAACCATCATTGGTTATAATAAATAATAATTCAGCACCTTTTTGAACTTGTTGGCTAACAAACTCCCCATAGATTGATTCATAACAAACTATAGGGGCATATTTACCATATTGACTTGAGATGATTTGGGGTTCATTCTCTTTTCCTAAGGTCCCTGAAGTACCACCGTTGTTGATAGATAATTCCTCTAAAAAAGGTACCCATTCTGTAAAGGGAATTTCTTCGACCCCTAATACCAGTTTAGATTTATGTACAATGTCTGTAAAACCCCTTTCAATGGCCAAGGATGAATTATAAAACTCTATAAACAAAGGTGATCCATTGATTTTCTTAGAGGCTTTCGAATTTTTCTTATTAAAAAAAGCATAGGTTGATGCACCAGTTAATATATGGATAGAAGGATATTTATCTGCGAAATTCAAAAAATTAGAAACAGACTCATTTTGTTGTAAATACGCTTCTTCTACTGAAGAACTAATCGCTGTTTCAGGAAATAGAATAAAATTCGTTTTATAACTGCTAATTTCACTTGCTAATCGTAACATTTTATTGATTTGCTCAGATGGGTCTTCCACAAACTTTTCGCTATATGGATCAATATTGGGTTGAATTACCGCCACTTCAACAGGATCAATCTTTTCCGTATAAGTAAAATAGCGTATTAACGAAATTGAACACGGAACAAACAAAGCAAGAAAAAGGAAGAGAAGCTGTCTTTTGTTCGTCTTAAAATCAATCGATTTTGATGTTTGGAACTGTTTGATAATAAAAGAAAAGAAAAGGTAATTAACAACGAGCAGCCAAATACTACCCCCCATAACACCTGTGATTTCATACCATTGAACAATAGACGGATACAGCGAGAATATATTACCCAAGGTTAACCACGGCCATGATAGTTCCCAATGGTAATGTGCATGTTCAAAACCAATCCAAAATATCAATAAGAAAAACAATCCCCAATTATCTCTCAAATGCTTTCTAGCTAAATGGTAGGCGTAAAAGGCAAAAGTCATCAATAAGGAATTTAAAATAAATGCCATACATGCACCTTCTGGAGAGGCAAAATAGATCCAAAAAGTAGTTCCGATGTTATAAATAAAAAAAGTCAAATAAGCATGAATAAAGACCTTGCCGCTTCTTAATTTTCCTTTTCTAATAGCGTTTTCGACCAATAATAACGGCACCCAGGCTACAAAACCTAAAAATACCAACCCACCCGTAAAAGGATAGCTAACAATTAGCAATAAACCACTTAAAACCGAAAGTGCAAATCGGTACTTTTTAGTAAAAATCATATAGGAAAATAACTAATTAATGAATGCTGATAAAATAATTTAAAATACTATTCCGAATAAATTTGTCGATAAATGTGCTGATATCGATTCAAAATATTTTTCCTTTTTAATTTTAATGTGGGTGTTAACTCCTCATTTTCTATACTTAACTCTTTCGGTAGTAAAACAAATTTTTTCAATTGTTCCCAGTTACCAAATCCCTTATTGAATAAGTCTATTTCTTCTTGTATTCGATCTACAACTTCTTTCCGATCAATTAATTCTTGATTACTAAGGTTATTCCAATCATGTCCATGTCTAGAAGCCCATTCCTTCAAGAAGGAAAATGCTGGAACAATGAATGCTGCGGGGAATTTTTCACCTTCACCAATTACCACTATTTGTTCAATGAATCGAGATTCTTTAAATTTATTTTCCATCGCTTGAGGAACAATATACTTTCCACCAGAGGTTTTAAAAATTTCTTTTTTGCGGTCTGTTATCTTTAGAAATTTCCCTTCTGAAAATTCTCCAATATCTCCGGTATGAAACCAGCCATCTGCATCAATTGCCTCCGCTGTAACTTCAGGTAGTTTGTAATATCCCATCATGACATTCGGTCCTTTTACTAAGATTTCACCATCCGATGCTATCTGTACCTCCACCCCATCAATTAAAGCACCAACACATCCCATTCGAATTCCCCTCTGAAAGGAATTCACAGAAACAACCGGTGAGGTCTCTGTTAAGCCATATCCCTCCAAAATTGGAATTTCAGCAGCAAGAAAAATACGTGCTAAACGAGGTTGCAGGGCTGCACTACCAGAGGCAATTGCTCGAACATTACCACCGAGAGCTTCCTTCCATTTTGAAAAAATTAATTTCCTTGCAATGCGCAGTTGAATATTGAAAAACAAGGAATTTTTTCCTGTGTTGTCAAATCGTTCAGCCAAACTAACAGCCCAGAAAAATAATTTTCTTTTCAGACCGGTCAATTCATCACCTTTTGCAATTATTTTATCGTATACTTTTTCTATCAACCTAGGAACAGCGGAAAAAACATCCGGTTTGACCTCACGAATATTATCCCCAATCGTATCCATAGACTCCGCGAAATGAATAGAACACCCTAAATACATATATAGATAATGTAACATTCTTTCATAAATATGACAAACAGGCAGAAAACTAAGGACATTTGAGTTTTGATCTGCTGGAATTGGTTCAATACATGCCTCCACATTGGAAAGGATATTCTTATGAGACAACATTACGCCTTTCGGATTTCCCGTTGTTCCAGATGTATAAATAATTGTTGCCAAATCTTCGTGTTTTACCTCATCCATTCGAGTTTTGACGATAGATTCTTCAACCATTTCTGATTTCAACTCAATCTCAGTCCAATTGGGAATTCCGTTAATTTTATCAAACGTGAATAAATGTTCTAGCGAAGGTATTTCAGTGCGAATCGATTGAATTTTATCAAATAATTCTTGATTACCTACACAGCATATTTTTGCTCCACAATCTTTGAAAATGTATTTATAATCGTTCACGGAAATATTTGGATAGAGAGGCACAACGATTGCTCCTACTTGCTGAATAGCGATGTCTAGGATGTTCCACTCAACACGATTTGAAGACGCCATTGCGATCATATCACCTGGCTGAACTCCCATAGCGATAAGTCCGCGAGAAATTATCATGGCTTGATCTAAAAAGGCTTTTGTATGTATCCCCTCCCATTTACCATTCGTCTTGGTAACAAACATATTTTCATTTGGATAGTTTTTCAATTGAAAATAGGGTACATCAAATAATCGTTGAGCTTGAAACATTTTACTTTTTTTTTGAGGTTTATTTATTAAATTCTTAATTAAAGCGCATTATTTTTTATCTCATCCACAATCTCAGGATTCAATAAGGTAGAAATATCTCCAAAACTTGAAAAGTCTCCTTCCGCTATTTTACGTAAAATTCTGCGCATTATTTTACCTGAACGTGTTTTTGGAAGTCCAGTGGTAAACTGTATCTTATCTAGTTTAGCAATTGGACCAATTTGATCTGATACGAATTGATTGATTTCTTTTCTTAAATTATTATCATCAACATCGCCAATCCCTTCCTTTAAAGTAACGAAACCATACAAGGCATTTCCTTTAATATCATGTGGAAAACCTACTATAGCGGATTCTGCCACCATATGATGTTCATTAATTGCATCTTCTATTGGGGCAGTTCCTAAATTATGACCAGAAACTATTATTACATCATCTACTCTGCCTGTAATGCGATACATACCATGTTCATCCCTCCACGCACCATCACCCGTAAAGTAATAACCCGGAAAAGCTGTAAAATACGTATCCTTGTAGCGTTGGTGATCACCCCAGATTGTTCTGGCAATAGAAGGCCAAGGAAATTGAATACAAAGACTTCCATCAGACTCATTGTTTTCAATAACTTTTTTATCTGCATCTATTAAAACAGGTTGAACACCCGGTAGCGGCAAGGTCGCATAAGATGGCTTCAATTTCGTAATGCCAGGTATTGGAGAAATTAATATTCCACCCGTTTCTGTTTGCCACCAGGTATCGACAATTGGACAATTGGATTTTCCAATATGTTCAAAATACCATTGCCATGCCTCATCGTTAATTGGTTCGCCAACACTTCCAATGACTTTCAAAGAAGAAAGATCATGGTTATTCACCCAAGAAAGAGGCTCTTTAGCTAATGACCGAATGGCTGTGGGGGCCGTATAAAACTGAGTTACTTTATGTTTATCTATAACGGACCAAAAACGACCAAAATCCGGATAAGACGGAATGCCTTCAAATAATACGGTTGTTGCTCCATTTAATAAAGGACCATATAAAATATATGAATGTCCAGTTATCCAGCCAATGTCCGCTGTGCACCAAAAAACGTCGGAAGGTTGATAATTAAAAACGGTTTGAAAAGTGTATCCCACATAGACCATATAACCACCCGTTGTATGCATCATTCCTTTGGGTTTTCCAGTAGACCCAGAAGTATATAATATAAACAGGGGGTCTTCCGCATTCATAGGTTCGGCGGGACATTTCGTTTCAATATCCTTCAGTTCATTATTCAACCAAAAATCCCTCCCTTCTTTCATGGAAATGGATTCTTTGGTTCGCTCAACAACGATTACTGTCTCAACCGTTGGACAATTCAATAAAGCATCATCCACAATAGACTTTAAATCTATGGTTTTATTACCTCTGTAACCACCATCTGAGGTAATTACCATCTTGCAGCCGCAATCATCTATTCGCGAAGCAAGGGCTCCAGCTGAAAAACCAGCAAATACTACCGAATGAATTGCTCCAATCCGTGCACATGCCAATACGCTTATTGCTAATTCAGGAATCATTGGAAGATAAATACAAACGCGATCTCCTTTTCTAATACCTTTTTTCTTAAGGACATTTGCCAATTGACTTACTCGATCAAAAAGCTCATTATAAGTTATTTCTTGATGTGGTTCGGTTGAATCATTAGGCTCAAATAAAATTGCGGTTTTGTTGCCAATCGAAGACAAATGACGATCCAAACAATTATAACTTATATTTGTCTCTCCCCCACCAAACCATGAAAATTGAGCCTCTTCCATGGAATATGACAATATATCTGAATAAGGTTTAAACCAAGTATAGTGCTGAGCAATTTCATCCCAAAATGCTGTAGGATTGTCTACTGACGATTTATACGTATCTGAATAGTCATTAAACGTGTCGATGGTATATGGTGACATGCTTTACTTTTTATGTTCTAAAGTTAGTAAAATAATTATCGGTATTTATATAATTTACAGATTCAGGTCAATAAATCAAGCCATCGAACTTTACTGCTTATATTTCATTAATTTTGAATATTAAAACATTGATTTATGAAAAAAAATATTTTAACGCTAGCAATTATTTTTGCTACATCAACCATTTTAACTTCATGTGGGGGTAAAAAAGAAGAAGGATCTAATAATGCTACAACGGAAGCAGCAATAAAAGATGTTGCCACAGAAACAGAGTCAGAAATGAACTCAACAGAAAATGAAGAATCCAATTTAGACAAGGTTAAGGAAAAGGCTTCAGAAATCAAAGAAAAAGTAGGTGAGAAAATTGAAGAAGGAAAAGAAGCTGCAAAACCTGTAATTGACAAGGTTAAAGGAAAAATCAAAGAAAAAATGGAAAAGAATTAATTTCACTTTTCTTTATTTTTTAAAAGCTGGTTATTTTAACCGGCTTTTTTTTATTTATTCATAATTTCTTAACGCACCCCCTATTTTTCATCCTGCATTGATTAAATTTTAACAAATTATTTCAAACACCCCCTATTTTTTTTCTACTTTTGTAAAAATTTAAAAAAATGGCTACAAAAAGATTGCGTGCGTACCAAGATGTGTTAAATAGAGAACCTAAACACATTGAATTTGATGGTAAATTATCCGAATTATTTGGTAAAAATGTATTTCATGCTGAAATGATGCGAGAATACCTTCCGTCTGAAACATACAAGTCTATGATGGAATCGATAACCAATGGAACACGTTTGGATCGTAAAAATGCAGATCAAGTAGCTTCATCAATGAAAGATTGGGCAATTTCAAAAGGTGCCACCCATTATACTCATTGGTTTCAACCATTAACAGGCGCAACCGCAGAAAAACACGATGCCTTCTTTAAGCCTACCGGACCAGGAAAAGCGATTGAACGATTTGATGGAGACATGCTTGTACAGCAAGAACCTGATGCTTCTTCTTTTCCAAATGGAGGAATAAGAAATACATTTGAAGCACGTGGATATACCGCATGGGATCCATCATCTCCTGCATTTGTCATCGGAAAAACGCTATGTATCCCTACGATTTTCATCTCTTATACCGGTGAATCGTTGGATTACAAAATGCCTTTATTAAAAGCGTTACATGCCGTTGATTTAGCAGCCGTTGAAGTTTGTCAATATTTTGATAAAAATGTCACCAAAGTAAATGCAACCCTGGGATGGGAACAAGAATATTTCTTAATAGATCAAGCCTTATTCAACGCCCGTCCGGATTTAATCATGACAGGTAGAGCATTATTTGGTCATGCACCAGCTAAAGGACAACAATTAGAAGATCATTATTTTGGATCTATTCCGGAGCGAGTAACCGCTTTTATGCGTGAATTTGAAATGGAATCACTCCTATTGGGTATTCCTGTTACAACCCGACACAATGAGGTTGCTCCAAATCAGTTCGAGTGCGCTCCTATTTTTGAGGAATGTAACTTAGCAAACGACCATAATTTGCTATTAATGGACTTGATGGAGAAAATTGCTCGTAAGCATGACTTCCGCGTATTACTTCATGAAAAACCTTTTGCAGGTGTAAATGGTTCAGGAAAACATAACAACTGGTCACTGAGTACCAATACCGGAGTAAATTTGTTGGCTCCAGGAAAAAATCCGAAAACTAACCTGCAGTTTTTAACATTTTTCGTAAACACCATTAAGGCGATTCATGACAATGCAGATTTACTTCGCGCTTGTATTGCCTCTGCTGGAAACGACCATAGATTAGGTGCGAACGAAGCTCCTCCTGCCATTATTTCAACGTTTATAGGAACGCAATTATCTGGGCTATTAGATGACATTGAAAAAAATGTGAAAGCAGGAAAAATGACTCCACAGGATAAAACGGAGTTAAAATTAAACATCGGTAAAATACCGCAAATTTTATTAGATAATACAGATCGTAACAGAACTTCACCCTTTGCATTTACAGGAAATAAATTTGAATTCCGTGCTGTAGGTTCATCGGCAAACTGTGGATCAGCCATGATTGTTTTGAATACCATAATGGCAAAACAATTAAAAGAATTTAAAAAACTAGTCGATGCACGCATTGATAAAGGAGAAGCCAAAGACGAAGCAATTTTGAAAGAATTACAATCATTGATCAAACAATCTAAAAAGATTCGATTTGAAGGCAATGGCTATGGCGATGAATGGGTCAAAGAAGCTGAAAAGAGAGGATTAGCAAATTTAAAAGATACACCTCGCGCATTGAAAGTATGGCACGACAAAAAAGTGGCTAAATTATTTGATGAAATGGGAGTTTTGTCACCACGCGAATTAGATGCTCGACGTGAAATTGAATTTGAAAACTACATTCTAAAAATTCAAATTGAATCACGTTTAATGGGTGATATCACACAGAATTATTTTATTCCTGCTGCTGTTGAATATCAAAATAAATTGATTCAAAACGTACAAGGATTGCTTACCGTTCTTGGTGAAAAAGCGGGAAGAGAAGCTTCTAAAGCACAAATCTCCTTGATTGAAAGAATTTCTGAACACATGAATGCGATGAAATCTGCCTCTGACAATATGCTCGTGGAACGCAAATTAGCGAATAAACTAGAAGATGCAGAAGATAAAGCAATTGCTTACTGTGATAAAGTGAAATCATACTTTGAAGAAATCAGGTATCATGCAGACAAACTTGAATTGTTGGTAGACGATGAATTGTGGCCATTACCAAAATTCAGAGAAATGTTATTCACTCGATAATTTTATTAAAAAACAAATAGTGTAATCGCGCAATGAAGGTAATTTGTTGCGCGATTTTTATTTACACCTTAATTGATACCTTTACACATTAACAAACGCCATGAACAAACAACCGAAGGGAAGTCCGTTTACACAATATCAAATTATTGTTGTTTCCTTATTAGCATTAACACAATTTTCTGTAGTACTGGATTTTATGGTTATGTCTCCACTTGGGGATATTTTAATGAAGTCAATGAAAATGACACCTGGTCAATTCGGCGTTGTTGTTTCTTGTTATGCACTTTCGGCCGGGTTTTCCGGATTTTTAACCGCAAGTTTTGCCGATAAATTTGATAGAAAAAAACTCCTTTTATTTTTCTACTTTGGTTTTATCATCGGAACATTGCTTTGTGGATTGTCAAGTACGTATGAGTTTTTAGTTTTTTCACGCATCATTACCGGAATTTTTGGAGGAGTTATTAGTTCAATTTCACTCGCAATCGTTGCGGATGTATTTGATTTCAACCAACGAGGAAGAGTAATGGGATTCATACAAATGGGATTCGGAATTAGTCAAATTTTAGGAATTCCAATTAGTTTATTTTTAGCAAATCAATGGAATTGGCAAGCACCTTTTTATATGATTGTTGGTTTGTCATTGATGATTTTCTGTATCATTTATCTAGTTCTTAAACCCGTAACAGATCACCTGGCGTTGCAACGAGCCAATGCTCTCAAGCATATGTGGAACACGATAAAAAACAGACAATATCGAATTGGATTTATTGCAACCGCTTTTATGTCACTCGGCGGATACCTTATGATGCCGTGGGGTTCTGCATTCGCTGTAAATAACGTTGGCATAGCACAAAGCGACCTTCCATTGATGTTTATGATTGTTGGACTTATCACCTTTGCAGTTATGCCTTTAATTGGATTTATTAGTGACCGTGTAAATAAATTCGCTGTTTTTACAGGTGCATCAATTATAATGGCATTTTCAATTTTAATCTATTCTCATCTCAATCAAACATCGTTTTTTATTTTGGTTGTAGTGAATGGAATTATGATGATGGGAATAATGGCTCGTATGATTCCATCTCAAGCATTGACAGCTTCCTTGCCAGAAATTCAAGATCGAGGAGCATTTATGAGCATCAACTCATCCTTGCAACAAATGGCTGGTGGAATTGCTGCCATGGTTGGTGGAATGATTGTTCTTCAAAAATCAGAAACAAGTCCCTTGGAACGATTTGATTTACTTGGTTATTTAGTTATTGCTATTATTTTAATAAATATATTTTTAACTCATCGGGTCTACAAATACATAAAAAAACGTGAACATTTGTAGATAAAATAAGCAACTCAGACTTCTTTTTTGTAGCTTTGAATCGTGAAAGCCATCTATAAATATCTATTAAACACATTGCCTCGACCAATTTTAATTCGGTTGAGTTACGTATTCAGAATTTTCGCTCCATTTTTATATAAAGGAAATAAAGTAACCTGTCCTGTTTGTGAAAAATCTTTTTCTTCTTTTTTATCCTATGGATCAGCCGTTGCGCACCGCGAAAATGTGCTCTGTCCTTATGATTTAACCCTAGAAAGGCACAGGCTCATGTGGTTGTATTTAAAAAAGGAAAGTAATTTTTTCACTGCCACCAAACTAAAGGTGCTACATATTGCTCCAGAACAGTGTTTTTACAGTAAATTCAAAGCACAAAAAAACCTAGAGTACCTAACAGGAGACCTTGAATCACCATTAGCTGACCTTCATTTTGACTTGCATCAAATTCCCCTGGAAAACGAACAGTTTGACGTGGTTTTTTGTAACCATGTTATGGAACACGTAACCGATCCAATTCAATGTATGTCAGAATTACATCGGGTTATGAAAACAGGAGGATGGGCAATCATGCAAGTACCTCAAGATTTTTCAAGGGAAACCACTTATGAAGACGCCTCTATTACCAGTCCTGAAGAACGTGAAAAGCACTTTTGGCAAAAGGACCATGTGCGACTTTTTGGAAAGGACTACCCGCAATGGCTTGAGAAGGCTGGGTTTACAGTTGATTCTTTTGATTTAACCAAACATTTCAGTGAGGAGGTAATTAATAAATTTCGACTTATGAAAGGAGAAATATTGTACATTGCACGTAAAAAATAACCTTCTCTTTTTAAATCATCAAAGATTAGAACTACCTTAGAGATGGATTTTACTTTTCAATAACAATACGTATGAAATCAATTACTTTTTTACTTTCTCTATTTTTTATTGGCTTAAATAGTTTGGTTGCGCAAAAAAATATTTTTTTAGAAATCGCACCTGTTTTTCAAAATGCTAATCTAGAAATGAATGTAAACTACGTTGGATGGGATGGGAAAACATTCAAATTAGATCATTTTGATTACTACCTTTCTGAACTACAAATCACACATGATGGAGGGAATGTAACTGCAATAGATTCAGTATTTTTGGTTGAGCCTCAAAATCACACACTATTAGTTGGAAACTACCCGATCAATCAAATTGAAAAAATTAATTTCATGATTGGTGTTCCTAAGCCTTTGAACACACAAAACGGTGCAAATGCGATTGATATATCGTTGTATCCTGAAAATCACCCCTTAAGCTTCCAAACTCCTTCTATGTATTGGGGATGGCAGGCTGGTTATATGCATATGATTATAGGCGGATATGCCGATAACAATGGAGACGGAACATTGGAAGCCTATTTTGAATTACATAATTTAGGAAACAACAATCAACAACTTGTTGAAATACAAAATATTACGCAAACAAATTCAGCATTAGATCAAATAGCTGTGTTTTTAACTTGCCACGTAGATCGATGGATAAACAACATTCCGTTGAGTACTGTCGGGATATTACATGATCAAGTCGGAATCAATGTGACCATATTGGATAACGTTGTAACTGAAACCGTTTTCACTCAACTACCAACTGCTGGTATAACTGCTACTGATCCTGCTAACTCAGCTTATTTTCTTAATCACCCAGATGAAATTGAAATTATATGGAATTCAATGTCTAATCTAAATCAAATTCAATTTATAGACATGAACGGAAAATTGGTTGCTTCAAAATTCACTCAAGAAGCATCAGGGAAATTAAAAATCTCATCTATTCCCACCGGAATTTATACTGTTTTATTCTTGGATTCAAGCAAAAATAGAATTAATCATTTTCGGGCAATACATTAAGTAAAGATGATAACACGGTTTAAATTCATACTATTTATAAGTATAAGTTTAACCCTATTTCTAAAATGCTCAGTAGTTTCTCCTTATTCAATAGAAATAAGTCAATTGCCAGCTCCGAAAGATAATCCAACCACACCTGAAAAAATTGAATTAGGAAGGAAATTGTTTTTTGATAAACGGCTTTCCATCGATGAAACTGTTTCATGTGCTACCTGCCACGTTCCTGAATTTGCGTTTACTGACCGAAAAACTACCAGCGTAGGAATAGCTGGACGAACCACTTTAAGAAATTCGCCTTCCATTTTAAATTCGGCTTTTCTAAAAACGGTAATGTACGATGCGCATTTACCAAGCCTTGAAATGCAAGTCATTGTTCCCATTCAAGAACATACAGAAATGGGTCATAATATGAAAGACCTTATCAAAAAATTACGCAATATTCCAGCCTACCAAGAGGAAGCAAAAAAAATATTCAATCGAGACTTCGATGCGTATGTACTAACTCGATCCATTTCAGCTTTTGAACGATCACTCATTTCCTTGAATTCAAGGTATGACCAATTTATTCGAGGGAAAAAGTCAGCATTAAACTCCAATGAACGAGCAGGAATGGATTTATTTTTGAATACGTTGAATTGTGTTCATTGTCATCCTCCACCCTATTTCACAACGTTTGACGCTAAAAACAATGGATTATATAAGGAATTTGGTGAAGACAAAGGACGATTTAGAATTCACTTGGATTCGGCGGATATTGGAAAATTTAAAGTTCCCTCTCTGCGTAATGTTGAATTAACTTTTCCATACATGCATGATGGTAGTTTGGCTACCCTAGATGAAGTACTAGATCATTATATTCAAGGAGGAAAAGGTAATAAATTACAAGATAAATTAATTCAATCTTTTTCGTTAAGTACAAAAGAAAAGGAACAACTAAAAGCTTTTTTAAATACATTAACAGACACTAGCTACCTATCCAGATTTAATAATAAACAACGCAAGTAATTCTTCAAAAAAACAACTAATTCATAGGTGGAAGAAATTGAAATTGTAACTGAATTAAAACAAGGAAATGAACTTGTTTTTAATCATGTTGTTGATTTATATTCAGCGATGGTTTACAACGTTTGTTTCAATTTAGTGGGCACTAAAGAGGATGCTGAAGACATCACTCAAGAAGTATTTGTGACATTATGGTTATCTATTGAATTTTTCAAAGGAGAGAGTTTACTGAAAACCTGGATTTATCGCATAGCTCTAAATAAATCTCACGAATTAATCCGGCGCAAGAGTCGAAAAAAAAGAAGCGGTAAATTGATTCCAATTGAAAATGATTCAGCGCAACTAACGTCTAATTTACAAACACCAACTGAGGAGTTAGAATATAAAGATTTACAGTTATTTTTTCAAGAATCATTAAATAAACTTCCCGAAAACCAACAACTTGCATTTGTACTGAATCGTTTTGAAGGTATGAATTACCAAGAAATTGCGCTCGAAATGAAAACTACTCATTCTGCGGTAGAGTCTTTATTATTTAGAGCCAAAAAAAAACTAACTCATTTAATGAAAAAACAGGTTAATTAACGCAATTCTCATGCAAAAACAAACACTAAGCAATCATGAATAAGCACGACAAACAAATCAACCATTTTATTGAAGATCAACCTATTGAAAAGACTCTTCCATCAAGTGAATTTGTTTCAAGACTAAAACAAATTCCTTTCGAGTATCACCGAATACCTACCAAACAGGTAAATTGGTTTGGTTTCGTTGCAGTTGCCAGTTTTATTGGATTCATGCTCATCAACTTATTGCATATAAATCAATCCGGAACGGAAAGCAATATTCTTGAAACATACATTAGCGATTATTCTTATTTTGGAAAATGAAAACAAAACTATCACATAAACTTATTATCTTGTTATTACTAATTAGTAATGGATTCACTGCATTTTTATTACTCAAACCAGGTAGACCCAAGCATCCGCCATTTTTATCAGAGAAAATAGGATTATCTGGAGAACAGTTTGAAAAAGCAAAAAAAATTGAACTTTCTTTATTTGAACAAATGAGACCAATTGAACAACGTATCGAACAATTACATGCTGAATTATTCATACATTTAGATCAACTTGATCAAACCAAAGAAGATTCATTGAAACGGGTCATAGGCTCTTTGATTGTGAAAAAAGATGAATTAGTATTAAGTCATTTCAAGAAAATTTATGCCCTTTGTTCTCCTGATCAAAAACAAAAATTCAAATCAGAAATAAAAGAACATTTTTCCAATCGTCATCACCCTCCAAGAAAATGAAAAGACTACTTCTATTTTATTTCATTTCTTTATCAAGTTACCTAGTTTCACAAATCAATTGTACGTTTGTTTATCGAAATTCCCCCATTAAACTTGGTGAAAAAGTAAATCTTCTGAACGACACAAATTGGATTCAAATTGAAGAACTTAAATTTTACATACAATATTCCCCTTTTTTTTCAGATGAAAGTCAAGCAGGCAATAGCGTGATCCATTTAATCGATTTAACGGATTCATCCTCGTTTCAACTTCCATTTACCGAGGATGGAATACATACAAATTCAGTTTTTCAGTTTGCAATAGGCATTGATAGTACAACCACTATGAACACGCAATTTACTGGAGCGTTAGACCCTGGATTAGGTATGTATTGGGCATGGAATACGGGATATATTCATTTTAAAATAGAAGGAAAATCAAATTTAAACTCCCATAGATCGAACGATTTTCAGCTCCACATAGGTGGATATGAAGGAAAAAATAATACGCAACGATGGATACAAACCAACATTGAACTGATTAATGAAAAACCAACTTTACTATTTGACTTTACGAAATTTCTAAATGAAACGTTAAATTTGCAGGAAACGCCACTCATTATGATTCCAGGAAATGAGGCTGTTCGAATTGCAAATGAATTTCAAAATTTAGTTCATCGATGAAACTAGGAAGTATTTTACTTGGACTGTTTATTGTTTTTACTGCTCTATTATCTTTTCAATCCATTAAACCCAAAATGGGATTCGAAATTCCAAAGGGATGGCCAAAACCCTTGTATTACTTTGAAGGAAATCCTTTTACTGAAGAGAAATTTCAACTTGGAAAGAAATTATTTTATGACCCCATACTTTCTAGAGACAATACGATTTCTTGCGCTACGTGTCATGTTTCATTTTCCGGTTTTGCTCATACCGATCATGCATTAAGTCATGGAATTGAAGGACGAATAGGTAGACGAAATGCACCCGCCTTGATAAACATGGCCTGGAATCCATATTTTAATTGGGATGGTGCCATGGGAAATATTGAACGACAATCTATGGAGCCAATTCGACATCATGATGAAATGGACTTCAACTTAGATTCAGCAGTTGCAAGGTTGCAAACTAATCCTATCTACCGTTCCCTTTTTAAAACAGTATGGGGTGATGATGAAATCACGGTTCGTAAAATGCTTAAGTCAATGGCTATGTTTACGGCAAACCTTGTTTCAAGTAATTCAATTTACGATAAAATCATGCGGAAGGAGCCAGGATATTCGTTCACAGCACAACAAGAAAAAGGATACAAATTATTCAAAAAAGAATGTGCTTCCTGTCACCAAGAGCCCTTGTTTTCCAATTACAAATTAAAAAGCAATGGACTGCCGATGGATTTATACTTAAAAGATTATGGCAGAGCTGGATTTACTGAATATTATAAAGATTCATTTCTATTCAAAGTTCCCACGTTGAGAAATATAGAATTTACTTTTCCTTATATGCATGATGGAAGATTTAAGAAATTAAAAGATGTACTTGCACATTATGCTCAATTACATCCCAAAACGCCTTTTCTCAGTAAAGAATTAAGAAAAATAAACCCACTTTCTTCCAATGACCAAAAAGATATCATTTCTTTCTTATATACCTTAACGGATAAAGAATTTCTTTATAATCCCCGGTTTCAATTTCCCAGGTAATTAACGACTCAACCAAAGGGATGGATTCAGGCATTGAATGCTTCCTCCGCTAACTGAATGTATTTCAAAGTGAACAATGGACATCGTTCCGGATTCATGAGTCAATAAAGAGCCAATAGATTGTTTAGTATTAACCTTGGTTCCTACATTGACATACGTGTCTTTCAAATTGCTATATACGGTACGATAATTCCCATGTTTAATAATTACTACTTTTCCAGCACCCGGAATAGTTAATACACTTGTAACTTCACCTTCAAAAACCGATCTTACACTGGCATTTTTTGCCGTGCTGATATCAACTCCGTTGTTATTGGTAAAAACATTTTTTATCGTTGGATGTGGATTGGTTCCAAATTTTTCTGTAATTGTACCACTCCCAACAGGGAAAGGCAAGCGACCTTTATTGCCTGAGAAATTGGATCCTAGGGCACTTGATTCAGGCGTTTCAGTGTAAGTAACCGCAGGTTCTTTTTTGATGGTTGTTTTACCTGCTTCTTTTGTTGTTTTGGAATTTGACTTACTACTGGTTGTATTTTTTGATTTTTTTGAAGATTGTTTCTTTTTAGGCTGTTGTGCCTTTTTTAATTCATCCTGAATAGCAGCGTTTATTTTTGTTTTTAAGAGTTGCTTTTCTTTTTCATCTTGTGCCAAATTATTGCGCAGTGTTTCTTCCTCCCGTTTCAGTTTTTGATATAACACTTCTTTCAATTCCTTATCCTTTTCAATAAGTGCTTTTTCAGAAATTTTCTCCGTTAAAGCTTGTTCTTTTATGGTTTTCTCTGCACTTATCAGGGAAAATTCACCCTGAATGATTTGTTGATTTTTGGTAAGTAGTTGAAATTGAGTTTTTTCAATTTCCTTCATTTTTTCTATATAATTGTTGCGTTGTAATGCTTCTGCATACGTTTTAGCAGAAAAAACATACATCAATTTACCCAGTTTATTCCGGTTTTTATATGCATGTAAAAGCATTATTCGAAACTGTTTTTTTAGAATTTGTTGACGAGATTTGATATGTTTTATATCATTAGCTTTGCCAATCATCTCCATTTCCGCCGAACGGACTTGCTCATCAAAATTTCGAACAAGCATCTCTCTACTAGCAATTTGTGCATCAACCAATTCCAATTCTTGCAAAGATGATTGTGCTTTTGTTTTGGTTTTATCAAGTAAACTTTTGGTGTTTTTTATACGTTTCTCAATTTTTACTTGATCCTTTTTGAGTTTTTCGCTTTTAGTTTGGCCATATAAAATGGATAAGCAAAAAAAACAACCAATAAATAGCGAAAGAAATTTACTTACACTTGTCATAGTTCTCCGGAATTTCAAATTCAATTTTTTCAGGAACATTAATTTCCACAGCATTGTATTTTAGCTGCAAGTCAATCAGTGATTCTCCTTTTTGAATCGATATGGTAACTAGAGAAGGAATACGAAATGAAGATACATCTTGATATTCAGCACAATTCCAATTAACTAAAATGGAATCTGATGGCAACTGAATTTTCATTTGTTTCATATACGTTAAAGAATCATCAAAAGTATAAACTATATCTACCCAACTAGGAGTTGGTTTGTTCGTACGCAAATTACTAGAATAAGTTACGATATTACTTCCTAGAGAATCCTTTTTGCAGATCAATAATTTACTGTCCAACTTAGGAAAATAAACAGGTAAGCCAAGAAGTAATTCTTCTAAATCACGAAGTTCTAATTCCATACCAATTAAATCCGCAAGGAGGTCAACATTACCTTCGCTGTAGCACTTCGAAAAACGGTTTAACAACACGCCATTAGATTGGGTAATATGAACAGTTGCTGCCTGAATTCCCATGTAATTCGCATTAGCAAAAACAAGGCTATCCTTTTTTACTCTTGTTGACAAACGCATATCTGCACTAAAATCGGGATTTGTTGCATTCATTTCAACTCCAATTTTTGAATAAAAGAAATCAGGTCTGTTTTTTATTAAAGTCAAAACACTCTCCTTGATTGAACTTGAATCAGCTTGTAAATACTGATTTTGACCATGAATGCCACCATTCAGCAGCATCAACAATCCAACTATTTTAAGTTTAATATTGTGGGTCAAAATACTCAATTTTCTCAATTTTTAGATTTAACATTTTATTTTTAGCCCCCAATTGCAATGCCTTTTTCCAATATTTCAAGGCGTTATTTTTATCTCCTGTTTTAAAATATGCATCTCCCAAATGTTCGGTCAACATATAATCTGCTCTGTCGTCATATATCTCTAAAAATATAGTTAGCGCCTTATCAAACCTTCCATCCTGAAAATACACATATCCCTGGGTATCTTTGTATTTTGAAGATGAATTAGATCCAACAACCTCATCAATCAAACGAGTTGCCAAGGAAAGATCATTTTTATAAAAGGCTAATCGATATGCATAATTGTTTTTCAAAATAATATTTTTAGTATCAATCTCTATAGCTGCATTATAATTATCTTTTGCCTTACCCAAATCTTTCTTTCCAAAATATGCCTCACCTAATTGCCCGTGAAATTCTGCCAATAATTTATCATTGGGCATAACAAAGTCTATTCCATTTGTTATAAATTCAATAGCCTCGTCATATTTTTTTAATTGATTGGAAGCTAATCCTGCCATTAAATATACATTTGCTACGGTCGGAAAAAGTTCTAAGCAATTTACGGCATCTTGTCTTAAGTCCACAAAATTCTGCTCCTCATAGTCAAGTAATAAAACTTCTTGCCAAATCAAATACTTTGATTTATCGTATTCAAGCGCTTTTTTGTATGCCAGTAAAGCATCTTTTTTATTATCAATACGTTGTAAAAAATCACCTTTAAATGTATACGATTTAGCATTATCAGGAAAAACTTCCACAATATAATTGACTAATTCTTCCATTATTTCGTTTGACGCATTGACATCAAATAATTGTATTGCCATTTTCATTCGATCGTCTATCGTTAAATCGCATTTTATGGCCGACACAAATTCTTCTATCCCTTTTTCTCGTTGATTTGAGCGAAAATAATACTCTCCCAATAGTTTGTGTGCATTTCCATTACTGGGATCGGCTTTCACCAATACCTCCATCGTTTGAAAAGCTTTTTGATCCTGTTTTGTTTCAAAATAATAATCAATTTCGGTTGCAATTAATCGTGCATCCTTCGGGAATTTTTTCTTCGCCGTTTCTATGGTTTGTAAAGCTTCCTTTTCATTCTTAAGCTTCAAGTACAAATGAAATTTACGAATCGCTATACCTGTATTAATTCCAATTTCATTTTCTGTTTTGGATAGCATTTCGATAGCCTCCGATAATTTACCGGTATTTTCAAGCAACGAGGCATATTCATAAAGCCATTCGGCTTTGTTTGGTTGAAGTTTTAGAAGTTGTTTGTATGTTTTAGAAGCATTTTCTACATCATTTAATTCTTTATACATGTAGGCGAGCTCCTGCAAATACCACGTGTTAGACGGATCAAGTTCTGCTGCTTTTTTTGTTGAAACCGAAGCATTTTGAAGCTCATTTTTCATCAAATAACATTGTGCTAATGCAAAATGAGGAGCGTCTTGACTTGGATCTATTTGAGTTGATTTTAAAAAGAATCCGATCGCTTCATCTAATTGTCCATTCATTTTGGCTCGTAATCCTTGATGAAAGAGCTGGGTATATTCTTTCAAGTCAACATCGCTCCTACTATCCTCCTTTTTATTAGAGACTACTTTACATGAAGTAAGTAGAATAATAATCACAAAGTACTTTACCATTTTGACCTATTAAATCTGTATGGAAGAATAATCTCCTAGGCTAAGATTCGCTTTTTGTCCTTGAACGGTTGCATGTGACCCAATCATTGAATCATGAAGTATTGAATCTAAAATTGAAGAACTATTTTGAATAATAGAATTTCGCACAACGCTATTTCTCACCTTTGAACCAGCTCCTATTGAAACATGTGGACCAACAACTGAATTTTCAATAACCACCCCTTCCCCTATAAAACAAGGTGGGATTATCGTGGCATTATGTACTTTCACGTCATCATTTACCAAATTTTTATTCTTAGTCCAATCATATTCTAACACGCGCTGATTAGTATGTACAGTTACCTCTTTGTTTCCACAGTCTAACCATTCTGAGACAGTACCTGGTTTTAATTTAAATCCTGCTTCCGTTAACCGTCGCATGGCGTCCGGCAGCTGATATTCCCCCCCTTTCATCACCTTATTTTCAATCAAATAATTGAGTTCTTGTTTCAATCGATTTCCATCTTTGAAATAATAAATTCCAATCATGGCTAAATCAGAAACGAATTCTTTTGGTTTTTCTACAAAATCTACAATATTTCCATCTTGATCTAATTGAACTACTCCAAAAGCACTCGGGTCTTCGATTTGATTAACCCACAAAATGCCATCAACGGTTGGATCAAGTTTAAAATCCGCTTGAAATAAGGTGTCAGCAAATGCAACCACAACTGGACCTTCTAAAGCTGATTCAGCGCACAATACGGCATGAGCGGTCCCCAATGGTTCATGTTGATAATGTATGGTTCCTTTCGCTCCCAAACTTGCTGCAACAGCGATCAGCTCATTTTCTACTTCTTTTCCAAAATCACCGATAATAAAAGCGATTTCATCAATAGGCTCCGTACAAACCTCTGCAATATCTTCCACTAATCTATGCACTATTGGCTTACCACCAACGGGCACAAGCGGTTTAGGGATTGTCAACGTATGAGGACGCAATCTACTTCCTCTTCCTGCCATCGGCACTATAATTTTCATACCATTAACTTTTAATTAACTCTTTAATCCTGTACTACCAAAGCCACCAGCACCACGCTCTGTTTGGGTCAACGTATCCGCAATTGACCAAACGGCTTGTTCCACCTGAGCAAATACCAATTGTGCAATGCGTTCACCAGGCTCTATTGTAACATTTTCAGCTGATAGATTTATTAATATCACTCCTACTTCGCCTCTATAATCTGCATCAATTGTTCCGGGCGAATTTAACACAGTAAGTCCTTTTTTCAAGGCTAAACCGCTTCTTGGACGAACCTGACATTCGTATCCAGCTGGAATTTCCATGAACAAACCAGTTGGTATTAATTTTCGTTCCATCGGTTTTAGTTCAACTTGCTGCTCAATATTCGCTCTTACATCCATTCCGGCAGCCAGAGGAGTTTCATATTTGGGAAGCTCGTTAGTTGAATTAAATGTTACTTTAACCTGCATAATATCAAATTAGGAAACTGCTTTTAACACCGTAAATTTTGACTTTGCA
Organism: uncultured Lishizhenia sp.; assembly: GCA_964612725.1. GTDB lineage: Bacteria > Bacteroidota > Bacteroidia > Flavobacteriales_D > Crocinitomicaceae > UBA952. Next base: position 16,969 of record CAZTFG010000005.1, on the reverse strand, counting down.
AACTGATTTTCGGCATAATGACGGGTCAATTTAAATGATTTTTTTCCAGACGTAGGCAATTCAAACATCGCATCCGTTAAAATTGCTTCACAAATTGAACGCAACCCACGAGCTCCTAATTTAAATTCAACTGCTTTGGTCACAATAAAATCAAGCGCTTCATTATCGATGGATAACTTTACATCGTCCAGGTCAAACAATTTTATGTATTGTTTGGTTAACGCATTTTTAGGTTCTGTTAAAATTCTACGCAAACTATTTTCATCCAACGGTTCCAAATAACTCAGTACAGGAAAGCGACCAATTAATTCGGGTATCAGACCAAAACTTTTTATATCCGTTGGATTAATGTACCGAAGTAATGAGTCTTGTTCAACTCGTTGGGATTCATCCGATGAAAACCCAATGGTTTGTTTATTCACCCTTCCGGCAATTATTTTTTCAATTCCATCAAATGCTCCGCCGCAAATAAATAGAATATTTCGTGTATCGATTTGAACCATTTTTTGTTCTGGATGTTTTCTGCCACCTTGAGGTGGAACACTAGAAACTGTTCCTTCAAGTAATTTCAACAAAGCCTGTTGTACCCCTTCGCCTGACACGTCGCGGGTAATCGATGGATTGTCTCCTTTGCGTGCAATTTTATCTACTTCATCTATAAAAACAATGCCTCGTTGAGCTTGTTCAACATTAAAATCAGCAGCTTGAAGAAGTCTTGACAAAATACTTTCAACATCCTCTCCCACATAACCTGCCTCCGTTAAAACGGTAGCATCAGCAATACAGAAAGGAACATTAAGCAATTTTGCAATTGTTTTTGCCAGCAACGTTTTTCCGGTCCCTGTTCGTCCAACAAGCATAATATTCGATTTCTCAATCTCCACTTCCTCCGCTTTTGAAGGATTATTGATTCGTTTATAATGGTTGTATACAGCAACAGACAACACGCGTTTCGCTTCTTCTTGTCCAATTACATATTCATCCAGAAAGGTTTTAATTTCTATCGGTTTTTTAAGCTGAAATCCGCTATTTTCTTTTGTTAAAACCTCTTTATCTCCTTGTTTAAATGCAAATTCATCACGCACAATTCGTTCAGCTTGAATTGCACAAGAATCGCAAATGTGTCCTGTAACACCTGCAATCAACATACCCACGTCTGCTCTATTAGAGCCACAAAATGAGCAGTTGGCTTCTTTTTTAGCCATTGAAAAAAGTATTTAAATTATTTCGGATTACGCAATAAAATTTCATCTACCATTCCGTAGTCTTTTGCTTCTTCCGATGTCATCCAATAATCACGATCTGAATCTGACCAAACTTTTTCATAATCTTGTTTGCTGTGATGAGCAATTATGTCATAAAGTTCTTTTTTCAATTTTTGAATCTCGCGAGCAGTAATCTCAATGTCAGAAGCTTGACCTTGTGCACCTCCTAGTGGTTGATGAATCATAACTCGAGAGTGTTTCAATGCAGATCGTTTACCATCAGCACCAGCACATAAAAGTACTGCTCCCATTGAAGCAGCCATTCCAGTACAAATAGTTGCTACATCTGGACGAATATATTGCATGGTATCATAAATTCCCAAACCGGCATAAACGGAACCTCCTGGAGAATTCAAGTAAATCTGAATATCTTTTTTCGCATCAGCGGATTCCAAAAACAATAATTGTGCATTGATAATATTTGCCACTTGATCGTTAATACCTGTCCCCAAGAAAATGATTCTGTCCATCATTAAACGCGAAAAGACGTCCATTTGCGTCATATTTAAAGATCGTTCTTCTATGATGTAGGGTGTTAATGAAGATTCAATGTAATGTTCAACATGCATACTACTAATTCCCATATGTTTAGTAGCGTATTTTCTAAATTCGTTATAGTCCGTCATAATCTTGCGTTTTTCTATTTAAGCCTTAAAGGTAATGAAAGAAATCATTTCTATTTCAATCTGACTAAATTTCAGCTTATTTTTCACACTAATTATCTTTTGATTAGCTTTGAATTGAAATGCAATTAACCGAGGTACGAAACAAAAAAATACTGATTTCCTGCTTAAACTGGGGAATGGGACATGTTTCTCGATGCATTGGATTGATTCACAAACTTGAAAAACAAGGAAATACATGCGTAGTGGCAGGAAGTGAAGATCAACTCCACATTTTTAAAACCTACTTTCCAACAATAGAAACAATTTCTCACGAAGGATATCCTTTTTCATTCTCTTCCAGTAACTCTTTTTTTTCGGAGCTTTGGAAAAAAAAAAGAAAACTCTTTCAATTTATTCGGCAAGAACCTAAGCAAGTCGAAATATTTGTAGCGTCTCATAAAATTGATTTGATTATTGCTGATCATAGATATGGATTTAGAACCAGAAGCTGCGCAAGTATTTTTCTTACCCACCAGGTGACTCCTCGATTAAAAGGAGTTGGGCGATTGTTCCTTTTCCTCCACAATTACTGGATTAATCTGTTCGATTATGTGTGGATTGTTGATGATAAAACACTTAAATTAGGAGGGGAATTATCCGACATAAAAAAACCAAAAAAACAATTCTATGTAGGAATCTTATCTCGATTTGAAAAATTGAATCCCATCACCTTAACTAAAAAACCATATGCATTGCTTCTCTTAAGTGGCCCTGGAGTTCACTACGATTTTTTGTATCGTTTGTTTAATGAAAAATGCCCCGAGAATGAAAAGAAAATAATCATTGGGTCTCCCGCAGCAATAGATTCTCTTTCCACTCAAACCGAAAGTTCGTCCGAATTTATTGCGACTACAGACTGGAAAACCATTGATCATTATATGATTCAAGCACAAACTGTTTACTCCTTCTCTGGTTATACCACATTGATGGACCTGCATTACCTAAAAGCTAAAAAGCACCTAATTCCCTGTCCAAATCAATGGGAACAAGTCTATTTAAGTGAAATTCATCCGAACAATTAATCAATCAAATTTTCGTGATTAAGTCTTTTAGTTTAATTTCGTGATTCCATGAAAGAAATCATCTTTTATTTCATTTTAATTGGATTGGTTAGTTTGACCTCTTGCCAGGAGGCGGATAAAAAAAAGGCTAAGCAAAAAACAACTTGGGTTGACACCGAAAAAGATGATCATAGTTATGCGAATGTGGACCAAGTTAAAACCAAGCATTTGCACCTTGATCTTGATGTTAATTTTAAAAATAAAACAATCTATGGTGTGGCCCGACATACACTTGATAAACACAACTCGGACACCATAATCTTTGATGTTAAGCACCTGCAAATTCAAAAAATCACCTTAGGAAAAAAAGGATCAGAAACGGAGTCCGAATTTGTTATTGGTCCGTGGGATAAGGATTCCATACTTGGTCAACCCCTCATCGTAGTGATCAAAAAAACAACACAATTTGTCAATATTTACTATCAAACCACTTCAAAAACAGAAGCGATAGATTGGCTAGCCCCGGTGCAAACCGAAGGAAAAAACCATCCTTTTTTGTATACCCAAGGTCAACCAATTCTGACCCGAACATGGATACCACTTCAAGACTCACCCTTAAATCGATTCACTTATAGTGCCGACGTAAAAGTTCCACAAGACCTAATGGCTGTTATGAGTGCCGAGAATCCAATTGAAAAGAACAATACCGGATTGTATCATTTTGAAATGAGGAAGGCTATACCAAGCTATTTAATTGCTCTTTCTGTAGGCAATATTAATTATGCTCCTATTTCAACCACATGTGGAATATACGCAGAGCCTGAATTACTCGCAAAGGCAAAAAAAGAATTCGAAGATTTACCGAACATGATTTCCGTAGCGGAAAAGTTGTATGGCCCCTATCGATGGGGAAAATATGATTTATTAGTACTACCCTATTCTTTTCCTTACGGTGGAATGGAAAATCCTTGTTTAACCTTCGTTAATCCAACAATTATTGCAGGGGATAAAAGTTTAGTGTCTGTAATTGCTCATGAACTAGCACATTCTTGGTCTGGGAATTTAGTAACGAATCGCACCTGGAACGATTTCTGGCTAAATGAAGGGTTTACGGTTTACTTTGAGCATCGAATCATGGAAGAGATAGCCGATTCTGAATATGTTGAAATGCTCGCATTAATCGAATTTGGAGAGTTGAAAAATGAATTAAAACAATTTAAAAAAGACAATCGACTATCAGACACTCACTTAAAACTGGATTTAAAAAACCGCAACCCTGGTGATGGTTTAACACAAGTAGCCTACATAAAAGGAGCATTCTTTTTGAAAACCTTGGAAAAGGCAGTAGGAAGAGAGAAAATGGATGTTTTCTTAAACAAATACTTCAATGCTTTTGCTTTTCAAACGATAAGCACTGAGAAATTCATAGAATACCTAAAAAGAGAATTACTAGAACCTAATCGGATTAATTTTAATATTGACGAGTGGGTTTACCAACCAGGAATTCCCAAAAGTTGTGTTAAAATTCAATCAAAAAAATTCAAATACATGCAACAACTCGCAAAAGCATTTGCTGCGGGAGATGATATTTTTGAACCTAAAACCACTTATGAACCCATACCAAAATCATGGCGAAAAAAAAGGGTTACAAAACAAATTCAGCGTACCGATTTTTCCACGCAAGAATGGATAGAATTTATTCGGTCACTACCTATGTTTATGGATCCTGAAAAACTTGCGTTAGCCGATGCCTACATGAATTTTTCAAGATGGGGAAATGCAGAAGTAATGACAGAATGGTACTTATTATCGATTCGTAGCGATTATAAACCAGCCTTTTTACCCATGGAGCAATTCATCACTAAGGTAGGTCGAAGAAAATATTTGATTCCTATCTACAATGAACTAAACAAAACCCCTGATCACAGATTATTGGGATTATCTATTTTCGAAACAGCGAAACAAAACTATCATTTTGTTTCCAGGAACTCCGTATCCGAACTTTTAGGTTTGTAAACTATTGACTGTAGATAAATATTTTTAATTTTGTATTCAAGCACGAGTTAAAGTACTTACCTTCGCTGCGTTTCAAAAGTTAAACTACACATATGAATTTCATTGTTTCCAGTACAACCCTATTACGCCATTTACAAAGTATTTCAGGTGTACTAAGCACAAACAGCAGTTTGCCAATTTTAGATAATTTCTTATTCGAAATTGTTGATAACAAATTAACCGTTTTAGCCTCTGACTTGGAAACAACCATGATGACTTCATTGGAAGTGCAAATGGAAGAAGCCGGAAAAATTGCTATTCCTGCAAAGTTATTACTAGATGTATTGAAGAATTTACCGGATCAACCTTGTTCCTTCCGAGTGAATACTGATTTCGGAATTGAAATTGGCTACGACAACGGTAATTCAAAAATGGTAGGTTTTAATGCGGAAGAATATCCAAAACTACCTGTTTTAGAAAATAAAAGCTCTGTTAAAATAACGGGCGAAATTTTATCAAGAGCGATAAACAAAACAATTTTCGCAACAGGAAATGATGAATTACGTCCTGTGATGAGCGGTGTATATTGCCAATTCTCTGAAAAAGAGATCACATTTGTTGCAACAGACGCTCATAAACTTGTTCGTTATACCCGCAAAGATTTTGCTGCTGACGGAAACGCTTCTTTCATCTTACCTAAAAAACCACTTAATTTATTGAAGTCAAATGTTCGTGGCGACGAGGAACTATCTATTGAATTTAATACATCCAATGCTATTTTCACTTTTAATGATTTAACTTTGATTTGTCGATTAATTGACGGTAAATACCCTAATTATGAAGCAGTAATTCCGAAGGAAAATCCGAATGTATTAACTATTGATAGACAACAATTTTTAAGTTCAATAAAACGAGTTTCTATTTTTTCAAATAAAACGACTCATCAAATTAAGCTTAAACTCGCGGGATCTGAATTATTATTATCAGCGGAGGATCTTGATTTCTCAAATGCAGCTAGCGAAAGACTAACATGTCAGTATGACGGAGATGATATGGAAATCGGATTTAATTCTCGCTTTCTGATGGATATGTTGAGTAACCTTGACACGCCGGAAATTCGTTTAGCTATGAGTATTCCAAGCAGAGCGGGCTTATTAATGCCTAATTTACCTGAAAATCAGGAAGAAGACATTTTAATGTTGGTAATGCCCGTAATGTTGAACAGATAAATTCAGCGCAGCGCATCCCACTTCATTCATGACACCTTCATTGAAAAAAAATATTCGCAACCTCAATTTGGTTGATCTTCAAGAATATTTACAATCAATTGGTCAAAAATCATTTAGAGCCAAGCAGTTATTTGAATGGTTATGGAAAAAAAATGCTCACTCTTTTGACGAAATGACCAATCTCCCTTCTAGCTTCAGGGAGCTTTTATCCGAAGAATTTTACATAGATCATATCCACCTTTCTGATAAACAAATCAGTAAGGATGGAACGGTGAAATGTGCTTTTTCCATTGGTGAATCACAAGTGATTGAAGGGGTTTTAATTCCAACAAAATCTCGAACAACGGCCTGTATTTCCTCTCAAGTTGGTTGTAGCTTGTCCTGTACTTTTTGCGCAACCGGAAGATTAAAATTATTACGTAATTTATCTGCAGGTGAAATCGTAGATCAAGTCGTTTTTTTAAATGAAGAATCGCTCACAAACCATGGAAAAGGCTTAACTAATATTGTATACATGGGAATGGGTGAACCGTTGCTAAATTATAAAAATGTATTAAAATCAACCGAGTTACTTTGCTCTGATGAAGGTCTTGGTATTTCACCGAGGAGAATTACAGTTTCAACTGCTGGAATATCCAAAATGATTAAGAAATTAGGCGATGATCAAGTTAAATTCAATTTAGCACTTTCTTTGCACGCTGCCAACGATATGAAGCGAAACAAGATAATGGAAATAAATGAATCCAATAATTTAGCTGAATTATCCGATGCTCTATCTTATTTTTATGAGAAAACCGGTAGCCGAATCACCTTCGAATATATCATTTTTAAAGACTTTAACGACCAACCGGAGGATGCTTTTGAATTAGCTGCATTTGCTAAATGTGTACCATGTAAGATAAATATCATCGAATATAATCCCATTGATGATGGGGAATTTCAACAAGCAGACAGTGCTAAGGTGAATACTTTTGCTTCTATTTTAGAGAGTAAAAATATGATTGTTAATATACGAAGAAGCAGAGGAAAAGATATAGATGCTGCATGTGGTCAATTAGCGAATAAAAATAAAATTGCTGCAGTAGAAGGTAGAATTTTAAAATAACTTTCTTTTCACTCCCAAAATCAATACTTCCTTTGCTATTTCGCAGTTTAATTCATAAAACTCTTTGTACATTTGTTTAAGAACATGGAAGATTCATTTGATTATAGAGAGGAGGCTCAAAGCAACGGAGAACAAGACTACGACAAGGTACTGCGACCTAAATATTTGTCTGATTTTTCGGGTCAAGATCCTATTGTTCAAAATTTATCCATTTTTGTTCAAGCAGCCAAATTAAGAAATGAACCCCTTGACCATGTTCTCTTACATGGTCCTCCTGGCCTTGGTAAAACCACATTAGCAAATATCATTGCTAACGAGTTAGGAGTTGGCTTTAAAGTTACCAGCGGTCCCGTTTTGGATAAACCAGGTGACTTAGCCGGTCTATTGACTAATCTAGGTGAAGGTGATGTGTTGTTTATTGATGAAATCCATCGTTTGAGTCCTGTAGTCGAAGAATATTTGTATTCGGCTATGGAAGATTATGTAATTGATATTTTAATAGATACAGGAGCCAACGCCAGAAGTATTCAAATAAATCTGAATCCATTTACACTAATTGGCGCCACAACACGATCCGGTTTACTAACTTCTCCGTTACGAGCTCGATTTGGAATAAATTCTCGATTAGAATATTATGATTCTAAAACACTAACACTGATTATCGAACGATCAGCAAGTCTATTGGGAATAGCCATTGATGAAGATGCTGCGTTTAAAATCGCCAGTAGAAGCAGAGGTACGCCGCGAATTGGAAATGCCTTGTTAAGGAGAGTACGGGATTTTGCTCAAATCAAAGGCTCAGGCAGAATTGACGATGAAATAACTGAATATGCCCTAAATGCATTGAATGTAGATGCTAATGGATTAGACGAAATGGACATTCGTATTCTAAAAGTTATAATTGAAAAATTCAGCGGAGGACCTGTTGGATTAACCACAATTGCTACTGCTATCGGCGAAAATGCAGGAACCTTAGAAGAAGTTTATGAACCGTTCTTAATTCAAGAAGGATTTTTGATGCGAACGCCACGCGGTAGAAAAGCAACTGATAAGGCATTTAAACATTTAGGCAAAGACTTAGGTTGGTCACAAGGTGGATTATTCTAAATGGATTCAAAAAAAATAATTTCGGACAAAGCCTACGATCTTGGTTTTTTCTCCTGTGGTTTCTCTAAAGCCAGTTTTTTAGAAGAAGAAGCACCTCGGTTAGAAAATTGGTTAGCACATAATTATCACGGAAAGATGGGTTATATGGCTAATCATTTCGATAAGCGATTGGACCCAAGATTATTAGTAGATGATGCAAAAACCATTGTATCCCTTTTATTGAACTATTTTCCTGAGGAAACCCAAACAGCTGATTCCTTCAAACTCTCTAAATATGCTTACGGTGAAGATTATCATTTTGTCATTAAAGATAAATTGAATGAACTGCTTCGGTATATAAAGGAAAAAATAGGTGACGTGAATGGACGTGTGTTTGTTGATTCTGCACCGGTTATGGACAAGGTTTGGGCAAAAAAATCAGGATTGGGCTGGATTGGTAAAAACACAAATTTAATTCAACCTCAAACAGGTAGTTTCTTCTTTATTGCTGAATTAATCATTGATCTTGAAATTGAACCAGATGGACCAATGAAAGATTATTGTGGCACCTGTACAAAATGCATCGACTCCTGCCCAACAGAAGCAATCGTTGAACCGTATGTTGTTGACGGATCCAAATGCATTTCTTATTTGACAATTGAATTGAAAGACCAATTAATACCGCAGGAATTTTCTGGCAAAATGGACCAATGGATGTTTGGATGTGATGTTTGTCAAGATGTTTGTCCATGGAATCGATTTTCAAAAATAACTCAAGAAAAAAGATTTAAACCTAACCCATTATTACTGGAAATGAAGACGAATGATTGGAAAGAGTTGAGCGAAGATATATTCAATAATCTCTTCAAAAACAGTGCTGTTAAACGAACGAAATTGGAGGGGTTAAAACGAAATATTCAATTTTTAAAATAGAATTTCTATTTTTTAGAAACATCAGATTCTCTTACAGTAAACGACACATCCAATACATTATCTAGCTGGTTTTCTACCGTAGCAAGATTTAATTCGAAAGAATACTTGCCAATAAGTGGTAATTTCCTTTTTGAAAATTTGACATAATGTTCAACAGAGCTTCCTGTTTTATTACCTAACCATTGACCGGTTTCATCAGCAATTCGCACCTGTAATGCCTCTTTTGATGGTTTTCCTTTAGGAGCAATGGAATTTAGATACAACCACATATTACTGTAAGCATAGGAGGTTGTGGTACGAATTACAAAAACAAAATCATACAATTTTGTGGTATCCTTGATTTCTACTGTAAACTTGGGTTTATCCGATTTTTTCCACGTGGCATTTTTAAATTCGAACGACTCATTAACTATCGAATTATCTCCACAAGAAGCCAGTAATACCAAAGAAATAGTAAAAATCAAAAACTTCATAATTTAAATCTTAGGAGGTTGTTTTGATTGATTTGACTGATTATTATTTGTTCTTGGAGGTCTATTGTTTCCTTTTGACTGATTTGAAGCACCTTGATTTGGGTTGGTAGCCGGTTTAGTAGAAGACTGTGGTGCATTGGGTTTATTACCATTCGCTGGTCCACCAATAGCTCCAGTTTGCCCCTGAGGACGTTTCTTTTTCTTCTTTTTCTTGAAAGAATTTTCAAATCTATTTAGGCTATCTTGACCAACTACATTTTCATAACTTGGTTCTTCTGCCTTAGCAACAGTTTCCTTCTGAAGCGAAAAATCCTTTAAATCTTTTGGTGTTTTTCCTTCCTTATTTAATTTAATAACTTCTTTTACTTTTTCAGGTGCTAATGCAATTAACCCCATTTCTCCTTCAGTCGCATACCACATTTGACGTTTAAAGACATCGGTTTTAATATGGAAAGCAACTCCTTTTTCTGTTTTCAATCGTACATCAGATCGTGGAAACTCTTTAATCGTATCCAGATACATGTCTAATTCATAATTTAAACAGCATTTCAATTTACCACATTGCCCGGCTAATTTCTGAGGATTTAAGGACAATTGCTGATAACGAGCAGCAGATGTAGATACCGTTCTAAAATCTGTCAACCAAGTTGAACAACATAATTCTCTACCGCAAGAACCAATACCTCCTAACCGAGAAGCTTCTTGACGAGAACCAATTTGACGCATTTCGATACGAATTTTGAATTTATCTGCTAAATCCTTTATCAACTGTCTAAAATCTACCCTACCTTCAGCGGTGTAATAAAATGTTGCTTTGGATAGGTCTGCTTGATATTCCACATCAGAAATTTTCATTTCCAATTTTAAATTCACAGCCAACGAACGCGCTTGATACATCACATCTTTTTCTAAAGTGCGACCTTGAATCCATTTATCAATTTCTTCTTGATTAGCAATTCTTAGTACTTTTTTTGCTTCATATGGCTTAATTTCAGGGGCTTTTTTTCGAATTTGAACCCTTGCCAATTCACCAACAACAGAAATCACACCCACATCATATCCTGGAGAGGTTTCAACAATCACCACATCTCCAACTTGAAGTTGAATGCCATTTTGATTGCGATAAAAACCTTTTCGACTATTTTTGAATCGAATTTCAACCATGTCATAAGTAGACTGTCCATCTGGCAATGCCATATTGCCCAACCAATCGTATACATCTAATTTATTGCACCCACCTGAGCTACAAGTACCATTATTCTTACACCCTTTTGGTGTACCTCCCCCACTTGAACACGATGAACAACCCATACCTTTTTAATTATTGTAAAGATAACAATTTATTGAATTGTGGATATCGAAATTATTTATTATTCCATTGGGTCATTGCCAATCCTAACCCAATTGTCGCAAACGATTTCACGGCTTCACTGGCAATACCAACCCTTTCACTTAATGCTTCTGTCTCTTCTACTTTCCATTTACCCAATACATAATCGGCTTGTTTTCCAGGTGAAGAATCCTTCCCAACTCCATACCTACGTCGGGCATACTCTTGTGAATTAAGTACCGCCTGAATATCTTTCAATCCATTATGTCCTCCATCACTTCCTTTTCCTTTCATACGAATTTTACCAAATGGCAACGAAATATCATCCGTAATAACCAACATATTCTCTCGCTGAATCTTTTCAGCCTGCATCCAATAGTTGACTGATTTCCCACTTAAATTCATGTAAGTGGTTGGTTTTATGACAATTAACGCCTTACCTTTAATTTTCACTTCCGCTCTGTCAGCTAATTTGGAGGAAGAAAATGTGCCCCCCAAATCGGCTACTAATTTTTCAACGACTTTAAAACCAATATTGTGTCGTGTTTCACTGTATTCGACACCAGGGTTACCTAACCCAACAATTAAAAATTTCATGACTTATCGGTCTCTTTATATTCTGGAAATAAGGACAATATTCCGGATTCATTCGCTGAACAAACACCCCGTTCAGTAATAAGAGCCGTTACGTATTTTGAAGGAGTCACATCAAAACCAAAATTACTTGCCGAGGTAGTTTCTGGGCATATCAACACCGTATCTAAAAGACCATCAGCTCGCTTTCCCGTTATATATTTTACTTCATTTTGATCCCTTTCTTCAATCGGTATTTCGCTCAAGCCGTCACGAATACTCATATCAAGTGTCGTTGAAGGTAAAGCTACATAGAATGGAATTTGATTATCATGTGCAGCAAGAGCTTTTAAATAGGTACCGATTTTATTGGCAACATCCCCATTTCTTGTTGTTCTATCGGTTCCAACTAAAACCAAATCAACCATTTTATGCTGCATTAAATGTCCTCCCGCATTATCCACGATCAATGTATGTGGAATTCCGTGTTTGGTCAATTCGTAAGCCGTTAAATTTGATCCTTGGTTTCTTGGTCGGGTTTCATCTACCCAAACATGTACCTTAATTCCTTTTTGATGCGCTTGATATATAGGTGAGGTTACGGTGCCCCATTCCACACACCCTAACATTCCAGCGTTACAATGTGTTAATATATGAACGGGCTCACCCATTTTCTTCTTCGCAATTTCTTCAATTATTGGTAGGCCATGAACCCCTATCATGCGACAAGTTTCCACATCTTCTTCTACAATTTGAGCGGCCATCTCCCAAGAGGTACTTATGAAATCAGTTGAATTATCAAGAGCTTCCCTCATTTTATCCAATGCCCAAAATAAATTTACTGCTGTTGGTCGTGATGCACGAAGATCCGAAAATGCTTGATCTAAAAAACCTCCTTCTTCTTCATTTTCAATCATTTCACGTACAGCCAAATAAATACCATATGCTGCAGTCGCTCCGATTAGAGGCGCACCACGCACTGTCATGTTTTTAATGGCTATTTCAGCATCTTTATATGACTTGAGTTGAATTACCTCGAAAGAATGAGGCAATTTGCGTTGATCTATTACTTCAACAAATTTTTCCTCGTTTGTCCAAATAGTTCTAAAAGGGCGCATATGTTTAATTTACACGCGAAAATAAGTAAAATGATTCACTTTATTGACTAGCGTTTTCATCAAAGAAAGGATACTTAACCCAAATTCAAGAAGAATTTCAAGAAAATAATTTATCCACGTAAATAGTTTACGTACTTCAAGTAGCACCTTTGTTTAAAATTAAGAAACATGGAAAATAGAACAAATCAAATTACACGAATCGAGTTCAACTCATTTGAAAATGAAATACATGTAAATTGCCAAGTAAAAGCAGGCTCGCTTTCATTTGAAACGGTAGTAATCTTGTCTGCTTCATGGTTTAATCCACTAATGCTTTTCCTTCAAAAAGAAAATCCGAATGAACAATTAGATGAATCCATAGAACGCATTCCATTTCCAGATGGAAGCACACAGTATTCTGTTCATACCGATTTATTGTCAGAGAAAAATATTTGCTGGGAGGAATTATTAGGTACAGCCGTACAACCTAAGCGAATCAGAGCTTAGAGTTTTCTAGCTACCTCTACTTCTTCAAATGCTTCTACAATATCTCCAATTTTAATATCATTAAATTTATCGATATTCAATCCACATTCATAGTTGTTTTTCACTTCCCGAACATCATCTTTGAATCGTTTAAGCGATCCTAGAACACCTGTATGAACGACGATTCCATCACGAATTACGCGTATTTTAGAAGATCTTTTAATGGTACCATCCATAACATAACATCCTGCAATCGTACCCACCTTGGTAATATCAAAGGTTTCACGAATTTCGGCAGACCCCACAATTTTCTCTTCGATATCAGGAGATAACATTCCCTCCATCGCTGCCTTGATTTCTTCAATAGCCTTGTAAATGATAGAATATAATCGAATATCGATTTGTTCATTTTCTGCCATTTTACGTGCTGTAACGGTTGGTCTAACCTGGAATCCAATTATAATGGCATCTGATGCCGAAGCTAAATTGACATCAGCCTCTGAAATCGCACCAACTCCTTTGTGAATAATTTTCACTTGAATTTCTTCGGTTGATAATTTCAATAATGCATCGGACAACGCCTCAATAGAACCATCCACATCTCCTTTCACAATTACATTCAACTCTTTGAAATCTCCGATGGCTAATCGACGACCAATCTCATCTAATGTAATATGTTTAGTAGTTCGTAGACCCTGTTCTCTATATAACTGTTCTCTTTTTGTAGCGATAGTTTTAGCTTCTTTCTCATCATCAAGAATGTTGAATTTATCTCCAGCACTTGGTGCTCCACTAATACCTAAAATTGATACAGGTCGAGATGGTCCAGCTTCTTTAACTGATCGCCCATGTTCGTCATGCATAGCACGCACTTTTCCGTAGTATCTACCTACTAAAATCACGTCTCCTACACGCATAGTACCTGATTCTACTAGTAAATTGGTAACAAAACCTTTTCCTTTATCAAGAGAAGATTCTATTACCGTTCCCACCGCATTTTTATCAGGATTTGCCTTTAAGTTCAACATTTCTGCCTCTAGCAACACTTTGTCTAGTAGCGCATCAATATTTAAATTTTGTTTAGCTGAAATTTCTTGTACTTGGTATTTACCACCCCAATCTTCAACCAAAATATTCATGGCTGATAATTGCTCACGGATTTTATCTGGATTTGCACCCGGTTTATCAATTTTATTAATTGCAAAAACCATCGGAACGCCTGCCGCTTGCGCATGAGAAATCGCTTCTTTTGTTTGAGGCATTACGTCATCATCCGCTGCAACAATAATGATGGCAACGTCTGTAACTTGAGCACCACGAGCACGCATTGCAGTAAATGCTTCGTGACCAGGCGTATCAAGGAAAGTCATTCTTCTACCATCCTTCAATGTCACCGAATAAGCTCCAATATGTTGGGTTATTCCCCCTGCCTCACCTTCCGTAACATTCGCATTTCTAATTTTATCTAATAGGGAAGTTTTACCATGATCGACATGCCCCATTACGGTAATAATCGGAGGACGTTCAACCAATTGATCTTCTGTATCTTCTTGAACTTTGATAGATTCTGCGATTTCAGCACTCACAAATTGGGTTTCATACCCGAATTCGTCTGCAATTATTTGAATTGTTTCTGCGTCAATACGTTGATTGATCGATGCAAAAATTCCAAGGGACATACATGCTGAAATTACTTGAGTAGATTGCACGTTCATCATGGATGCCAATTCTGAAACGGTAACAAACTCAGTAAGTTTCAAGATTTTTTCTTCCATTTCAGCAGCTGCCATCTCTTCTTGACGACGCTGTGAAACGATATCTCTTTTCGCTCTACGATTTTTAGAAGCTTTTGATTTTCCACCTTGATTTGATAAACGAGCCAAGGTATCTTTGATCTCTTTTTGAATATCTACCTCTTTTATTTCTTGTTTTTCAACTTTCCCTTTCTGAGGCTCTTTATTAAATCCACTTGGCTTAGCAGCACCTGGAGCTGGATTTTCAATTTTCTTAATTCGTTTTCTTTTTCTTCGTTGTTCCTCAGCGGACTCAGCGGCACTTACTTTTGGCTTTTCGACAGGTAATTCAATTTTACCTAGTACAGTTGGCCCAGTTAACACCTTACGCTCAACACGAATAGTTTCAATTTCAGTCGGTTTCTCAACCTTTGGAGCTTCCTCTATTTTAACTTCTGGCTCTTCAATTTTAACAGGTTCCGGCTCTGGTTGTTCTACGATAGGTTCAGGCGTCGGAGTTGGCTCAACTTTTTTCTTATCGGGCCTTGTTTTTTGGTTAAGGGCATCCAAGTCAATCTTACCTACTACGTTAACACCTGTATTGGTCTCAACTGGAGCTGGTTTTACCTCTACTGGTTCCAGAACAGATCGTTTAATCTCTTCAAGATTGATAGGTGTTTCCTCTTCTTCTTCCTCCTCTACCGGTGCTTCCTGCTTGATTTCAATCTCACGCGTATCTTTCAAGCTTAGCGTTTCTCGTTTTTCACGAGAAGCCATAGAATTTTTTGATTGTTCTTTCAAATCAACATCTGCCGAAAATTCACCGCGCAACAAATTCATTTGATCTTCTTCCAATTTTGTGTTTGGATTTAAATCAATTTTTATCCCTTTCGACTCTAAAAACTCAACAAGTGTCGAAACACCCACATTAAGTTCACTCGCAGCTTTTCCTAAACGTATTGGTTTACCAGCCATAATTTTTAACTCTTCTTTATAATAGTCCTAGTTCAAGAGGTTCTTTAATTCTTATTCAAATTCTGAACGTAAAATTCGAATCACTTCTTCAACTGTTTCGTGCTCTAAATCAGTTCGTTGAACTAAATCTTCAACACCAATTTCAATTACTGATTTTGCAGTATCACAACCAATCGCTTTCAATTCATCTAAAATCCAGCTATCAATTTCATCTGCAAACTCTTCTAAATCAACATCTTCAATATCAACCTCACCATCTCTATATACATCTAGTTCATAGCCACTCAAGCGACCTGCTAACTTGATGTTATTTCCGCCTTTACCAATAGCTAGTGAAACTTGATCCGGTTTCAAGAAAACTTTCGCACGCTTGTCGCCTTCATTTAATTCAATTGAAGTAATTTTAGCAGGTGATAAAGCACGTTGAATCAATAATTGTGGATTCGTCGTAAAATTAATCACATCAATATTTTCATTTCTTAATTCACGTACAATACCATGAATTCTCGAACCTTTCATCCCTACACAAGCTCCAACAGGATCTACACGATCATCATATGACTCTACTGCTACTTTTGCTCTTTCACCTGGCTCTCTAACGATTCGTTTAATTGTAATCAATCCGTCAAAAACTTCTGGAACTTCCAATTCGAACAATCGCTCTAAGAATTCAGGAGCTGTTCGAGACAAAATAATTACAGGAGTCGAATTTCGCATATCCACTTTAGCAACAACTGCACGAACACCTTCCCCTTTTTTGAAATAATCCGATGGAATTTGTTCAGACTTAGGTAATATTAATTCATTTCCTTCATCATCCAAGACCAAGATTTCTTTTTTCCATACTTGATAAACTTCACCGGTGATAATTTCACCAACACGCTCTTTATAAGCTTTGTAAAGACTATCTTTCTCTAACTCCATGATACGAGAGATCAGGTTTTGACGCAAAGAAAGTATGCTTCTTCTTCCAAAGTCAGCAAATTTGAATTCCTCTGTTACTTCTTCTCCGATTTCAAAATC